>JADGQR010000016.1 GCA_017881685.1 Gemmatimonadaceae bacterium
TCCGTCGACGAGCTTCTGTCGATCGTCGCCGCGGCGTCGGGCAAGCACATCGAGGCACGCCACATTGCCGGACCGGTCGGCGTCCTATCCCGGAATTTCAGCAACGATCGGATTGAATCGCTGGGCTGGGCTCCGAAGATCCCGTTGTCGGTCGGAATTCCCGAGACTTACGCGTGGGTTTCTTCACAGGTGGCCAGCGCCCGCATTGTTGCCGCGCCCGGGATGGGCTCCAAAAGCCTAACACAGGGCCCCGAGCTTGGCTGAGGCAAGCGAAGAAATAGAGAACGCGGGCGGAAGGACTGTGTCGGTTTGCGTACCAGTGCTGAATGGAGAGCGCTACCTCGCTGCTTCAATCGAGAGCATTCTTCGTCAGACTCATCCGCTTGTTGAAGTTCTCATCTGCGACGCTTGCTCCACCGATGAGACGCCAAGGATTGCGGCGGAGTTTGCGGCTCGTGATCCGCGCGTTCGTGTCGTGCGCCCCCCTGCGTCAGCGGGCCGTGATTTCGCGGAGCTGAATTGGGTGATTCGTCAAACCATTGGCGAATTCGTCGCCATTTACCACGCCGACGATGTCTACGATGCTACGATCGTCGAGCGTGAGGCTGCGTATCTCAAGAAACATCGCGATGTCGGCGCGGTTTTTTCGCTCCCAAGGTTTCTCGATCCGGACGGCAACGTTACGGGAGAGATCAAGCTTCCACCCGAGCTCGACGGCGTCACGCGATTCGATTGTGGCACTCTGACCGAAGTTACGCTTCGCTACAAGAACATTCTTCTCTCCACGCCGTCGGCGATGCTGCGTCGGAGTGTCTTTGATCTTGTCGGCGGCTTCGACCTGGACGGTTACGGAGCGCAGGCAGACGGTGAAATGTGGCTGCGGATGGTGAGATCGGCGCCAATCGGGCTGGTCCGCGACCACCTGTTTGGCTATCGGTTCCATCCGGCACAATGGTCGCGGCGTTTCCACAACACTCGTACCACTCGCGAGCCTTTCTTCAGGATGATGGACTATCACCTGTCGCAGCCCGGCGTTCGCGACAGCGTGACTCCGGACGCCCTGACGATGTACCGCTTCTGGGAAGCGAAAGATGAAACCGAACGTGCCGCCAATGCCCTCGTGCTTGGCGATCCGGTAAGAGCACGCGCGATCCTTGGCGCGTCCCTGGTGCGTCCCTTCCTTCGCTCAGTCGGGTTTCGCCCCGTCGCCAGGGTGCTCATCTTGAAAGCGCTGGTCGATGCCGCAGCACGTCTCGGTGCGGGTCAATTCGCCCGTAGAGCGGTTTACTGGTCGCGGTTCAGGCGCCGGATGCCTCCTGATCTCAAGCCCGTGCCGGAGTCCGTCTGCTGGTCGCTGGACGACAACAGCGAAACAGACCGGAAAGCGAATGCAAGCGCGTTGCTTGCTCCGCGAAACGTGCAGGTCTTTGTGGATCCCTTCTCATACCACTTTCTCGGCAATGGGCTTTTTGATACACACTCGAAGTGGAACCGCGACGGATCACTGAGGCCGTGGCTAATCCTCCGGTCACTCCTCGAGGAGCACGGCATCAAAATCGACACCGCCGATTACTTGGGCGAAAAGGAGTTGGGACGAAGCACGATCGTGTATTCCTCTTTCGGAATTCACGATCGATTCGAGAAGGTTCTGCGAAAAAAAGGAGCCTTGCTCAATTCGTTCTACATGTTCGAGACGGTGATGTACGCTCCGAAGATGTACGCCATGCTTCCTGAGCTCTCGGAACACTTTCGCAGCGTGTATTCGTGGGCTGACACCCAAACGCTCAACAAATACACAACAGGAAGATTCAGCGTCAGACCTTTCCGGATACCTTCCCCGTTCAGTGACGTGACGGACCGGTACTGGTCGCGGACAGACCGACACGGCGTTCTCTTCGTCTGCAGCAACAGGCGAGGCGTTCCGATGGAAGGCGATCTGTTCGATGACCGAATTCGAGCCATCGAACATTTTTCAGAGGCTGGGGATTTCGACCTGTGGGGCAAGGGATGGGACAACCAGTCCGGGCTCTCACCTGACGCCGCGGCTGCCGTACGAAAATCACGGCGCGGGCCTCTTGCCGACAAATATGAGGCCTACAGCAGAGCGCAATTTGTCGTCTGTTTCGAGAACCAGATACTTCCGGGATGGATTACCGAGAAAATCTTCGACTGCTTCAGGGCAGGTGCCATCCCACTCTATCTCGGCGCACCCGACGTCAACGACTGGGTTCCGTCAGATTGTTTTGTCGACGTGCGGAAGTTTGCGAGTTTTGAAGAGCTCTCAGAGTTCATGGGCGCTTTGACAAGTGAAGAGATCATGCGGTATCGCGTCGCAGCTCGCGACTTCTTCAAGTCCGACGCATTTCGACCATTCTCAGCCGAAATGTTCGCTGAGCGTTTTCTCCGGGATGTGCAGCTTCAGATCGAAGAGAGACAATCGCGGGGCAGTGTAAGCTGAGCGACGCCGGAGCGGCCGAGGCGAAGAGCGCGGGTCCTTCGAGTCCTCTGGAGGCGCTCGTCGTCCTCGGCGCTGTCCAGATTCTCACGATGGTCGCGGGACTAGGCCGCACAAAAATACTGGCGGTCATGCTCGGGCCATCGGGACTGGGAATCACTGGCCTCATCGACCAGATAGTAGCCTTCCTGGCTCACCTTGGCTCGATGAGCATTCCCTTTGCCGCGCTGCGTTATCTGTCGAAGTACCGTGCAGGGCAAAGCGAGAAATTCGCGGCTCTGTACTTCGAATTTCGTAGTGGGCTCATCGCTGCGAGCGTCGTCGCACTGTCCGCTGGAATTGTTTTCGCTGCCTGGAAGATGGCCGACCCAGCGAACGATCTCAGTCCGTACAAGGTTTCGGTGATCCTCGGTCTGCTTTCGATTCCGGCGATTGCGATCATTGCCCTCGAGCGAAATGTGCTCGCGGTCTGCGACCGTTCTCGAATGGCCGGCATGATGGCGATGGTCGCGGCGATCGCCCTCGTCGGCTCGTCCTATGCGGGCATTCGAGTCGCGGGAATGCGAGGGCTATACGCTGGAAACCTGGTGGTGTATTTCGGACTCGCTGCATTTCTCATGGTGTACGTGCAGCGCCGCATCGTACCCGCATCAGTTGAGCGGCCGGCGAGTCGGGAGACTTTTTCGGTGCTTCGGCGTGAGCCCGGTCTTTTGAAATTCTGCACCGTAATTCATTTTCTCACCCTTGCTTCTCCGGCGGCGTATCTGATTTCGCGGATTGTGATGCTCGATCAGCGCGGAGCCACGGAAACCGGCCTGATGGCCGCGGCGTTCGGATTCGGCGTCGCTGTCAGAACTGCCATGAGCCAGGCGAATGCGCTTTACCTCACTCCACTCGCGAACCGTCCCACCCCGACGAGTCATCGGGCCGCCGCGGTTTCGCATTACGCGCAAACGTTGACAGTTCTCTTTCTTCTCGGCGTTCTGCCGATTGTTCTTTTCCCAGGCGTCTTTCTGAGCTTCCTATATTCGCCGAAGTTTGTCGCAGCCGGCGCGAGCCTTGGCACATTCATGATCGCTGAAGGCCTTCTGTTGATGGCGGGAGTTTACCAAGCGCTGTTGATCGGATTCGATGACCTGAACGGATACACGGCTCTAACCCTTGTTGCGAACCTTGTGACGATCCTCGCGTCTCTGTTGCTGATTCCAACGCTTGGCACCATCGGGGCTGCACTCGCATTCGTGATTGGCAACGCCCTTTTGCTGATTCTCACTCTTGGGCGACTCCTGACCTTTCATTCGATTCACGGCCTGGCGCGGCAGACCGCAATATTCTGGCTCGGGATGTTGCTGCTCGCGGCGTTGAGCTTGTGGGTTTCGAGAGGTGCGATGCCTGTCCTCTATTTGCGCATTGCAGTCGAAGTCGCCGGGTCGATCGCTCTTCTCCCGTTATTGTCTCTGTCAGAGATCCGACAAATGCTGACGCCATGGAAATTGAAGGCCGCGGCGGGGAGTGGCGGCTGATGATCTGGCGCTGTCCGGCTTGCCATCGAATCCTGACGCCGCAGGGCACGGTCTTGACCTGTGAGACGTGTGGCGCACGATACTCTGTTGTGGGCGGAGTTCCGGATTTTCGCTCGTCGGAGCAGCGATCCGCGGATGATGAACGGCAAGTAGAAACGGCCATGTCAATCGTTGAAGGGCCCGCCGCAGGTGATCGTGAGGCTCTGATCCACGCTTATTTTGGCGCACGCGAAAGTCAGTTCACTGGGGGCCCTTCGTACACGGCAAAGCGAATTGCTGGCACTCTCGATGGTTTTGAGAAGCTCAGCCGGGAGGCAAACGGGTGGTTACGCCCCTTGGCAAAAATTGACGGTGTAATTCTCGATGTCGGTTGCGGACTGGGAGCAACGATCGCGGCTTTTACGGAGCTTGGCCTCGAATGCATTGGGATCGACAACCGGCTTGACCTCTTGATTGTCACGCGCGCGATTCTCCAAGCCTCCATGCCCGCTCAGCGGATACCTGAGCTGGCTGCTGCCGATGCGCTGCGGCTCCCACTCGCGGACGCGAGCCTGGGTGCAGTCATTTACTACGACGTCATAGAGCACCTGCCGGATGCGGTGGCCAACGCAATGAGTGAAGCTCAACGGGTGACGTCGCCCGGCGGTTGGTTGGCGCTATCGACTCCAAATCGCTTTAGTCTTGCGGCTGAACCGCACGTGGGAGTTTGGGGAGTTGGATGGTTGCCGCGGCGGTTCCAGGCAAACTATGCAACCACCCGATCCGGTGTCGACTACGCGGGCACACTTCTAATGAGCGTAAGCGAGGTTGCGAAAGTAATTGCGGACAACACGGATTTCGAGATGAAGTTCAACGCTCCGACTATTCCGACGGAATCGATCCAGAGCTTCGCTCCGCGACGAGCGACATTGGCTCGGGCGTACAACTCGCTTTCCAGGTTTGAACTCGTTAGAGGAATCATGTTGAAGGTCGGGCCGTTCTTTCACGGAATCGGCCGGCGGCCTGACACGTCTAGCGACACCAGCCCCCACCGACCACCCGGCTGAAATGGACTGCCTCGTTGTCTGATTCTACGGGACGGGTTATTCTCATTCAGGGTTGCTGTGAGCGCCACCGAACGCCGCGACAATGACTGTCGTCGCGGCGATTGAATGCCTCCATCGACCCAATTACATTCAGCCATTGCCTGCGCCAGTAGCTCAGTTGGATAGAGCAACAGCCTTCTAAGCTGTGGGTCGGGGGTTCGATTCCCTCCTGGCGAACCAAACTGCATCACCCACTGCGCCCTTAGCTCAATTGGTTAGAGCAACTGACTCTTAATCAGTAGGTTCTCGGTTCGATTCCGAGAGGGCGCATGTTCGACGAAGCGTTTCTCCAGAAAGGCAATCCTCACGGGTTGCCTTTCTGTTTTCCCACCACCTCCGCCGACGAATCAATTGCAGGGCGGATGCGGAAAACCTCGGCTCGAGACTTTCTCGCGCTGGCTTCGAAAACCAGCTGATAGCTGAAGCTTCCGTAAAGAGCCAAAGTAGTCCTGATCTTTGTCTCAGCGCGCGAGAAGGTCGCACACATGTCGGCTGAGCCGCAGTCCAGCACCACGTACATGTCTTTGGTGCTCGCGATTTTTGTTATCGCCGAATCGGGAAAGTAGTAATCGAGGTCGGAGATTGCCTTCCATCTGCCAAGGGCCGAAGTGATGGTGATCAGAATCGCGCGATCACGCGGCAGGGTCTTCATGAATTTCTCGAGCGGCCGGTACGTGCCGGTTTCACCGCGAACGTAACTCGCAATGTTATTCTCGGCCGTCGGTGAGCTGGGGCGACTGAGAAGCCCGCGTGATTTCAGGCCGAGCGTGAGCCCGATCATGAGCGCAGCTGCAACGGCAACCAGCGCGAGATTTCTTGACAGGCGTTGCGTTCGCGCCGGGACCATCGCTGCTATCCAGCTGCTCCCTTCATAAAACCAGATCCAGAAGAAGGCCTGATACGTCATCAGATAACGCGGCGTGCTCGGCATCATCACAACAAGCGCAGGCATGACTGTGAGGAGCATCAATATCTCGGGAGCGAAGCGTCGTCTGCTCCGCCACACACCGGCGACGACAACCATGGATATGAGAAGTCCCGCCACGCTCCACGCAACGTCTCCCCGAGTGCTGAAAAACTGTCCGTGATAGCGACCCAGAATCGGCGGATGGGAAAAGCCGAGATCGAATGCCGGAATTATCTGCTGCGGAATAGCAAGACAAAAGAGATTCAGTAGCATCGACTGTTTCTCGCCGGCCCATGCGAACGATTTCAGCTCGAGGAAATATTTGCCGAAAATCGCTTCGCGATTGAGCGCTACGAGCAAGGCGATCGAAATGATTGCCGCGACCGCGATCGTTGTTATTGTCGTCGCCGGGATACGCCGGCTTCCATAGCGGCCCCATAACAGCGCCCCGACGAGAACCAGAACTGCCGGCTCCGTAAATCTCATGAGGAACGCCCCGACAAAAACGATCGCGAATGCAATCGACAGAACCTTCTCA
>JADGQR010000122.1 GCA_017881685.1 Gemmatimonadaceae bacterium
CGTGCGCGCGCCCGAATAGCTGAGCAGGTGGTAACTCGAATCGAGCGTTGCTTCGCCGGTTCCCGCAAGCCAGTCGTGGCGTATCTCTACTTTACCGCCTGGCATCTTTGTCACGACGCCCTCGTGCAGCGGGAAATTGTCGAACTCGCGATCGATGTAGAACTGGCGCATCCGGATCGGCTGCCCCGGAGCAATGTTCGCCGCCTTCGCATGCTTGAGCGCAGCAGCGAAATACAGCTCGTACAGACTGTACATCTGCGGCAGATGCGCCATGGCGATACCGCCGCTGGTGCTGAAGTGCCGCTCGACTGTGCCGGTCTTGTCGCGTTTCGTGATGTGCACAGTGTTTCCGCTGACGTCAGCTTCCACATGCCGGTCGCGCTGATTCTCGGGCTCGCTCGGAGTGTGTATGTCCATGACGAGGTGCTTTATGGCGCCATCGTTGCCGACCTCGATTTCCGTGTGCCGCTGGCGCACGCGCGGAAAGCGATCGACCTCATCGCTCTCCACAATGTTCCCGTTGCGCTCCACACTCTCGACTGAAATCGTGTCACGTCCAAGGCGAGTGAGAAAACCGTAGTTCTCGCCCGGCTGCGCCGGCGCACAGGCGGTGAGCACGAGAAAAACGCTGGCGAGTTGTTTCATGAAGACAAAGCTCGGTTGAATAGAGGAATACCCGCAGCCGTCCAAAGTACGCGTGGCAGACGTGCCGAGTGCGCCGGAGTCTGTCAATTATTGGTAAGGATAACGGAGCTTATCGCCATTGCACGCCCCTCGCGTTGTTCCATCTTTCCAAAGAACCCACTCTTGAACCTTTGATTCAGGGGCAAAACAGTTTTGGCGACACACGTCGTACTCGTACATCCCGAGATTCACTGGAACACCGGCAACGTGGGCCGAACCTGCCTCGCCACCGGCGCCACCCTGCATCTCATCGAGCCGCTCGGCTTCTCACTCGACGAGCGTGAGGTGAAGCGCGCGGGTCTCGACTACTGGGAGCACGTCGACCTGCGCGTGTGGCCGGGCTGGGATGAGTTCGAGCGCGAGATGCCGTCGCTTGGCGAGCCGTGGTTCTTTTCGACGAAAGCGACGCTACTCTTCTGGGACGCTCCGCTTGGCTCGACGGACAATGCCGTGCTCGTGTTCGGGCGTGAGACTGGCGGGCTTCCTGCTGAGATTCACGAGCGATACAGCGATCGCTTTGTCTTGATGCCAATCGTGTCGCCATTGGTGCGATCGCTCAATTTGTCGACCAGTGTGGCGATCGCGATCTACGAAGTGATCAGACAACGACGCGGCTGACTCCATGCCTATAACGAGCGCTGGCATCCTGATGTATCGTCGCAATGGCGATTCGATCGAAGTCTTTCTCATTCACCCCGGTGGACCTTTCTGGGCGAAGAAAGACCTCGGTGCGTGGTCGATTCCGAAAGGTCAGTACGACTCGGACGAAGATGCGCTCGACGCCGCGCGACGCGAGTTCAGGGAGGAGACAGGCTTCGACATCGACGGAGATTTTATTCCCCTCTCCTCATTGAAGCAGAAAAGCGGAAAGATCATTTCTGCCTGGGCGGTCGAAGGCTCTGTCGACGCGAGCGCAATCCAGAGCAACATGTTCTCGATGGAATGGCCGCCAAGATCTGGACGTCAGGCGGAATTTCCGGAAGCGGATCGCGCGGGATGGTTCAGTCCGGATGAAGCCCGCTCGAAAATCATCGCAGGCCAGAAGGCATTCGTCGATTCATTGTGCGAGCACCTCAGGACGCGTATACTCCGGGATACCACGATAAATCTCCAGGCTGACAATCGGAGGACCTGACCATGACCACAGCATCCTGGAACGCGAGCGGACAGTATTACGAAACGTGCAGCTGCGATTACTTCTGCCCGTGCATTCTCGGGCAGATGTCGGTCGAGCCAACCAAAGGCACGTGCACGTTCGCGATGGCCTTTCAGATCGAGAAGGGCTCTTTCGGATCCGTCAGCCTCGACGGGCTGGGCTTCATAGTCGTGGGACTGACACCCGAGGCGATGGGCAAAGGTAACTGGTCGGTCGGTCTCGTCATCGACGATCGCGCAACTGCCGAGCAGCGCGATTCTATCACCGCGCTGGCAAGTGGATCAGCCGGCGGACCGATGGCAGCACTCTCCGGACTCATCGGAAAATTCCTCGGAGTGGAATCCGCACCGATCAAGTTCAGTCACGATGGCGCGAACTGGTCGGTGACCGCGTCGCATCTCGTGGATATGGCCGCCGCGCCGGCAATGGGAATCAATCCGGGCAATGCCGAGCCGCTGCAACTGTCGAACACCGGGCATCCAGCGAATGACCGCATCGCTCTCGCGCACGCGATGAAGAGTCACGTCGATGCACTCGGTGTCAGCTGGAACGACAAGAGCGGAAAGAACAACGGACAGTACGCTCCGTTCAACTGGCGCGGTGCGTAACCAGTCACCGTTCGCGGGACATGTGTCCCGCGACCACGTAGTTATCGCAAGCTGCGTTCTCCTCATCACCGCCCTCGCCTGGGCGTATCTCGTCAGTCTCGGTCATCAGATGGCGGAGTCGTCCCCTGACGCAATGGCGAAGATGGGAATGACGATGCACGCACAATGGACCATTCGCGATTTCTTCTTCACGTTCGTGATGTGGTCAGTGATGATGGTCGGGATGATGACACCGTCTGCTGCGCCCGTGTTCTTTCTCTTCAAGAACATGAAGACGAGCCGCAACGATAGCGACGCAACCATGACGGTGACTTTGTTCGGACTCGGCTACCTGATCGTGTGGGTGGGATTCAGTGCCATAGCTGCTCTCGCACAATGGGGATTGCACCAGGGCACATGGCTGTCGTCGAGCATGGCGGTGACGAGCAACTGGATCGGAGGCGCGATTCTGACAGCCGCAGGCATTTATCAACTGTCACCGACAAAGAGCGCGTGCCTGACGCAATGTCAGAGTCCGCTCGGATTCCTGATGGGTAATTGGCGCGATGGCCGAATTGGAGCGCTCAGGATGGGACTGCGGCACGGCGTCTACTGCGTCGGCTGCTGCTGGGCGCTGATGGCAATCCTGTTCGTAGTGGGGGTGATGAACCTGGTCTGGGTCGCCGCATTGACGGCATTCATTCTCATCGAGAAGTTCGGCGGATCAGGGGTTCGGGTGGCCCGCGTCGGCGGCGCAATCATGATCGGCTTTGGGATTCTCGTTGTCGCAACCTGAGCCCTCCTCTGGTTATTTCTTTTTTGCCTCGAACGCCCTGATCTCGGTCGTCATTCCCTTTGCAAGATCATTCGGTATGGGGAACGTGAGTGCGTATTGCGAGATTTTCCACGATCCGTTTTTCAGGACGAGCACTCCCGTTCCGCGGCTCGTGCCGTAGCTCTCGCTATCGAGCAGCTCATCGAACCATGCTACGCAGTGGCAGGGAACGTCGGCGACAGTGACGTGTCGTGATCGCGGCTTGTACGTCCAACCCGTTCCCTTAGCGAAGTACGGCTCGGCAAAGGCGCGAAACTCCTTGATGCTCCAGCGCTCCGCTGCGTCCGTACCGATGTAGACCGCGTCGTCGGTGAACAGCTTGAAGTATCTGCTTCCGTCGGCTTTTGAAGCCGCATCGTGAAGCTGATCGAGAGTGGAGTTGATTGCCGTAACCGTCGCAGTGTTCTGCGCGGTGAGGGAAACCGGGCTCGCGAGTATCAGGAGTGCCAGCAGTGAACGACGCATCGGCATGTTGGTGGAGGGCGCAGGCGTTGGACTGGAGAGAATGTTCAAGCTAATGTTGAGCCCACGACGTCGAAATCGTTGACTATAACCAGGCCGTGACGTTGCAACGAGCGTCAGGAAATCGCGCGCGCGTCCTTTGAAGGCGCTTCTATCGGAGGAGGTGCGTGCGACTCGGCATCGCCTGCGTGGCTCGACTGAAAATTCTCCGCCATCATCACAAGCAGCTCGCGAGCCGCCTTCCTTATCTTCTCGGCGTACGGAACGAACTCCTCGTGGCCGGCATCATTCAGCTGGTCGATCAGCAGCTCCGAATAGCCGAGAACGTGACCAAGTGGCGTGCGAAGATCGTGAAGCAGGTTCCGAGGCAGCATGTGCTGCACTTTCTCTTCGATTGCGGCAGGCAGGTCGCTCACGAGGTCTTGCCTCCAGCCGAAGCACGCTCGCCGCTTGTACCAAGCAGCGCTTCCATTTTCTCGAGCAGACGGGAAAACTCGATGGGCTTCGTATCGTAGTCGTCGCAGCCGGCTTCCATCGCCTTGTCGCGATCGGTCGACATGGCGTGCGCCGTAAGTGCAATGACGGGAATCTCTTTCGTCGCGTCGGCGGCCTTGAGAAAACGCGTGACCTCCCAGCCGTCGATGACCGGCAGACTCATGTCCATCAGAATCAGATCCGGCGCTTCGGATTGCGCCATTGACATGCCCTGCTGGCCATCTACCGCGATGATCACTTCGTATCCTTCGCGCATCAGGCGTCGCGACAGCATGTCGCGATTCATTTCGTTGTCTTCAACCAGGAGAATTCTGGACATAGCCCTTAAGCTGTCGCCTCATGCGGAGCTGTCGCCTCATGCGGAATCGAATAATTGTCCAGCGCGTCACGCACCTGGTGCAGCAGCTCGTCTCTCGAACAACCCGACGTGTGAAGAATCGATTCGACACATCCGTTCAGACGTCGTCGCTCGTCGCCGGTGAGGTCATGAGCCGTGACGACAACTATTGGAACGCTACGCCACTCGGGATGAAGGCGCGCGCGGTCGGCGAATGTGAAACCATCCATCATCGGCATGACCAGATCGAGGAAGATCAGACTCGGACGCTCCTGTTCCATCGACTTGAGTGCCATCTCGCCATTCTCCGCTTCGGTCACGCGACAGCCTGACTTCTCGAGCATGCGGCGCATCGACGCGCGAGTCGCGGAATCGTCATCCACGACAAGAATCGGGCACGGCGGGTTTGCACATGAATAGCGCTTCAGAATTCGCGTCATCCGGCGCCGGTTCACGGGCTTCGTAACGTAGTCCGCGGCGCCGAGGGTGAAGCCACGCCCCGAGTCGTCGACCATCGTGAGCATGATCACTGGTATGTCGCACAGCACAGGATCTGACTTCAAAGCATCGAGCACAGCCCAGCCATCCATCTCGGGCATCATCACGTCGAGCGTGATCGCAATCGGAAGAAGCACACGCGCGAGACGGAGTCCCTCCGCGCCACTGCTGGCGGAGCGTACAGTAAAACCTTCCTTGCTGAGAAACCGTCGCATCAGATCGCGCTGCGCGGAGTCATCATCGATCACCAGCACGCACGTACCGGGCAGCGTCGGCGGATCGGTGCTGCGATCGTTAGCAACCACGACGTCGTTGCTGTCAGAGACAACTGGATTGACGAATTCCGATTTCGCCGAGTCAGTGACGATTGCTGGCAGCTTGATTGTGAAGGTGCTGCCCTTTCCTGGCGTGCTGCGGACTGTCACATCGCCGCCCATCATCTGGCAGAATCGGCGTGTGAGCGCGAGCCCAAGCCCGGTTCCACCGAACTTGCGAGTCGTGGACGCATCAGCCTGGGTGAAATCCTGAAACAATCGAACGATCTTGTCGGCGCTCAGGCCGATGCCTGTGTCCGCAACACGAAACACGACCCAGTCAGAACCATCCATCCGCTCCCTCGCGCCCGTCAGCACGACCGAGCCTTCGTGCGTGAACTTTGCCGCGTTCGACAGGAGATTGAACAGAGCCTGCCGAACCTTGACCTGATCGGCGCGCATTCGGCCAAGATCGGGAGCGAGCTCGATATGAAGGCTGTTCGAATTCTTCTCCACCAGCGGCTGAATCGTCGTGGCCACGTCCTCGATCAACGTGTCCAGCTCGAAGTTCTCGAGGAAGAGCTCCATCTTGCCGGCTTCGATCTTGGACAGATCGAGGATGTCGTTGATGAGGGCGAGTAGATGCTTGCCGGACATCGTGATCTTTCTCAGATCATCCGTGAAGGAATCCAGGTTCTGCTCGGCCGCTTCTTCCTGGAGCATCTCGGAATAACCGACGATTGCGTTCAGAGGCGTGCGCAGCTCGTGACTCATGTTCGCAAGGAACAGACTCTTGGTTTTGTTCGCGATCTCGGATGCTTCCTTCGCCTTTGCGACTTCCTCTTCTGCGCGCCTGCGCTCGGTGACGTCTTCCATCGCCAGCACGACGAGCTCGCCGTGATGACCGGCCTGAAGCTTTCGCGCGTTCAGCAGCATCACTCGCCGGCCCAGCTCAGGAAAGTCATGCACCAGCTCGAAATCATTGAAGACCGAGCTCGTTGGAACGATGTCTTCCAGAAGAGTGCGCAGGGCAGGAATGTCCCACTGACCGTTACCGAGCTCGTAGATCAGATGATTTTCGGTCTCGCTTGGCGAAACCTTGAAAGTCTGATAGAACGCGCGGTTTCCCGACTGGACGCGCAGTGTCGTGTCGAGAATGAGCAGTGGTTCTCGCACGGTGTCGACGATGTCCTGGGCGTAGGTTTCGATCGCGCGGAGATCAGCCTCTGAGCGACGCCGTTCTGTCACATCTTCCATCGCCAGCACGATGATGGCCGAGTGACTGCCGGCGCGAAGTTTCCGGCCGTTGAGGAGCATGACGCGACGCCCGATGATCGGAAACGAGTGCTCCAGCTCGAAATCGTTGAACACCGAGCTCGTCGGGATGATTTCTTCGAGAAGGGTTTTCAGGCCGGGGATGTCCCACTGGCCGTTACCCAGCTGGTAAATGAGCTGGTTTTCAGTTTCGGCGGGAGAGACTTGGAACGTCTCGTAGAAGGCTCGATTTGCGCTTTGTACGCGCAGATTGGTGTCGAGCATCAGGAGCGGCTCGCGGACGGTGTCTACGATGTCCTGTGCGTAACTCTCGATGTCGTCAACGAACGGCTCTGGATTCAAACTGCACTCCTGGTAATTGAATCTACCCGAACGCGCATGACTCAGCCTGAGATTCGTCCGGAGAGCGCACAATTGGGTCTTTAGGTGGCGATAGAGCGCTTGTACGTCGGCAATTTGGGCGTTATCGCCGTGACATCGCACCGCTTGCGGGGTAGATATGAGTAGTAGCTCACGTCTCCAAATCACTTGTCAGCGCTCATCCAGGGCCGGAAGGTGAAATGCTCCTAAGGTCATTATTGCCGGTGTTCGGCTTCTTTTCGTTGATTGGGGCAACTTCCACGAAGGCGGGGGATTCTCACGCCAGCGTGCAGCAGGCCTTTGGCGTCGCCGATCTTCGTGCAGCCATTGCAAATGCCCGCCCCAATTCCCGCGTTGACATCCCCGCCGGCGTCTATGACCTGGGCAACCAGGGAATTCGCATCGAAGACAAGCGCAACGTCACGATCGTTGGAGCCGGGGAGGGCAAGACGATTCTTCGAGCCGGTCCCTCTGCGGCATATATCCTCGAGCTCGCCGGCTCGAATTACAACCTGACGGTTGCGAGCATGTCGCTCGAAGGGGCCACGAGGCTGGAGAAGAACACGCATGGTCTCGCAAGCGGATCCGATCGAATGAATCTCAGTGGCGCGAGATTCCACGATCTCGACATTCGCAATGTCGCCGTGGGCATTTCAGTCGTCGGTTCAGGAACCGGCTACTGCGACGATGTCCAGATCACGAACAATCATCTGGACAACATTCAGGATGTGATCAGGAATGGAGTGACATCCGGCTCTGGATACGGGATTCACAACGATGGATGCAGCAATGTGCGCATTGCCGGCAACGTAATCCGCAACGCCGACCGGCATTCGATCTACCAGGCGTCAGCGTATCGGCCGGACAGGCCACGCGCAACCGGATCGGTCGTCATTGAGCACAACCTCATCATCGACCATGCGAAAACCTCTTCGCTTCACAACGACTGGCTCGTCGCAATATCGGTGGCGCGATCGTCGAATGTCACAGTCGCAAACAACGAGATCGTGAATCCGTATCACGATGCCATCAGCATCGAGGACCCGCCGCAGGAAGGACGATCTTACACGGTGAAAAATGTCAGGCTGATAGACAATACAGTCCGCGGCGGTCACGGCGCCGACGTGTTTCTCACCGCGAGCGGATCATTCATCAGCTCGGGTAACCGTTTCTACCACGGTGACTCGCAAACACCTTCGGCACCTGTCATTCGACGAGACGGCGCGGGTGTGTCGGGCAGGCTTATCAGCAACGACTGATACACTCGGCGATTTTCAGGGATCACGAGGAGTCCACATTGTTGCCTTACGAGACAGGTCCGTAGCAATCGTGCCCTTCAAGAAGGCGATAGCTCGACTCCTTGATCAGGGACGTTCTCTTCAGGAACAGAGAACCGCTCCGCCTGACGAAGCTCTAGCCGCGACGAACGGCTATTTCCGGCATTTCGGAAATTTGAATCCAGAAGATGCCTTTTATGTCATTTGGCGCAGAAACCATGGATCGGGATTCTTTTCAAACTTTTCCTTTGTCCTGGCACACGTAAAAGCGGCAATCGAAAGCGGGATGATTCCCGTGGTGGATTTCGAGAATTTTCCGACGCACTACAACGACGTCTCGGCCCCTGACGGCGATCGAAATTCCTGGACGTACTATTTCTCGCAACCATCCGGGCATTGTCTTGCCGAAGTTTACCAAAGCAGAAACGTCTTCTTCTGTGATGGAATGTGGCCTCGCGGCCTCCCTCTCAACATTTCGAAAATCCCCGGCTTGTTCTCGGAATATGACAAGAGGATTTCTTTCAGTCCGGCGGTCACTTCCCGTTTAAGGAAAGCCGAGCCGATTATCTCCCAGACAACACTGGGAGTTCATTTCAGAGGCAAAGAGCAGAACCTTGCGCCGGGACATTGGTTTGGACCGACCGTACCGCAGGTATTTGGTTGCATCGACTCACTCCTGAGCCACCATGACATCGACAGGATTTTTGTCGTGACCGAGAGCCCTTCCTACCTCGAGGCGTTGATCGGCAGGTATGGCTCGAGAATTGTCTTCCTGGACTCTTATCGGAGCAGAAAGACAAACGCGTATCACGAGAATCCGAGGGAGGCCCACCGGTACTTGCTGGGATTGGAAATCTGCGTCGAGGGACTTCTGCTTTCCTGCTGCGCGAGCTTGTTGTGCGGCGCCAGCAATGTTTCGGACTTCGCCGTTTTTCAGAACAACGGCAAGTTCAAGTTCATCCAGAGAATCGACAACGGCCAGAATTCTGACCATCCCGTCCTCGCTCCGATAATGTATCGACTGAGGAAGAACCTCCCGCCGTTTTTCGGGGGGCTCAGGAACGATGTGGTGACGACACAGGACGGGATAGTTCGTAGAGAAAAAGTGCAAGGCCCCAGGTGAGATCGATCATGCGAATGCGACGCAGAGTCTTGTTTTGGAGCCTTATCGGAGTTCTGGCGAGCGGAAGCGCGCCGGCTCAGCAACCGACTCCGACGAGCAAGCCATACCTCCCGGTCGGATTGTTTCTTGGACGCGTCGAGGAAGGAGCGAGGATTTTCACTCCCGTCCGTTTATTCCCATTCGGGCATCCCGAAGGCGGAGCTCACCAGTTCCCGACGGTCCAGCAGCTTCACGGAACCGAGTTCCCTGCACTTATCTGGCTCGGCAACCTGGTTGGAATGAGACTCTGGACCACACTCGAGCGATATCCAACCGAACCGGCGACAGAATGGCCGTACAAGGACTTCGCTCAACCTCCCGATTCGCTCAGTCTTCGAAGTGCGGCAATCACTCACATACCACGGGCGGAAGTCCCGATGCCGGGGCTGCGAGCGGTTTTGTATCATGACCGACATCCGGTCCTGTTCATCGTCGACACTCGCACGCTCACGCTCGCCGAGCGTGGAATGAGAGGCGCGACGGCAATGGGATTGGACATTTCACGTGCCGATTTTCTCAAGGCACTCGATGTGGCAAGCGCACACGCGCCGCTCGAGGGACTCGGTGTCGTGATCTACGACCCTTGATGGATGGACATTCCGAGGAGAGGCGATGTCGGAGGCACTTGGATTTGAAGTCGGTCTGCCGTTCGCGTTCGACGAAGCGATTGGCGTAACGCGCGATGCGCTGAAGGCCGAAGGATTCGGCGTTCTCACCGAAATCGACATGAAAGCCGCATTCAAGGAGAAGCTGGGACGCGACTTTCGCCAATACACGATTCTCGGCGCGTGCAACCCTCCGCTCGCATTCGCAGCCGTTACAGCCGATCCCGCGATCGGCCTGCTGCTGCCGTGCAACGTGACGGTCGAGGAGGATGGTCCCGGACATTCTATCGTGCGGCTGGTAGATCCGGAGATGATGCTTGCAGCGTCACCGGGAGAGCTGTCGCCGGCGTTGAAGCAAGTCGCTACCGACGCGCACGACCGCATGGTGCGAGTCGTCTCGGCGCTGCGCGCGAAGACTCCTGCCGAGGCGGTTACGGCGTTCTGAGTTGCAGCCGGGCGAGGACGCCGGACGCGCTTCCCATAACGACAGGTTAGCCGGCGATTTGCGGAAGTGCGCGACGTGAGTAATTGTATGACACGATGCACAGGCTGCTTTTTCTTCTCATCGCGCTCTCGACTATTGCCGGCGCGCAGGTGCCACGCGCGACGCATGCCCAATCGGGGGCAACCGTTACCGGTGTGGTACAGGACAGCATCTCCGGCGGAGGCCTGGCCGAAGCCACGGTTCAGCTCATCGGAGCCGAGCCGGGATCGCAATTCGTCCGCACGGCTGTGACGGATATGCTCGGGCGTTTCACTCTCGACAGCGTTCCTGTTGGACACTACCGCCTGGGATTCTTCCACCCGATTCTCGATTCACTCGGAGCCGAAGCGCCACTTCGCGACGTGTACGTCAACACCGACCGGCCGCTTCGCGCTGATTTATCGGTTCCCTCACCCGCGCGTCTGAACGCAGCTATCTGCGGCCCTCGCGCGGTCGCCGACTCAAGCGGACTGATAATGGGTTCCGTTCGCAGTGCGCGAAACAGTGAGCCTGATTCCGGCGTGGCCGTGACAGCCGAGTGGCTGGAGTATTCAATCGGAAACCACGGGCTTTCGCAGAATCACCGGCGCATACGGGCAACGACAGCCGGGAATGGCTGGTTTGCGATGTGCAACGTGCCAAATACAGGGACGGTTGCGCTTCTCGCGACGCACGGGACTGACAGCACTGACGTGATCGAGATTCAAATGCCGTCGAACCATTTCGTTCGCCGCGAGATCTTCATTGGTGCGACTCGCACGGTGACTGTCGCAGGTGCGACCCGACCGGGAGACACCGCCGCAGCTCCGTCTCGGCGGGTTCACGTGGGCGATGGGCGGCTGAGCGGAACCGTTGTGACTGTTGCAGGCGAAAAACCTGTCGCTAACGCACAGGTGAGTATCATCGACGGCCCTCAGACAAGAACCAACGAGCGTGGCGAGTTCACGCTCGTCGATGCGCCGGCGGGAACGCGCATGCTGGAAGTTCGCGCGCTGGGCTATTATCCCACGCGGATTCACGTTGACGTTGTCGCCGGGGCGCCGCCGGTACTGGTTGCATTGCCGACTCTCAGAGCCGTGCTCGACACGGTGAAGATCGTTGCGAGTCGTCTCTCGAGTCCGGACGCCGGAGGCTTCGACCGGCGAAAGAGAATGGGTGTCGGTCATTTTCTCACGCCGGACGATGTCGCAAGGTTTTCGCCGATCGTGACTTCAGATCTCTTCCGCCTGGTCCCTGGCATGAGCATCCAGCTGGACAGCACAGGCGAGAAATTGATCAAGCTCAAGGGATCGTTCGAGGCCTGGTGCGATCCGTCGATCTTCATCAACGATCACAACATGAGCTTCCTCACTCTCGATCAGTTGGACACATGGGTGCATCCGGGCGAGGTCAAGGGGATCGAGATCTACAGGGAGAACACCGTCCCGGCGCAATTTCAGGTTGGGTTGAACGGTTGCGGAAGCATCGCTATCTGGACGAAGTGAACAAAGCTGCAGAAACGGAGGAGTGGTCATTGTGACTGCTCCCCCGTTTTTTTGCGTCAGCTCCCGATCTTCTCTCTGGTCGGCCGGCCGTCCGTTGTGGAGGCCGCAATCACACTTCCCGCCGCGCACAGCGCCGAGCAGGATGAGAGCGCTCAGCGTGAGGAGATATCCGTTCATCGTCCACTGCAATCCCGACATTCCGAGATGCAGGTCGCGGCCGATAGCCGGAAGGGCAACGCCTGTGACCTGGCTTTTGCTATCGTACGCCTATCCGCGCAAGAAGATCGGCGTACCGAGGGTCACCGCGCAGTGGCTCATAGCCCGGATCGAGGTGGAGATAGATCAATCCGCCCGAGCGCGCCTGATATGCCCGCTCGAGAGAGTCGAACGCCGCGTCCATGTTGCCGAGTGCCGCGTGTCCCATCGCGAGGTACTCGGAGCGGACATACTGCTGTTTTGATTCCGCTTCGAGACGCGTCATGATCTCTTCCGCTTCCTCACGCCGATCGAGCGCGGCGAGCGCACGCACGATCATCGCGTCATAGGAACGCACTGACCGGTCGAGAGCCTGGCCCCGCTGAAAGGAGTCGAGTGCCGACTTGGGGTCACCCAATGCGAGGTAAGCGGATCCGGTCCATACGAATCCACGCTCATACTCCTCATCCACCTCGAGCAGCTCCCTGCCCTGCGCGATCGCGCTCTCATAATCCTTGTCGTACAGAAGAAAGCGAGTGAGCCACCCTGCATATTCGACGCGCAGCGGATCCAGCTCCACGGCACGCCGCACGGCCGCGAGACCTTCGCTCATCCGTCCGATGAGCGGCAACGCGGATCCCAGTACCCACTGCGCTTCCGAATTGTTTGGACTGAGCGACACAGCGCGTTCGAGGCTTGCCACTCCTTCGGCGAACTTCCACTCGTGCCAGCACAGCACCTTGCCGATCGAGATCATTGCATCGGCAAGATCCGGATCACGCTGTAACGCACGCTCAGCAGCGGCCTTCGCTCGAGGGTACGCGTCGTCGGGGGCAACCCAGTCGTCCGCGAGATCGCACCAGACATCAGATATCCCGGCATAGGCTCTCGCGAATCCCGGATCCTGAAGCAACGCGTGCTGGAACAGGTCGAGCGCTTTCCGAAGACTCTGCTCGCTGAACTTGTTGAAGTGATATCGACCTTTGAGATACGTCGTATACGCTTCGAGGTTCTTCGTGGGCGCGACAACCTGACCGGTCGCGCCGACGAGCTGCACCTTGAGCGCCTCGACAATCGACCTCGATATTTCGTCCTGCACGGCGAAGACATCCTCGAGCTGGCGGTCGTAAGTCTCCGACCACAGCTGATATCCGTTCTCGACGTTCACGAGCTGGACGGACAGGCGAATCCGATTACCGATCTTGCGAACGCTGCCTTCGAGAACGGAGGATACACCGAGCCGCTCTCCAACCTGGCGTGCATCGACGTCCTTCTTGCCCTTGAACGCGAATGACGACGAGCGAGACGCGACATGAACTCCCGGAACCTTTGCGAGCGCATTGATGATCTCTTCGGTCATGCCGTCACTGAAGTATTCGTTCTCCGGATCAGCGCTCATGTTCGCGAGTGGGAGAACCGCAATCGCCTTCTCGGCGCTGGAGCCTTTTGCGTCGGACGAACCGCGAACCGCCGGAGCCTCGCCGGTTCTGAGAATCGCCCGCAGTGCATCGGCGAAGTCGGCCCCTGTCCGGTACCGATCAACCGCCGATCGAGCGAGCGCACGGCTGACGGCGGCTTCCACTGCATCGGGCACGCTACGCGTGATCTTCACGCTTGGAACCGGTGACATGAAACGCTTCGCGATGATCGACTGTGCGTTCGGTCCGGTGAATGGCGGCTCTCCGGTCAGCATCTCGTACAGCACACAACCAAGACTGTAGAGATCACTGCGGCCGTCGATCGCCTGCTCGCCGCTCGCCTGCTCAGGACTCATGTACGCCGGCGTGCCGACGGCCAGGCCCGTATGCGTGATCGACTTGCCGCTGCTCACTGCCTTGCCGATTCCGAAGTCCGCAACTAGCGCAGCTCCCTCGTGGAGAAGAATGTTCTCCGGCTTGATGTCGCGATGGATCACATGCTGTCGGTGAGAGTAGTCGAGCGCCGACGCGACTTCAGACGTTATGCGAAGCGCATCTTCGAGACCGAGCTGCCCTTCCCGATCGAGTCGATCGCGCAGCGACTGCCCTTCCATGTTGGGCATCACGTAGAACAGCAGTCCATCGGCGCTGCCTGAGTCGAACACCGGAAGGATGTGCGGATGAGTGAGACTCGCCGCCATCTTGATCTCACGGAGGAATCGCTCAGCACCAATCTCGGCCGAGATGTCAGGACGCAACACCTTCAGCGCGACGGCGCGTTCGTGACGGAGATCACGAGCGAGAAACACTACCGCCATGCCGCCCTCACCGAGAGGACGCTCCACGATGTAGCGGCCGGTCAAACCGGATTCGAGGCGCTGCTGAAGCTCGCTCACGATCTCACATCCCTTCTACGATGCGTTGAAACCGCGGCAGTTTACGCAACGAATCGAGATCGGAGTCGTGCTCAACCCAATCCTTCTGCCCGTAACCCCTGTCCACCGCCTTTTCGAGGCAGTCCAGGGCCTCGTTCGAATTTCCAAGCAGCGCGTACATACAGGAAATGTTGTACAGAAGGAGCGGATCGTCGGGATTGATTGTGAGGGCACGGCGTGCGTAGCCGGTTGCAGCTTCGTTCTCCCCCAGCTTTGCTGCGATTGTAGCGCCCAGCTGGCTCGCCCGTGCATCGTCCGGGTTCAGCTCGAGCCGTTCGGCTATGAGGCGCAGGGCCTTGCGGTATGTCGCAGCGCTTTCGTCTTTCATTCCCAGGGCGAGATAGCTGCGCGCGAGGAATGTGGGCGCCTGAAAATCCTCGGGTCTCAAGGTGCACGCGCGCTCGAAGAGCTTCGCAGCTTCCGCAAATTCGCCCTGGGCAATCCTCGCTCGGCCGTAATGATATACGGCCTCATACAATTTCGGATCCAGTTTCATTGCAAACTCGAACTCACGTTCGGCTTCCTTGAAGCGCATGCTGAGAGAATGGGTCAGTCCTGACGAGAGATGCGCTTCGGCGAGGTCCGGTCCAAGCTCGAGCGCCCTGC
>JADGQR010000017.1 GCA_017881685.1 Gemmatimonadaceae bacterium
ACTCGACATTCTCGAAGGAATGCTGATGGCGGTGCAGCAGCTCGAAGCCGGCACACACACCGTCGAGAATCAGTATGTGCGGTCGGTGCGGCGGGAAGGAACACCGGCTGCTCGCTTACGAGTGGAAGATGTCTTCGAGCTTGCGGACCGCAAATGGCGCGGCATTGGCGAGATACCGATGAGCGGCCTCAAACTCCGCTCGGAATTCGCTGCCTTCGACGCCGAGGCGAAGTTTGGAATCGGCGACCTGCACGTGAACGAGCCGGCCGAGTGCCGCGCCGGTGAAGTGCTGACGGGGAAGCTCAAACCGCCGCGCTGCCCCGCATTCGGGACAAAGTGCAATCCTGAACATCCTCTTGGCGCGCTGATGGTATCGGCTGAGGGCGCGTGCGCCGCGTATTACCATCTCGCCAAGTATCGCGAGCCGGCCGAGTCGGTAGCTGGAGCGTTGTCATGACGGCATTGAGCTCGATCACGCTCGCGTGTCCGACACCGTTAAACGCATCGGATCGCGTTCAACTCGGGCACGGCTCGGGCGGGAAGATGAGCGCGGCTCTGGTCCGCGACCGATTCATGCCGGCTCTCGGAAACGAAGCGCTCATGCAGCTTGGCGACGGCGCGGTTGTAAACGTGGGTGGAGTCGATGTAGTGGTCTCGACAGATACGTTCGTCGTGAGCCCGCTCGAGTTCCCTGGCGGAGACATCGGATCGCTGGCCGTTCACGGCACACTGAACGACGTCTCGATGATGGGTGCGCGGCCGGTTTGCATGACAGCCGGCTTCGTGCTCGAGGAAGGACTCTCGCTCGACGTGCTCGACAGAATCGTTCATTCGATGGCCAACGCGGCGAGGCTCGCTGGCGTGCCGGTCGTTGCCGGGGATACGAAGGTCGTCGAGCGCGGCAAGGCGGATGGACTCTACATCAACACAACCTGCGTCGCCGCGGCCGATGCAGAGTTTCGTCCGGGTCCCGACCGCGCGCGTGTCGGTGACGCAGTGATCGTGAGCGGAGCAATCGGCCGCCACGGAATGGCGATAATGGCTGCGCGCGAAGGCCTGGCGTTCGAGACGACGATCACGAGCGACAGCGCATGTCTTGCCGGTCTCGTCCAGGACCTCCGCGCATCAGGCGCCGATGTGCATGTGCTGCGCGACCCGACGCGAGGTGGTGTCGCAAGCGCATTGAATGAGATCGCGGCTGCATCACGAGTCGGCGTCGTGATCGATGAAACAACGCTTCCTGTCCCGGATGACGTCCGTGCTGCATGCGAAGTGCTCGGACTCGATCCGCTCTATGTAGCAAACGAAGGCATCCTCGTGGCCTTCGTTCCCGAAGACGATGCTGGCCTCGTGCTCAGAGTTCTGCGCTCGCACGTGCTCGGCATTGGCGCAACTCAGATAGGCCGTGTTGTCGCAACGCATCCCGGTGTTGTTGCGCTCCGTACCTCACTCGGCGGCACCCGGATCGTTGACCTGCTGCCCGGTGACCAGCTTCCACGAATCTGTTGATGATGAAGTAACGAACGTTATCCAGAGGCTACGATGATCACTCCGTCGGCGTACGCTTGGACCGAAGAAGAAACATTAGGGCAGCATCTCATATCACGCGGCGTGTCGCGCCGCGACTTCATGAAGTTCTGCGGCGAGATGGCCGTTGTGCTTGGAGTCAGTGGCGCTACCGCTCCTCGCATCGCGAAAGCACTCGAAACAGTAAAGCGGCCGAGCGTGATATGGCTGCAACTGCAGGAGTGCACAGGTTGCGTCGAGAGCGTGCTTCGCACGGCCAATCCGACAATTGGTGACCTGGTGCTCGACGTTGTATCGCTCGACTACCAGCACACGCTCATGGCGGCCGCGGGCACTGCTGCAGAGAAGGCGAAGCAGAGCGCGATGGCGGCCAACAAGGGCAGCTACATCCTCGTCGTGACCGGATCGATCCCGACAAAGGAAGGCGGCATCTACACGGTGATAGGAGGCCGCACTGCTCAAGACCTGATCAAGGAAGCGGCTGATGGTTGTGCCGCAATTCTGGCAGTCGGTGCGTGTGCGCACTTTGGCAGCGTTCAGTCTGCGCGCCCGAATCCTACTGGCGCAGTTGGTGTTCGCGATATCATCAAGAACAAGCCCATCGTGAACATCGCGGGTTGCCCACCGATTGGGGATGTCGTGACCGCAACGGTCGTGCACTATCTCACTTTCGGGCGACTGCCAGCGGTGGACGGAGAGGGAAGACCGCTCTTCGCCTACGGCAAGCGCATTCACGATCAGTGCACGCGCCGGGCGCATTTCGACGCTGGTCAGTTCGTCGAGTCATTCGACGATGATTCAGCCCGTAAAGGCTACTGCCTTTATTCAGTCGGCTGCAAAGGGCCTGAGACGTTCTCGCCGTGCCCGATCTTCCAGTGGAACACGAGAACGAGCTGGCCAATCGGCGCAGGGCATCCGTGCATCGGATGCACCGAGCCGCATTTCTGGGACACTATGACTCCGTTCTACGGTCGGCTGCCGAACGTTGGAGGATTCGCGGTCGAACAGCGTGCCGATACGATCGGAGCAGCGCTCGCAATCGGTGCCGTAGCGGGAATAGCGACACACGCGGCGGCCACCGTCTTCACTCAGATCAGACGCCGCAAAGCCACACAACAGGTTCCAGAGTCAGCAACCGAAACGGAGAATCCAAATGGCTAAAACAAGAGTGGTGGTGGATCCCATCACCCGCATCGAAGGCCATCTGCGCATCGAGGCGCAGTCGGAGAACGGGAAAATCTCCAAGGCATGGGCGTCGTCGACTCAGTTCCGCGGTATTGAGACGATCCTCACGGGACGCGATCCGCGTGATGCATGGGCGTTTACTCAACGAATCTGTGGCGTCTGCACCGTCGTGCATGCGATAGCAAGCTGCCGCGCGGTAGAAGACGCACTCGACATCAAGATTCCGGCGAATGCGAACACGATCAGGAATCTCGTGCACGGAATGCAGTTCATTCAGGATCACGTGATTCACTTCTACCACCTGCACGCGCTCGACTGGGTTGACGTAGTCAGCGCGCTTTCAGCGGATCCTGCCGCAGCCGCAAAGATCGGACAGTCGATCTCTCCGTGGCCGAACAATGGCGAGTCCGAACTTCGCGCAGTGCAGACGCGCCTCAAGAAGTTTGTCGGCGGCGGCCAGCTTGGAATCTTCACGAACGGATACTGGGGCCACCCGGCTTACAAGCTTCCGCCGGAGGTCAACCTTCTGGCCGTCTCGCACTATCTCGAGGCCCTCGACTGGCAACGCGATGTGATTCGGCTGCACACGGTGTTCGGCGGAAAGAACCCTCATCCGAACTTCCTCGTCGGCGGAATGGCGTCAGCGATCAACATCGACAGCACCGCGACGATCAATGCCGAGCGGATCGCCGATCTCATGGGGATGGTTACGCGGGCACGCGCGTTCGTCGAGCAGGTCTACTGGCCCGACCTCGTTGCGATCGCCGGTTTTTACAAGGAGTGGGGGGCAATTGGTGGCGGCGTTCCGAACTTCCTCGCCTGCGGCGAATTCCCTGAAGGCGACGTGCGCGATCTCGACACGCTCTACTTCCCGCGCGGAATCATTCTCGATAAGGATCTGACGAAGGTCCATGAGTACGATCCGATGAAAGTCCGCGAATTCATCCACAGCTCGTGGTATGAGTATGGAAAGGGCGACTCCGTCGGTCTGCATCCGTATGAGGGTGAAACGACTCCGAAATACACGGGCCCGAAGCCGCCGTGGACGTATCTGCAGGACGAGACCAAGTACACGTGGATGAAAGCGCCGCGTTACGAGGGCAGGGCAATGCAGGTCGGTCCGTTGTCGAGAATGCTCGTCGGATATGCGAGCGGCCACAAAGACATCAAGGAGCTCGTCGGCGAGGCACTCGGCAAGTTGCAAGTCGGTCCGGAGGTTCTTTTCTCCACGCTCGGACGAACTGCTGCGCGCGGAATCGAGACGGTACTTCTCGCGCGCAAGATGGAGCAATGGCTCGGCGAGCTGAACGGCCGCATCAAGAATGGCGACGTTGCAACCTTTACGAAGGCGAAGTGGGAGCCGTCATCGTGGCCGGCAAAGGCGGAAGGCTACGGATATCTCGACGCGCCGCGCGGAGCACTTGGCCACTGGGTGCAAATCGAAAACGGCAAGATTGCGCGCTACCAGTGCGTCGTGCCGTCGACGTGGAACTGCTCGCCGCGTGATGCGGAGGGACAGCCTGGTCCGTACGAAGCATCACTCGAGGATAATCATCCGCTCGTCGATCCAGAGCGACCGATCGAGATCCTCAGAACAATTCACTCATACGATCCGTGTATGGCATGCGGCGTCCACGTCCTCGATGCGGAGGGCAGGGAGGTCGTGGAGGTGAAGGTGCAATGACCGCGCGCGGAGAAACATCGGCTGGACCGCATCGGTCAAGAGCGTTCGGGCTCGGCCGTGGACTGTCGCGGGAGAAAGGCAACTTCACATGGGTGTATCTGTGGAGCGCGCCGCTTCGCGCGATGCACTGGCTGGCGGCGGCATGCATCGTCGTGTTGGCCATAACGGGTTTTTACATCGGACGGCCGTACTTCATGACTTCCGGTGAAGCAAGCGCGCACTTCCTCATGGGACGTGTGCGCTTCATTCACTTCACCGCGGCGGCATTTCTCGTCATGACCGGCATTGTACGTGTGTACTGGCTCATTGCAGGAAATCAGTTCGAGCGTCTGCCGGCACTCTTTCCTGTTACGGGAAGGAGTCTTCGCAGGATGGGGCGATCTGGCTATTCGTATCTGACGCTGGGCCCCGAGCGGGATCCTCTGGTGGGTCATGAGCCGCTTCAGCAGGTCGCATATACGGGTCTCTATCTGATGGTCGTCGTAATGGTGATCACGGGATTTACGCTGTACGGCCAGTCCAACCCGACCGGAATCATATTCCGCTTTTTCGCGTGGGTGCCGCCGCTCCTCGGCGGACTTCAGCATGTGCGTGTCGTTCACCACGTCCTGACGTGGGGTTTCATCATCTTCGCGCTGATGCACATCTACTTCACGATTCGCTCCGACTATGTCGATCGCGTGGGAAGAGTGTCGTCGATGATCACCGGCGGGCGTTATGTCTCGACTGATGAGACGTACGACGACTACGACATCGAGAAAGTGCCGGCGCGTCCGTGGCCGGCGGCAGAACACTCGAATCCGAAGAAGGAGCAATGAACGGAAGCGCTGTCATTGGGCTTGGCAATCCATTGATGGGCGATGACGGATTTGGCCTCGTCGCGCTCGCGCGCCTGCGCGACGAGTGGACCATTGACGGAGTAGAGCTGGTCGATGGCGGTACGTGGGGAATGTCTCTGCTTCCATTGATCGAGGACTCCGATCGCGTTGTTCTGCTGGACGCGATCGCCGCAGGAGCAAAACCAGGCGATGTTGTCGTCCTCGAGCGTGAACGGCTTCCGATTTACCTCACGCGAAAGCTGTCTCCGCATCAGGTGGACATACGCGATGTTCTCGCGGCAGCAGAGTGGCGTGGTATGCTGCCGAAGGAAACCGTCGCAATTGGTGTCGAGCCTCGCGTCGTGGAAATGGGCCTTGATTTGAGCGAGGAAGTCGAGCAAGCAGTCGATGCCGCAGTGCAGATGGTCATCGCCCGCCTGGAGGAATGGGGACACCGCTGCCTGCCTCGCGAACCGGCAGCGCTATGCACGAGATGAGCGTTGCGATGGAAATCGCCCGCATAGCCGAGGTGAAACTCGGGTCGACGGCACCGCAGCTGGTGGCTGTTGCCGTGGATGTTGGCGACGACGCGGGCGTCGAGCCGTCGAGCCTCGAGTTCTGCCTTGAAGCTGTGTTCGCCACTCCGCCTTTTGTCGGGGCCAAGCCTGTGATTCTGCGCTGCGCCGGCGATGTGCTGCGTGTGGCATACCTGGAGATCGACGATGGCAGTCCGGAAGATTGAAGTTCGAGAGCGCGTGATGGCGCGCAACAACGAGATCGCGAGCGATGTACGCGCGCGTCTCGTAGCGCATGGAGTGACAGCGATCAACCTGGTCTCATCTCCCGGCGCGGGCAAAACGACGCTGCTCGAGAAGACGCTCGCCGCGCTCGGTGAAGAAATGGACATCGCCGTCATCACAGGTGACGTCCAGACACAAAACGATGCCGATCGGCTTGCTGCTCACACGTCGCGTGTCGTGACCGCTGTTGTAACTGGAGGAGCATGTCATCTCGACGCTCTTCAGGTGCTCACGGCAATGGACGAAATCGAGCTCGAACGAACGCAGCTGCTCTTCATCGAGAACGTTGGCAACCTCGTATGCCCGGCGAACTGGGATCTGGGCGAAAAGGAGATGGTCGTGTTGTTCGCGGTTACTGAAGGCGAGGACAAGCCACTCAAGTATCCGAAAATGTTCCAGAACGCGCGCCGCGTGGTGATGACGAAGGTCGATCTGCTGCCGCACGTGCCGTTCGACATGGATCGCGCGGTCGCCAACGCGCTTTCCATCAACCCGAAGCTCAGTGTTTTCCGGGTGTCGGCCCTTACGGGTGAAGGACTGGATAGCTGGTATGACTTCCTTCGACAATCGGCTCGCCAGGTTACGCCGGGATGAATGCGTCCCCTGCGACGACAGCGCGATTTCTTCGCGTAACTGGCGTCGTACAGGGCGTCGGATTTCGTCCTTTTGTGTATCGACTGGCTACGCACCATTCCCTTGGCGGATGGGTGCGCAACGTGGCGGGGACGGTCGAGATTCATATAGAAGGCGACGTGGAAGAGCTCGAGGCCTTTCAGGCCGAGCTGCGGACGGAGGCTCCGCCAATTGCGAGGATCGACGCCCTCGAGCTCGCTTCCGCGCTTGCCTGCGGTGCAAACGATTTTCGAATCGTCGAAAGCGCTGATGCGGAAGGGATTCGGCCCGTAACGCCGGACCTGGCGATGTGCGCCGAGTGTGAAGCGGAGCTGTTCGACCCGAATGACCGCCGTTACCGCCATCCCTTCATTACCTGCACGAACTGTGGGCCGCGCTACACGATTGTGAGATCACTGCCGTACGACCGTGAGCGCACGTCAATGGCATTGTTTCGCAAGTGCGCGGTGTGCGATGCCGAGTATCAGTCACCCGATGACCGGCGCTATCACGCGGAGACGGTTGCCTGTCCCGACTGTGGGCCTCAAGTGTGGCTGGTTCGCGCGGATGGCCTTGCACTGTCACACGAGGACGGTGCGATCCGCGAAGCCGCGGCACAGCTCAAAATGGGACTTATTGTCGCAATTCGTGGAATCGGTGGATTTCACCTGGCCTGCGATGCGACCAATGACCAGGCGGTGCGCCGGCTGCGTGAGCGCAAGCAGCGTGACGCCAAGCCATTGGCGGTCATGGTTAGAACAATCGGTCAAGCAGGCGCGCTTGGCACCATATCACTGCAGGAAGCGCTGCTGCTCTGCAGTCCGGAACGTCCGGTGGTCCTGATCGAGAGAGCGGATGAGTCGCCGATTGCTCCATCCGTCTCACCGGGGCTCGACCGAACGGGCGTGATGATCTCGTACACGCCGCTTCATCACCTGCTGCTCGAGGATGTGGGCCGTCCTTTGGTAATGACCAGCGGCAATCTGAGCGAAGAGCCGATTGCAATCGACAATGAAGAAGCCCTGCTGCGACTGAAGGGCATCGCCGATCTGTTCCTGCTTCACGATCGTGAGATTCTATCTCGCGTCGACGATTCCGTCGCACGTGTCGTCGACGGTAAACCTGTGCTGTTGCGCCGGGCGCGAGGCTACGCTCCTCTCACTCTGCGGCTGCCCGTGTCGTCGCCGCGGACACTGATTGCAGTTGGACCTCACCTCAAGAACACGTTCACGCTGGTCAGCCACAACGCTGCGCATGTAAGTCCGCACATTGGCGACCTCGACAGCGTCGAGAGTCTTGACCACTTCCGCGCAACGCTCGATCGCTATGAGGATCTCTTCCGCATCACTCCCGAGGTCGCCGTGCACGACCTGCACCCCGGATATCTCTCTACACGCCTGGCCGAAGAGATGGAGCTGGAAGGGATCATCGCCGTTCAGCATCACCACGCACACGTTGCGGCAGTGGCAGCAGAGCATGGAATCACTTCGCCAGTCGTCGGGCTGGCATTCGACGGAACCGGATTCGGCGACGACGGCAATGTCTGGGGAGCAGAAACGCTCGTTGCCGACCTCAACGGTTACAAACGCGCGGCGCACTTGCGATATGTGCCGCTGCCCGGAGGCGACCTTGCTGCGCGCGAGCCCTGGCGCGTCGCACTCGGCTACCTGTCATTGGACACGGGTGCTGGCGACGCCTTCGCGCTTGCATTCCGCGGCATCGACGAGGGCCTGAGGGCAAATGCAGAACGTCAAATCGAACGACGACTCATCGCTCCGCTTGCGTCGTCGATGGGACGTCTCTTCGACGCGGCTTCCGCGGTTCTTGGATTGAGGCAGCGCGCCAGCTACGAAGGCCAGGCGGCGATGGAGCTCGAGGCCCTGGCTGGATCGCAGCCGGCCGAACCGTTGGCGATGGAGCTGTGCGACACGAACGGAGTGATCGTGATCGATCCGGTTCCTCTGCTTGCCGCACTCGGTGAGCAGCGGCAGAAAGGTGTCGATGTCGGTCTTCTCGCAGCGCGATTCCACGAGAGCATCGTTCACATGGCCGGAGCGGTTGCCGTCAAGGTGGCCGATGCTGCGAGTATCGATACCGTCGCGCTCGGCGGTGGCTCTTTTCAGAATGCACGATTGCTCTCGGGAATTCGTAGATACCTCGAGGCGCGCGGATTAAACGTATTGGTGCCGCGTCAGCTCGGACCGAATGATGGCGCGATCAGCTTCGGTCAGGCGGCGGTGGCGTCGTCGCTACTGGCGCGAGGCGACTGACCGATGCGCGGAATTCCAATCGCCTTTCTTGTGAGCCTTCTTCTGGGAATGCGCCACGCTACCGATGCTGATCACATCATCGCAGTGACGACGATCGTCAACCGCGAACGATCTGCCTGGCGGTCCAGCCGGATAGGCGTGATGTGGGGGCTGGGTCATACGCTCACGATATTCCTGATCGGCGGCGCAATCATTCTGTTCAAGCTTGCGGTGGCTCCTCGAGTCGGCTTGTCGATGGAGTTCTGTGTCGCGCTGATGCTCATGGTGCTCGGCGTTCTCAACCTCACGAGCCACACGCCGATTGCCGACGCTGCGCCGCAACTGCGTCCGTTCTTTGTCGGCATCGTGCATGGCATGGCCGGATCAGCCGCTGCGACGCTGTTGATTCTCCCTCTCATTGACGACACGCGTTGGGCGCTCGTTTATCTCTGCGTGTTCGGCCTCGGAACCATTGCCGGTATGGCGATGATCACGGTGGCAATCGCGGCGCCGGCGGTCTACGTCGGACAGCGGCTCGCAGGTCTGCAGCGCGGGATTCGTTTTGCATCTGGCGCGGTCAGCCTCGTCTTCGGTGCCTACCTGGGCTACAGGATTGGCTTCGTTGATGGCCTGTTCACCGGCCAGACCAACTGGAAACCGCTATAGCTGAGCGCGGATCCAGTAGAGCGAAGCATCACGTGCCTTTGAAAAGATTCCACGTGACTTGACCATCGCGAGATCTATCTCCCTGGATTGGGATAGATCCGCTTCGAACGCGCGTTCCATGTCGGCCGCAACACCCTTATCGGCAACCACGACACCACACTCGAGGTTCAGCGCGAATGATCTTGGATCGAAGTTGATCGATCCAACGAGACTGACTTCTCCGTCGGCGACGAGTGTCTTGCAGTGGATCATCGTCGGCTGGTACTCGAAGATTCTGACGCCGGCAGCGAGGAGTTTCGGCCACGAGTGCCAGCTCGCGTTTCGAACAATCGGCATGTCGTGGTGAGGCCCCGGCACGATCACCTTCACGTCTACGCCACGCCGGCTTGCATCGCACAGGTTTTTTGCGAATGCCGGAGTCGGAACGAAGTAAGCGTTGGTGATGTGTAGTGTTCGCGTGGATCCGGCAATCAGCGATGCCATCGTTCGCTGCGCCGGCGAGGAGCCGTTGGCGGGTGTACTGACGACCACGCTTGCTTCCATTCCTCCGGCCTCGTCGAGTGGTGGGTAATCGCGCGAGTTGAGCAACAGCTCCGTCGTTGCCTTGTTCCAGTTGTCGGCGAAAGCCGCCTGCAGACTCGCGACGGCAGGACCACGAATTCTCGCATGTGTGTCGCGCCAGTGTTCAGGACTCTCGGCGTTTCCTGACCACTCGTCCGCTATTCCGACACCGCCTGTGAAGCCGAGCTTTCCGTCAACGATCAGCAATCGCCTGTGGGTTCGGCGATTGTATCGCGTCCACGTGTCCCAATGGACCGTCCTGAAGACCTCGATGTGGCAGCCTGCGTCGCGCATCCTGTCAATCAATGTCTTCGACATGCTTTCGGATCCTTCGCTGTCAACGACGACTCGAACCGTGACGCCACGACGAGCGGTTTCGCAGAACAGATTTGCGAATGTGTCCGGCACGTCGGTGCCTTTCCACCACGCGTATGTTGAGAAGTGGACCGTCTCAGTGGCGCCGCGAACTGCTTCGATCATCGCGGGGAATATCTGGTCGCCGTTGAAGAGTACCTCTACATGATTGCCCCGAGTCGGGCTTTCTCCGGCGGCGCCGTGAAGTGCGCGCATGAAGACAGGCGTATTGTCCGCAATAGGCGGCGCGGCATCGACCAGATCGTCGCGGTTGGCGTTGGCGTTGATTGCCAGCGTCATGTAAATGAAGAAGACGGCTATTGTTGCAATAACAGCCGCGATAGCCAGTAGGACCGTCATGCTGCGAACCTAAGCAGAGTTCAAGCCGTCATCCGAGGCAACGACTAAACGTTGACCAGCATCTTCACCAGATTCGGCAAACCCGCGCCCTGCATCTGACGCTGCCTTTTCAAATCCGTGCAGTTGCTTAGAAGTATGTCTTTCACGTCATCCGGCCTGCCGATGAATTCCTTTCTCTTCGAGAGGAACGCGGCAATTAATCCTGACACGTGTGGCGCGGCCATGCTCGTTCCGCTCATCTCCGTGTAGAGTTGCTCGAACGTCGCTTTGCGGGTTATCTGCGCATCGTTGCGTACTGAGAATATTCTTTCACCTGGTGCGACGCAATCGGGCTTCATTCTTCCGTCGGCGGTTGGACCGCGTGAGGAAAAGTATGAAGTGCCGTAAGTGTGCGGGCTGTCCTTGTGCACGGACCCCACCACAATCGCTTCCTCGAGATTCGCGGGATCTCCGAGCGACATTCCCATGTTCGCCTGGACGTTTTCGCCATCGGCGGTATTGAGCTTCGCGAATCCTTCGTTGCCGGCTGCGAGCACAACCACCACTCCCTGTCGCCACAGACGTCGAAGCTCCTCGCACAACGGCGTGTGACCACAGTTGAATGTCTCGACGTCGAACTCCCCGCCGAGGCTCAAGTTGATGCCATGGATTACGACGTGACCGGCGCGCTCATTCGTGTCGAAGATGTGGTCGAGCGCCTTGATGATCCACGAATCCTCTCCGGACCCGTTGTCGTCGAGCACCTTGTAAATGACGAGCCTGGCCTCGGGCGCCATGCCGCACATGACTCTGTCGTTGCCGTCCTTGTCCTTGGCGGTGTGGCGACCCGCAATGATTCCCGCGACGTGCGCTCCGTGACCAAAGCGATCGCTCGCAGCCGCGGCATCGTTCGGATCGCTGGGATCGAGCTCATGCAGGCCATCTCGTCGCCGGCGCTGGGCGGGGTTCGTACAGTCGTAAATCTTGTCGATGGTTCCGTCGATGGAACGGAAGTGTGGATGCTTGAGATGAATGCCCGAATCCAGCACTGCCCAGGTGATGTCAGCTCCCGCGGCCTTGTAGCTGTTGTGCGCCGGGAAAGCCTGAGTCGTATGAATCGAGCGATCGATGTACGCCCACTTCGCGCTGTTCTTCCAGATTCGCGCGACGGGGAATTTTCTGTCTCCATGCGCGATCGACGCGAGCGTCTCCGCTTCCTGACGGGTGAGGTTCAACGCCACGTACCGCTGAAGCTCTTCGGGCTGGAGCTGCTCGTGAATGGTTGGATCTCCGTCCTTCGCGCCAAGTGCCTCGTAGATGGTATCGAGAGCAGAATCACGCGTCAGACTCGTGGTTGCGTAGTCCTCGAGCTGGATGAGAATGCGATGACGCTCGGTAGAACTGCTGTCCGCGAACGTTCTGACGACATCCTTGGCCATCTTGAAGCGCGCCACCGGCTGGAAAAGGGAAGTGTCGACGGTTTCACGAACAGGCTGCCTGATCTCCTCGAGTGTCAGGTATCCGGTCGCGGAGTGCGGGTGGCGCGGCGAGTCGGGATTGAACGAGACATGGTTTTCGATCCGCCTCCCGTTTGAGTTTGGCGCAAAGTCATCGCTGATGTCCTTGTCGATCGCAACCGGATCGAGCGGATCACACACATTGATCCACCTCGTCACGCTCGGAGGAATGCGAAGCTTCTTCACCTTCGTCATGTCCTTGATGAAGTCCTGCACTTCGTCTATTCCAAGCGGCGATCCGACCGTGACGAACAGCGGGATTTCGAGTTCCGCGAACTCCGGCTCCATGAGGACGGTGTAGGCGATCATCGTTCCCTGACTGTGTGCCACCAGAATGAACGGACCTCCCTTCGCGCGGAGCCGCTCGCGCAGCGAATCGCGCATGCGCTCGCCTTTGACCTTGTCGACGAAGAGATCGTTGACGTCGCGCAGGAACATTCGCGTGACTTTGCGCGTCATCCACTGACGCAATGGCCGCGGAAGAAATCCGAATATCTGCGCCCGCACCGCCGCGACCCCGTATCGCTGCGCCTGAATGCGTCGTGCTTCCGCGCCTTTGGGTCCGCCAAGCTGCGACGCAATCCCCTCGTATTTCGTGTCGTCTGTCAACGGACTCGACGTGAGCATCTTCTCGGCGATTCGGCGTAGCCGCCTTTCTTCGACCTTCGTTGCATATGTCTCGTGGGGCGACCGAACGATGTCGTCGATGTCGTCTTTGACGCTTTCGATCTCGCCCTTCGGGTTCCACTCGGCGCGTGTCGCCTTGGTTGTGAATTCCCCTTGAGGTGCTTCTTCGGTCGCGTCCGCGTAGTCGCCGCCCGAGGAGACCGCTTCGAGTGGTGCGGGATACCGTTCGCGATCGACCCAATACGCCATCCGGCTTCGCTCGCCGAGGCCGAACTCGAACAACGCCTCATCCCATTGATCTTTCAGCACCGACGCGGGCGGTTTGTTGCCAATACCGTGGACGTAAATGATCGTCGCCGCGCCCGATCCTTTGGGCTTCGGTCCGGCGGAGACGTCTTCTTCGCTCTCAACAGAAGCAGCGCGTTTGCGCGTTCTTCTTACTGGCCGCCTGGTCGTACGAGCGGGAGCTGGGCGCTTTGAGGCGGCTTTGCGAGCGGTCTTCTTTCTGGCGGCCACTGGGTTCTCCGGAGGAGTTCGCTTCGGTCGTCGGCGCTGCCCCGACACCGTTACTAAAGGAACGGGCCTCCAGCCAACACGAAGTTATTTGCCGGGTTGGCTGGCAAACCATACAGTGTCACCACCATATGTGCCGCGCAACCCGGCAGACATTCGTTACCGCCTAATGGCGGCTCGACGCGCTCTTGTCGCGTACGGGTCTGAACTCAGACGTCGTACGGTAATTCGGCCAGTCGCGTGAGTTTGCGAGCTGCCAGCCGAGTGCGTGAAGGACGTTCACGTCTTCGGCGATTCCTGAGAGATCCCACGTCGCAGGATTGTAATTGTCAGCCTGCTGATGGTATGCATTCTTGCGATAGGCTTCAGCCGCTGCCGTACCGGCGGCTGTTCCTCCGTTCAACAGATCGTCTCCGCTGTCCATGTAGAGCATTGGAACGCCACGCTTCGCCATCGAGAAATGATCCGAGCGGAAGAAGTATCCGGCCTCTGGATTCGCATCAGGCGTGATAACGCGATTGTTTGCGGCAAGAACAGTCTTCAGCCGATCTTCGAGATCGCTCTGACCATAGCCGACGACAGTGACATCATGTGTGCGGCCCGTTGGGCTCAGCGCATCGGTGTTGAATCCGGCGACCGTCGTCTCGAGAGGATAAACCGGATTGCTCGCGTAATACTCGGACCCGATCAATCCCTTCTCCTCCGCTGTCCAGAAAGCAAAGACCAGCGAGCGCTGCGGCTTGGGACCCGCGACGAAATCGCGCGCAAGCTCGAGCACGGCGGCGATTCCCGTGCCGTTGTCGACGGCGCCGTTGTAGATGCTGTCACCCTTCGCATCGGGAGCACCAACGCCGAGGTGATCCCAGTGCGCTCCATATAGTATGGTCTCGTCAGGATGCGTCGTTCCCGGGATGCGGCCCAGAACGTTCTTCGACTTGATGATCTGGTGCTTCACTTCATAGTTGGCCGAGAACGTCGCGTTCGCGAGAGTTACGGGTTTGAACTCTCTGGTCTGAGCGAGCTTCTTCAGCGCGTCGAAGTTCTGGCCGACCTCGTTCAACAGACGCACCGCATCGTCTCTCTGAACCCATCCCTCGAGCAGAGGATGAACCTCGGCCGGATTAGCGCGCACGATGTCGAACATGGTGTTGGTGTTCGAATTCTTCACCGTCGGCCATCCATATGATGCGGGGGCGGTCTCATGCACGATCAGCAGGCCGGCGAGTCCCTGGCGTGCGGCCTCTTCGTACTTGTAGGTCCAGCGGCCGTAGTAGGTCATGGCCTTGCCGCCGAAGTCACCTACGCCTGTTTCGAAATCGGGATCGTTGACCAGCACGATTCCAACTTTTCCGTGCAGGTCCATTCCCTTGAAGTCGTCCCAGTTACGCTCGGGAGCTTTCACGCCGTAGCCGAGGAAGACCAGTGGCGCGTCCTTGATGTTGACGTGATCGGCATTCTGCATCGTCGCGCGAACGGCGATTTCCTGACCCTGAGTGAGCGGGATTGTCTGGCCGTTCACGGTTACCGACAGGGAAGGCTTGCCGACGATGTCGGACTGAACGAGCGGCACTTCCTGGAACCATGATCCGTTCGGACCGCCGGGTTGAAGTCCAGCGGCCTTGAGTTGATCCCGGATATAGGTCGTCGCGAGCTCTTCGCCGCGAGTTGCGGGACCGCGACCGAGGTATGCGTCAGACGCTACAGTCTTGATGTCCTCAGTCATTCGGGTTGCGCTGGCGGCCGGGGCGGGCGTCGTCGTCGTGCTGACAGCGGGAGCGCAGGCAGCCAGGGCGAATAGTGCGATCAGATGTCGGGATGTCATCGGTTGCTCGGGTCGAGTGAAGAAAGTTTGAGACTACAGCAAAACTAGCCTCGGTGGAGACGGAACGGTCGTCAGCCGATTCGCCGACAGGGCTGGCCGGGCGCGAGATTCCGCCCTGAGTCAGGCTCGAATCGAGACTCTTTCCTGGAGCGATAGACTATCCGCGCCTGAACTCCGGAGAAAGCGTGGCAAACCGCATCGCTCGAGAGGCTGATCAGGTCACGGCCAGTCCCTGGCTGAATCGGTCAGACGGACCGGTGTCTCCGGGCCGAGATGAAGATGAAAGCCCCAACTGCATTCGCGCCAAGAATCAGCAGGGAAATCTTGAGGGCGAACGTCGCGACGCTTTCGACTTTGATGATAGGAAATACTGAAAGCGTCACGTAAAGCACGGTCATCAGGAGACCCGATAACGACAGCAATCTGAGCCAGATGGGCGTTGGAATTTCGAGACCACGCAAGCCGAACAGGGGAATTGCAAACATCACCAGATACGTGATCGCGTAGAAAATCCCGCCTGCGTTGAACAGAAGCTGAAATGCCTCCGCCTGTCCGACACCGATCAGACCAAGCGTTGCGATCACGAACGACGTAACTCCGACTAGCAGAATCGAATTCACCGGCGTGCGATATGTCGCATGCAGGCGCGTGAACCACGCAGGAAGCAGTCGATCCCAACCCGCAACCATCGGCAATCGCGTAATTCCGGTGAAGTTGACGCTGGTCTGAGCGAGCCGCATGGCAAACGTCATCAGGATGGCGGCAGTGACGAGCTTCGCGGCGATTCCGAACGGACCGAATCCCGCACGCAACACCTGCGGAAGCGGAGCGATCAGGTCTATCTGATCGGTCGGGATGAACGCGACGACGGTGCTCGTTCCGAGAATGAACATCAGTCCGATCACTGGAGCTGCAATCAACACCGATCGCTTGATCGATCGCGCCGGTGCATGCGTCTCACCCGCGAGAATTGCCACATACTCGAATCCGCCGAGCGCACCGAATCCAAGCTTGCCGAGGATGTTGAGGTTGTAGAGCGAGAACTTCGGCATCTCTGTGCGAAATGGATGGAACTCGCGCAAGTGTCCCGTCATCAGACTCACGAGGGGAAGAATCAACAGCGCACCGAACATCAGGATCATCAACACGCCTCCGCCATTGTGCACCCATTTCCCGACGGACAGTCCAACAGTCGAGATGACGACCATCAACGCGAGGATGGCGAAAGTCGCGACCATTACGAACAGCTTGCTCGTCGTCATCCATGCGGCACCTGGTCCAAGTGCGTACGACAGATACGTCGCAGACTGCAATCCGATCTCTGATGTGTTCACTATCACATAGAGCCAGAGATTCCACGCGAGCATGAAGCCGACTGCTTCGTTGAATCCGATCTTCGCCCACTGGTACAATCCGCCTTCGAGGGGCATCAACCGGTTCAGGTAGATGACCACAGCGGCTGACGGCAGATAGAAAAGCGCGATCGCGAGCAGCCAGAACACGACGTGCGATGGCCCGAGCTTTCCCGCGACGCCGATCCATGCGAGCCCTACGATGAAGAGGATCTGCGTCAGCACCAGATCGCTCACGCCGAGCTCCTTCCTCAGCTCGGCGCTGTGCGCCTCGACGCGTGCCTCCTGTTCGGCGAGCTCAGCGGGCTGCGAAACGACGTCGTCTGCTTCGAAGCTCGCCATGCGTGCTCTCGCTTTGAGGGACCGCTACCCGATAACCACCGGCTTTGTCGAGCAGAAGCTGCTGCTAGCCAACGGGCTCCAGGGCCTCGTCTTCGTGAGCGATTGGCAGACCCTTGCCGGACCATCCGGAGAATCCACC
>JADGQR010000123.1 GCA_017881685.1 Gemmatimonadaceae bacterium
ATCACCGCTCGGCATGCTCGTCCCCCTTTGACTGTTTCATTGTCTCCATTAGCTGATCACCGACAATTATTCTGCCGCCAAGCTGCACGACGCGTGCCCTGTCACTGGACACGAAGTGTGCAACTCCATAAGACGTCAGCGAATACAGCGCTGATCACCGTACGTCAAGTGCAGCAACCGGCGCAAGCTCCTACTTGCTGTTTGCTGCCTGCTTCGCGGCCGTAACCGCGCTCGTGATATCGGCCTGATGATGGTCGTACTCGGGCAGCTTCTTCGCTATTTCCGACTGAAGCGCCGCGAGGAGTCGCTTATTGAAAGCTGCCGCGTTCGCGGTCTGTTTCTGGACGCCGGCGACACGCGCGGCGAGAACGAGTCCCAGCAGGTGAGTCGGATTCTGCTGGAGAATCGTGTCTGCCTGGGCCGCAGCGAGGGGGATGGCGCCTGCGACTTCGGCAATGCGACCCATGTCGTATCGCTGGTCGGCGTTCATCGGGCTCAGCAATCGATATGATTCGAGAGCCATCGGAGCGAAGAACTGAACGCTGTCGCTCTTTCCTTCACTGTTAAGGAGCATCACCCGGTTGAAGAGCCTGTCCGCGCGCTCCTGCGGTGACATCTGCGAGATGTCCGGCGCCCGGACTGTTCCGGAGTCACCCATCTGAGGTGCGCGGTCATCGAGACCCGCTTGCGGAAGGGCATTTTGCGGAGCATCCAGCGTGCTGCTGCGTGACGACCGGTAGAAGTTGCCGGCGAAAAATGCGAGAAGACAAACAAGGGCAATTGCCGCGACGATCCAGGGAAGGGATGATCCAGGAGCAGTCACAGGCGTTGGTACGATCGCCGGAGCTCCACTGGTGTTGGCTCCGACAGCTCGTCCACAACGGTGGCAGAATTTCGCCCCCGGCGAGAGAGTCGCACCGCATCCGACGCATTTGGTGGTCTCCAGCGATGCTCCGCAATTCGCACAGAAGCGGCCGGTGCCTGGCGTCGAGCAGGCAGGGCAAATGGTTTGTGAAGTCGAAGGTTGTGTCATGGGCTACAAGGTAAAGCGTGTGCCAAGCATGCGCTTCTTCAGTTCCAGCCTGGCTCGAAGTGCGAGAAGACTCGACTGGCAACCTGCTTGCGGGTTGGGTGAAAGGCTCCCCGGAAGTGGGGAACTTGTGTCGTGCCCCAATTGCTTGAAAATGCAAAGATCTGCATGGAATTTCACTCAAGTTAGCAGAAAACTTGCCCAACTTGACCAAGATGATCGGTGATTTTTGCATTTCGTGCACGTTTTGATTGACACTTGGCCCATGGCCATCTAGCTTGAGTCTTCGCTCAACCGCCCATCTCCTACCGGGATTCTCTCGTGCCTCCCAAAAAAAGCTCGGCTATTCGTGATACGACCGGCGCAAGCAAGAAGGACATCCTCGACCTCGCCGCAAAGAACAACGTTCGATTCCTCAGGCTTCAGTTCACCGACATCCTCGGCGTCAACAAGAACGTCGAGATTCCGAGATCACAGTTCGAGAAAGCGGTTGACGGCGACATCATGTTCGATGGATCGTCGATCGAAGGATTCGTTCGCATCGAAGAGTCGGACATGCTGCTCGATCCGGATCTCAGCACGTTTCAGATTTTTCCGTGGGGTGACGAGGAGAATCGTGTAGCTCGTCTCATCTGCGACATCAATACTCCGGACGGACAGCCATTCGCTGGTGATCCGCGCCGGGTGCTTCGGCGGCAGCTCGACCGGGCACGTGATATGGGCTTCTCCACGATGAACGCCGGAATGGAAGCAGAGTTTTTCATGTTCAAGACGGGACCGGATGGCGAGCCGACGACGAACACGCACGATGTCGGCGCCTATTTCGATCTTGCTCCAGTCGATCTGGGTGAAGATGCACGCCGCGCAATCGTCGAAGTCCTCGAGCAGATGGGTTTCGAAGTCGAAGCAGCTCACCACGAAGTTGCGCACGGCCAGCACGAGATCGACTTCAGATATGCCGACGCACTGAAGACCGCTGACAACATTGCGACCTTCCGTTTCATCGTTCGCCACGTGGCTCAGCAGTTCGGACTGATGGCGTCGTTCATGCCGAAGCCGGTGTTCGGACAGAACGGCAGCGGAATGCACACGCATCAGTCGCTGTTCCGCGGAAAGGAGAACGCGTTCTGGGACAAGTCTGCTCAATGGGAGCTGTCGCAGACTGCGCTGAACTACATTGGCGGACTGCTCAACCACGCGCGCGGATTCTGCGCGATCACGAACCCGCTCGTCAATTCGTACAAGCGCCTCGTTCCTGGGTATGAGGCACCGGTAAATGTCGCGTGGTCGATGCGCAATCGTACGCCGATGATTCGGATTCCTGATCGTCGTGGCCTTGGCACGCGATGCGAGCTGCGTATTCCCGATCCTTCGGCGAATCCTTATCTCGCCCTTGCCGTGCAGCTTGCTGCCGGACTCGATGGAATCGAGAACAAGACCGACGCGCGTGAGCCGGTCAACACGAACATCTGGGAGATGTCACACCGCGAGAAGCGCCGCCTCAAGATCGACGACCTGCCGCACAACCTCGAAGAAGCGTGCAACGAGCTGGAGAAGGACGCGGTAATGAAGGAAGCGCTCGGTGAGCATATCACGACGCACTTCCTTTCGGCCAAGCGACAGGAGTGGGAGGAGTACATCACGCAGGTATCGCAGTGGGAGCTGGATAACTACCTGGCCAAGTACTAAGAAAGGCGGTAAGCGAGCAAGAAAGCCGAGGGCGCCTGCGCTCCCGGCTTTTCGCTTTGTACGGTTCGTGCTTCAATCCAAGCAGTCAGCAGTCGGCAGTCAGCGTCGTCAATTTGCTTGGCGGCGAAAAATTACCTGTGGTAGATTCGAGGCCGATGAATCCGTCCGAGCGGGAACTGTCGTATTCTAGCGAGACAAGATCAAACGCCGATGATGTGGCATTGATCAGACGCATGTGCGATGCAGATGAAACCGCGCTCGGCGCACTGTACGATCAATGGGTTCGCTCGCTCTACTCGCTGGTTCTTCACCTGCTGAAGGATCCGGATGAGGCTGAAGACGTTGTCGAAGAGACATTCTGGCAGGCGTGGAGGAAAGCGTCGTCATATGAGCCATCGAAGGGCGCGGTCTCGACATGGCTTTTGACAATTGGGCGTCGCAAAGCGCTCGATCGCATTCGCGCCCGGCGTCGATACAAGGAAGACGCGATTGGAAGGGATCAGGTATTCGCGAATCTTCCCGCGCCAGGACTCGATCCGTCTGAGCAGACGGAAGGAAAGGAACTGAAGGCTCATGTCCATGCAGCGTTGCAGGAATTGCCGTCGGAACAGAGAGAAGTGCTGGAACTGGGGTATTTCAAAGGGTTGAGCCAAACAGAGATTGCTGACGTAACGGGTCAGCCGCTTGGCACGGTCAAGACGCGAATGCGCCTGGCGATGCAAAAGCTGAGGGAGCCACTATCGATGCATCGCAGGGTGACGGAGTGACCGGAATGAACCACGAGGAGGCGTTCTCCGAGCTGGCAGCGGTTGCGCTCGACTCGGCCTCAGCCGAAGTCGCCGATGCCGTGCGTGCCCATGCGTCAACCTGCCCGGAGTGCGGGCCTGAGCTTGCCGCGATGGAAGAAACCGTCGCTGCAATCGGTGAGCTTGCTCCTCAGGCGAGAATCAATCCCGGACGCAGCGCGGGAATTCGTTCGCGACTCCTGGTCCGCGCGCGAAACGAGCGTGAATCACAGTCGGCGCCGGTCCCAGGTCCGCCTGATATCGCCAGAGGTGTTGCGAGTCTTACGGGACTCGGACACAAGGCGACGCCCGGTGCGCAACGACCTGTCGCGGCAGATGCGAGGCGGCCTACGCCAGCCACGCCACTGCGGCACCCGGTTCGCACTGACGTGTCGCCATCTCGCGTCAACTGGTATGCGATCGCGGCAACACTCGCGTTCATCATCACGGGTGCGCAACTGTGGAGAGTCACGCAGGATCGCAACGAGATGCGGTCACAGCTCGCTGCTGTCGATACTGTTCAGCCGAAGAGCGACAGCATGGCTCAGGCGTTGAGCGAGAAAGAGGCAATGATTGAGTCGATGGCTGGACCTGATGTGAAGGTCGTTGCGCTGTCGACGAAACCAACAGCCCAGCCGCTTGGTCGCATGTTCTGGAATCGAGCAACCAATGACTGGATGATGGTTACCTACAACCTGCCTGCTCCCAAACCAGGAAAGACGTATCAGGTATGGCTCGTTACCGATAAAGCCAAGATTTCCGCGGGAACGTTTCGCCCGGATTCGCAGGGCAGAACAGTCATGCACGCGAACTATGCGCTCGCGCGCGACGCTCTCCGTGCAGTCGCCATCACCGAAGAACCGGATGGAGGAATGCCCGCACCGACAGGTCCGATGGTGGTTGTCGGGTCAGCGTGATCGCGCGAGTTGAAAACGAGAAAAGCCTCGGCATTAGCCGGGGCTTTTCTCGTGTGGCCTGAAGACGTCAGCGGCTGGATTTTCGGCCCGATGATTGTCTCGCCGAGGATTTCTTCGCCGAAGACTTTCTTGCTGAGGATTTCCTGGCGGAGGATTTGCGTCCACCCGAGGATTTCTTCGACGACGATTTGCGCGGAACCTTCGCACCCCTCTCGCGGGCTTCCGAAAGTCCAATCGCAATCGCCTGCTCGCGGCTTGTTACCTTCTTTCCGCTTCTTCCGGATCGAAGTGTGCCTTTTTTTTTGCGTCGCATTGCGGATTCAACGCTCTTACCTGCTGCCTTTCCGTATTTTCGCCCGCCGGATGATTTTCGTGCAGCCATAGATACGAAGTCTCCTGAATGGGGTGATAAATGCAAACCAGATTGCGATAGTCTTGCCAGTGGCACGGCAGTGGTCGAATTAGTCGACTGGAGTCAGGCTATTCCTGCTGCGTCAATCTCGGCATAATTGTGAAATGAAGGTGATCTCGAACCAGCCAGGTGGATTGAATTGATCCCGGATACAGAGGTGACAGACGGGGCCGTTCGCCGGCTTACGAAAGGAATCGAGCCGCCGAGGCACCGTGACATTCTGATGCGGTGCCTGTCGGGAAATCTTTCTCCGGCCGTCGCACTGATGCAGCTGTTGATCGACACTGAAGATGCGGCTGCGGTCCGAACGACAGTTGATGAGGTCACTATTCGCGCAGCCGCTCTCTCGAGGGCGAGCGATAATCTCCTTCGAGACAGAGTCGACGAGCTCACTCAGCTCATGGTCGAAAATGAGCTCGGCTGTGAGCGAATTGCCGAGATGCTTCGCGCGAATATGGATTCGCCAGAAATGGCGCCAACGGTCGAAGCTGGAATCGCGTTCTGCGAAAGACTTTTCGACTGGTCAGTGCAGCAGTCGGAAGAGGCGAGCGTTGCCCTCTACTCCCTTGGCAGCCCAACTCTCCTCGAGCGCGCAACGAGAGAGATCATCACACAGCTCGAGCAGTGGAAGGTGATTGGTCGTGACAAGAGCGTTCTCGACATCGGATGCGGAATTGGCCGCATTGCGGCGGAGCTTGGCCCGCGATGCCGGGACGTTCACGGCATAGACGTTTCTCGCGAGATGATAAACATCGCGCTAAGACGGTGTGAGCCACTCGCAAACGTGCATCTGCTCAAGACCAGCGGACACGATCTGCGGGAGTTCGTCGATCACTCGTTCGACACGGCGATCGCAGTAGACACCTTTCCGTATCTCAATCAGTCAGGCGCAGCTCTCGTGGAATCGTACTTCGCCGAAGTGGCGCGAGTGCTGAAACCCGGCGGCGACTTCGTGATTCTCAACTATTCGTATAGAGGGGACGACCAGGCCGACAGAGCGGACGTCCAGCGAATGGCGAAGGACTACGGGTTCGAGGTTCTCACTTCCGGAGAGCGGCCATTCTCGATCTGGGACGGATCTGCGTTCCATCTTCGAAAAACGAATGCCAGGAACTCAATGTGACGGAGCAGGAGTCTCGTGTTTCGTAATCTCTCGCCCGGAGCGTTTCGCAACGCGCTGAATCCCTTCGAGCGTTGCCATGCAGAAAGCGCTCCAGCCGATGCCGATGATCACTCCCGCCGCAACGTCCGACGGATAATGAACACCGAGATAAACCCGGCTTGTTGAGATCGCGATGATTATGAAAGCGGCACTCACGAGTGTGAGAGCTCGTTCCCACGTTCGTGTTTGCAGGCGCGCAGCAAGATAAGCGACGGTGCTGTATACGACTGCGGCGCTCATCGCGTGACCTGAGGGGAATGAAGAGCTGACCACGTAAGTTCCCCAGGTGAAAATGTGCGGTCGCGGACGCTCGAAGTAATGCTTCAGCACGAGATTCAGGAGCCCGCCACCGCCGGTCGCTGCCAGCAAAAGCGCGGCTGAATATCGGTGTCGCGTCAGTGCGAGAAAAAGCGCTGCCACACCCACGATCATCATCACCACTATGCCAGTGCCAAGTGAAGTGATCTCGAGCATCGCCGAGTCGAACGTGCTCGTATGGTGCACAGCCATCCAGCGAAGCACGGAGTCATCGAAAGCCTGAGTCTGTCCGGCCATCACGGTTTCGGCGAACTCTCCGAATGCCCATGTGGCAATCGCAGCTACAACCATTCCCACAACCAGAAATGCTCCAAGTCCGCCGAGCACCGTTCCGGTTTGCTCGACTGCGCGTCGTAGTCCTCCGGAAAGTCTTTCCGACTGGACGCGCAAAGTTTTCTGGTGATCTGGTGTTTCGGACATTGGAGAGTCGCCTTGCAGGTAGCAGACCTGTTAATAACCTTCCCAGTCCATGACGATACCGCTTCGCCGGACACTTACAACAGTATCACTCGTGTTCGTGATGTTCTTCAACGTGTCAGGCGGCGCGTTCACGACCGAATCACTGATTATAAGCACGGGCCCGGGGCTCGGACTTCTGATCCTGATACTCGTTCCTCTGCTCTGGTCTCTGCCGGAGACTTTGCTCGTCGCAGAGCTCGCGAGCATGCTGCCAGACGAAGGCGGCTATTACAAATGGGTGTATCGGGCATTCGGACCATTCTGGGCGTTTCAGAATGGCTGGTGGACGTGGATGTATTCGCTTGTCGACATGGCGATCTATCCGGTGCTCTTCAATCAGTATCTGGGATTCTTCTTTCCCCACCTCAGCGTGACTGCTCAGTGGTTGATTGCGCTTGCGGTGATCTGGACCGCAACCGCGATCAACTTGAGAGGAGCTGGACGAGTCGGGGTCGTCTCGGTAATCAGCGGGATATTCATTCTCGCGACGTTTCTGCTGATTTCGATTGCTTCGATTCCGCACATCACTCACGTTCCCTGGCAGCCATTTGCGCATAAGGACGTCGCGGGATTCGGCGGCCTCGGAGTCGGAATCTCGATCGCGCTCTGGAATTACATCGGGTGGGATAATGCGTCGACTGTCCAGGGAGAGGTGGTCGACGCGACGAGAAGTTATCCAAGAGCGCTCGCGTTCACGCTTCCGCTCGTCACGCTTGCTTATCTCATTCCGCTGACAGCTACGCTCGGTGCAAGTGACTGGACTCAGTGGCAGGAAGGTGGATGGCCAGAAATCGCTCGCGCGTCTGCAGGAGCGCTCGGACCATTCCTCGGCGTGTGCGTTGCAATTGCGGGTATGGTCAGCGCAGTTGCTCTCTTCAATGCTCTGTTGCTTTCCTACTCTCGGATTCCTTTCGCGATGGCTGGCGATCGGCTGCTTCCAGCGATTCTTTCGGTTCCGGATGCGAGGGGAACTCCGCGCGGTGCCGTGATCGTGTCCGCTATCTGTTATTCAATCTTCGCATTGCTGTCCTTCGCGCACCTCGTCGTCGCAGACGTACTGCTGTACTCCATGGCTCTATTTCTCGAGTTTGGCGCTTTGATCGCGCTTCGTATCCGTGAGCCGGAGCTGCGCGGTGCCTACAGAATTCCTGTTGGAACTGCTGGAGTGATTGCCCTTGCGGCAATTCCGGTTGTAATTCTCACTGTTGTGACGACACTGGAGCTCAACGACGGGGAATACGGATTTCCGGCGATTCTCGCGGCCCTGGCTGCGGCAGCTGTCGGAATGCCCTTTTACATATGGGCCAATCGCACGCTGCGAAAGGGATTCGTGGAACCAGCTCGTTAACCGCGAGTCTTTCGATCTGCCTTTGACTTGGCCTTTCGGTCAGCTTTGCGGCGATCCTTGTGACGCCGGTCAGCTCCTCTTCCCCCAGCTCTTGCGCGGGCCCAGCGCCATGTCGCAATGCTCACGATAATCAACAGGAGCCAGTAGAACGGACCGATGACGTCGTGAAACGCCGGCATCAAGCGCTCGAAAATGTAGGACACGATTGCGAGGATGCCGCACGCAAGCCAGGGCCCGAGCAAGGGGCCGGGGTCGCGTCCATAAAAAAGACGATGTCGTAACCCGCTCACCGAATTGTCGGGCTTCTCCGAATTACCGGGAGGAGTCGAAGTCATTTCGACAATTCTAATGTACGGTCAGTTGTTAGCGAGCTTGTCGAGCGCTGAACCAGTTACCCGGAACGTTGTCCACTCCTCCATCGGAACGGCGCCCAGGCTTGTGTAAAAGGAGATCGCACTCTCGTTCCAATCGAGAACGTTCCACTCGAGTCGCCCACAATCCCGCTCGATTGCAAGCCGAGCGAGTGCTGCAAGCAGTGAACGGCCGACTCCCATTCCTCGAATCTCAGGCCTGACAAAAAGATCCTCGAGGAAAATTCCTCGTTGCGCCAGGAACGTCGAGTAGCTGTGGAAGAACAGGGCGAACCCAGACGGCACATCGTCGAGGCTCGCGATCAGGACTTCAGCCGCGGGGCGTTCCCCGAAAAGAGTGGCGCGAAGCTTTTCCTCAGTCGCCACACACTGATCCCGCAATCTCTCGTACTCGGCCAGTCCCTGAATCAACTCGAGTATCAGCGGGAGGTCATCCTCGACCGCCGTTCTGATGGTTATTGAATGTTTCATTGCGAGTTCAGGGGATAATCCGGCTGGCGTTGGGGAGTGTCAACGTCATCTTTACATATCTCTGACGTCATCTTTACATATCTCTGATATCCACTGTCGTCAACGCGAGCGGAAATGAAGCAACTGATTCGAGCCGCAGTACTGGTTCTCACGATGGCAGCTTGCACCAGCGCGCCGTCGAGCGACATAGCCTCCCACAGCGAGGTACGAAGACTTTCCACTGGTGCGTATCTCGATCCGGCAGGAAGAATAACCGACGTCGGCGGGTTACCGCTCGCAATGGTGCCGTCTCCCGACGGGAAATATCTGCTGCTTCTGCTGAACGGATTCAGAGAGCAGGGAATTCAGGTCGTCGACCGAGGTTCGGGCGAAATCGTGCAAACGCTTCCTCAGCGAGCTGCATTTCTCGGATTGACGTTCAGCCACGACGGACAATCTCTTTACGCGTCAGGTGGAGACGACGACATCGTCTATCACTACCGATGGACGAATAATCGCGGAGATCTGGCTGACACGATCGTAATTGCGCCGAAGACGAAGGGACACGCTCACGGCATGCGGTATCCGGCGCAGATCGCATTGTCGCCCGACGACAAGACTCTTTACGCGGCAGAAAATCTTGGTGACTCACTGGCGGTCGTCGATCTTGCCTCCGGCAAGGTGACGCAGCGACTCGCGACACAGAGTTATCCGTATGGGGTGGTCGTTGGAAACGATGGAACTGTGTTCGTTTCGTCGTGGGGCGGCTCGACGGTCTCGGTCTTCACTTCATCCGGTGGCGCTCTGAGCAGTGTGGGAAGGATTCCCGCAGGCAGACATCCATCGGCCATGCTGTTGAGTCACGATGGATCGCGATTGTTCGTGACATCGGGAAGTACGGACAAGATCACCGTCATCGATACACACGAGAGGAAGGCAATCGCCACTCTCGACGATGCACCGCCGTCAGGTCCGTCCGAAGGCAGCACGCCGAACGCTCTTGCTCTGTCTCCAGATGGGACTCGCCTGTTCGTTGCCGAAGCGGATGACAACGCGATAGGAATATTCGATTTATCGGGTAGCACCTCTGGCGTGACAACGGCCCGAGGCAATGACAAACTGGCTGGCAGAATCCCCGCTGACTGGTATCCGACAGCGGTGCTGGCGACACGCGATTCTCTTTTTGTCGTCAACGGAAAGGGTCGCGGAGCCGGCGCGAATCCGGACGGCCCTCAGCCGATACGGACAACTCCAGTCAATCCGCGAAACACAACTCGTGGACAGCTCTCCGGAACCCTGATGATGACCGACCTCGCAGGTGTTAACGGCGATGCTCTCGCTCAACTCACGGCGAGGGTCATGAGGGCGAATTCATGGGACAGGACTCGAACAGCTGCCGCATATCCGCCAATCGAACACGTCATCTACATCATCAAGGAAAATCGTACGTACGATCAGGTCTTCGGCGATCTCACTCAGGCTGATGGGGATACATCGCTGCTCTTTTTCCCGCGTGAAGTTTCACCTAATCATCACGCGCTTGCTGAGCGCTTTGGCATTTACGATCGCTTCTTCGTGAATGCAGAGGTAAGTCCGGACGGACACAACTGGTCGACCGCAGCGTACACCAGCGATTACGTACAGAAAACCGTTCCGCCGAATTATTCGAATCGCGGGCGCTCGTACGATTTTGAAGGAATGAATCGCGAATCCGCTGTCGATGATGATGTTGCCGAACCAGGCTCCGGCTATTTGTGGGATCTGGCTCAGAGGGCCGGGGTTACGTATCGGGACTACGGTGAGTTCGTGATCGATCCGTCATTCAATCCAGACGGAACCACGGCCGCCGGATACATTCCCGACAAGAAAGCGCTCAAGGGGCACACAAACGAGGCATATGCTGGCTTCGGTTTGAACGTCACTGACCAATCGCGCGCCGACGTCTGGATCGCCGAGATGCAGAAGTTCGATCAGGAAGGGACCATGCCGGCACTGGAAATCGTGCGACTTCCAAACGATCACACAGCTGGCGCTGCAGCAGGCAGGCACACGCCGCGAGCATTTATGGCGGATAATGATCTCGCGCTTGGCAGAATGATCGAGGCTCTCTCAAAGACGCGATTCTGGAAGAGCACAGCGGTCTTCGTTGTCGAGGATGATGCTCAGAATGGACCCGATCACGTCGATTCACATCGGTCGGTGATGCTGATGATTTCGCCATACGCGGCTGGCGGGGTCATTCACAGATGGGCGAATACCACAGACGTCATTGCGACCATCGAGGAATTGCTCAAGCTCGGGACATTGTCCCAGTTCGATCACTTTGGACGGCCATTGCGGGATGTCTGGACGTCCAAACCCGACCTGCGTCCATTTGTCGCCCTCAAGCCGGCGGTTTCGCTCGACGAGAACAATCTGAGAGTGGGAATCGGAGCCGAGCAATCAAGAGGTCTGGCATTGAACAAGGAGGATGAGGCGAATGAAGACCTCTTCAACAGGATTCTCTGGCGCGCGATCAAGGGCGAATCGCGCAAATATCCTGGTCCAACACGAATGTCGGCGCTCGAGTTGATGCGATAAGGCAAGCTGTCGCCTTGAACGGGTCATGTGGCCGGGGTAACTTGCGTCCTCCGGCGCCGTGGCCAAGTGGTAAGGCGGCAGACTGCAAATCTGCTATTCGTCGGTTCGATTCCGACCGGCGCCTCTAGACAAGAACCGGATTGACTTTCCGGCATGATCCAACGATGGTGAAGGCATGACGACAACGCACCACCTCCTCAGCTCGCAGAGCTATTACTACCGGACCCTCGACACGGGCCCGCGGAGGCGTGTGCGCAGATAGCGCATCGAGTTCTCTGTTTTTCGCGGCCCGTGAATCTTCACGGGCCTTTTTTTTTGCCCAAAACGAGGAGTGACAATGCTGGCCGAAGCCGCAGTCGATACCGCACCATCTGCAGCCGAGCGAGTTCAACAACGCTGGGATCGCTACACCAAAGCCGACCATGAAGTGTGGCAGACACTCTACGCTCGGCGCATGGAACAGCTTGCGACAACGGCGAGCAGGATCTTTCTCGAGGGAGCGGAGCTGATTGGTTTAGCGCCGCACGAGATTCCGAACCTGAAAGAGGTCAACAAACGACTTGGTCCACGCACCGGCTGGAACGCCGTTCCTGTCGGAGGATTTTTGCCCGCCAGGGAATTCTTTGCGTCGCTTTCAAACCGCCGCTTTCCAACAACCGTGACGATCCGGTCGCGCGAAGACATCGACTACGTTCCCGAGCCGGACATCTTCCATGACGTGTTCGGTCACGTGCCGCTGCATTCTGATCCACCGTTCGCAGATTTTCTTCAGAGATTCGGCCAGGCTGCGACAATGGCGCGGACGCCTGACGAAGTCGAGATGATGGCGCGGCTCTTCTGGTTCACGATCGAATTCGGTCTGATTGATGAGAACGGAACGCCGAAGATCTATGGAAGCGGTCTCATTTCATCCTCTTGCGACGCGGCAAATGCTCTGGGATCCAATTGCGACAGGCGACCATTCTCTCTTGATGCAGTGATATCGCAATCGTTCCGGATCGACCGGCTCCAGGATATTCTTTTTGTAGTGGATTCTTTCGAGCAGCTTTACGAAGCAGTCGATCTCGTTGTGGAGAGAATGTCGATCTGAAAAAACAGAGCCCGCGATTACCTCGCGGGCTCGTTGTAACTGAGGAAGAATAAGATCAGGTGATCTTGATCAGCTGACTCATCCCGTGGGCATAATGCGGTTTCCCGTCATTCGCGTCTTCGAGGAAGCAAACCGCCGCGTAATCACCGGGCTTCAGATCGACCGTGTAGAACACGTCGCGACCGTTAGCGAGAGCGGCAACGCCACCGACCGGCATACCCGGCGGCGGACCCTTGTCGCCAGAGCCGTGAGCGACAGAAGGCGCATACTGGTCTTCATGTACAAATCTCCTTGGTGGTAAACCGGTTTTTCGGATGGGGAATTCTGGCGGTGACCACATGCTTCGTCAAGCGATAACTTTTCTCTCGTGAAATCAAGAAATTTTCTGTCGGCGCTGTGTCTGCTTTCATCGCTCGCACTCGGCGCCCAGACGCCGGAACCGCCTCAAGTCGCCCGTGAATTCCGCGCAATCTGGGTAGCGACCGTCGCAAACATCGACTGGCCATCAAAGCCTGGCCTCAGCACCTGGCAGCAACAGGCCGAGCTGATCGCGATTCTCGACAAGGCGGCTGCGCTCAACATGAATGCCGTTGTTCTCCAGGTGAGACCAGCCGCTGACGCATTCTATGCGTCGAAGCTCGAGCCCTGGTCAGAATATCTGACTGGTACAATGGGCCGGCCGCCCGAGCCTTACTATGACCCGCTCGAGTTCGCGGTTACGGAGGCTCATAAACGGGGGCTCGAGCTGCACGCGTGGTTCAATCCTTATCGTGCCCACGCCCCGTCGGGGAAATCCGAGATTGCGGCAACCCATGTCAGCAACACGCGTCCGGACATCGTGCATCCGTACGGTGAGTATCTCTGGCTCGATCCGGGCGACACAGCGGTTCGGCGAATTTCGACCCAGGTGATAATGGATGTCGTAAAGCGATACGACATCGATGGCGTTCACATCGACGACTATTTCTACCCTTACAAGGAGAAGGACTCGAACGGAAATGTCATCGGCTTCCCCGACGATGCAACGTGGAAACGCTATGTCGCATCCGGCGGATCGATGAGCCGGGACGATTGGCGGCGTCACAACGTCGACATTTTCATTCGCGACCTTTACGCATCGATCAAGGCAGCCAAGCCGTACGTGAAATTCGGGGTCAGCCCATTCGGGATATGGAGACCTGGTTTTCCGGATCAGATCAAGGGCTTCGACGCATACGCCGAGCTCTACGCAGATTCTCGGAAGTGGCTCAATGAAGGATGGGTGGATTATTTCACGCCGCAGCTCTACTGGCCCATGCAGCGTCCCGATCTCAGTTATCCGGTTCTGTTGAGATGGTGGATTTCACAGAACCTGAAGGGGCGCAACATCTGGCCGGGCAATTACACGGGGCGGGTTGGCGCAACCGGCGCGAGTGGTTGGAAAGCGCAGGAAATTCTCGACCAGATCTCAGCGACGCGAATGGAAGAAGGCGCCAGCGGCAACGTTCACTTCAGCGCCAAAGTGTTCATGCTCGACCGTGACAGCATCGACGAGAAGCTCGTCGGCGGTCCCTATGCGGGGCCGGCGCTCGTACCGGCATCTCCCTGGCTCGACAGCATTCCGCCAGCTCCGCCGCTGGCGCTCCTTCACCGCGACTCGGCCACGGGTTCGATGGTTGTCGATTTCACTCCGCAGGGAACGGAGAAGGTGTGGCGCTGGGTCGTTCGATACAGGACGGGAACGGAGTGGACAATGCTGCTGCTTCCAGGATCGCAGCTCACGCACATGTTCGCCGGCGGGAGAAATTCGGCGCCACCCGATGATGTTGCGGTGTCGGCAGTGGATCGAACCGGAAATGAAAGTGCAGTAGTATCGGCGCAGCTGGGGAAGTCGACGATTCTTCCGCCGCTGGCAAGGAAGGCCAGGCCCCGGCGTCCGACTGAGTCGAGAGTTGAACCCAGGTCGAAGGCAAGGCCAAAAGCAAAGCGCCCGGCGAAAAAGACCGGGCGCAAGAAGAAGAAGGGTTAAAGCGGCTTGTCTGTCTTGTCGAGCGCCCCGGAGTTAATGCAGTAACGAAGGCCCGTTGGCGCCGGGCCATCGTCGAAAACGTGGCCAAGGTGTGCGTCGCAGCGACTGCACAACACTTCAGTCCGCTTCATGAAAAGGCTGGAGTCCGTTTCCGTGTCGACACTTTCAGGTGCGACGGGTCGCGTGAAACTCGGCCATCCTGATCCTGAGTCGAACTTGTCGTCCGAGTCGAAGAGTGCGTTGCCGCAGCACACGCAACGGTAGATCCCCGGCTCCTTCGATGCGTTGTACTTTCCTGTAAATGCCGGCTCTGTTCCGGCCTTGCGGGCAATTCTGAACTGCTCAGGAGTGAGCTGCTTGAGCCACTCCTCGTCGGTCTTATGGATCTTCTCGCTCATTGTCTCGTAATGTGTTCGGGTTGACTGCGCCAATTATACGGCGCAATACTCGGTCCGGTTCTTAATATTAGGGCGCCAATTCAACGAGGTACGGTGAGCGGTAGCAGTAGCCGGGTTCGTTGGCTGATCAATGCTTCGGCCCTTCTGGTCGCGGGGGTGGCAGGGTGTCATCTGCCTCCGCCGAAGCCGGTGCTCATCTACGCGCCGACGAGCGTCATCGTCGATCCTGACGCCCCGCGCGGGCGACAGAAGATCGTTTCGACCGCGAAGAACTTCTGGCAGGCGATGGCACTTCTCGATACAGGGTTCGTCGCCAGGCACAACGTCACTTCAGATCAACGCGCATTCTCGCATGCACTCGGTCTCGTGATGACCGGGCAGCCCGACGAGGCCGAGCTCGCGCTGGACAGCCTCGGTGCATCGACGGATGACACGCTGGTGCGTGCAACCTCCTTTGTTCTGCTGACGGCGATGCTTCAATATCAGGACAAGTGGAAGCTTCTGTCGGAGCTTACCAGTGAGAAACACGCGGTCGATACCATCGACGTCAACAAGGCTGACGTCGAATCCTGGGCGTCCGCGTTCAAAAACGTGAAGGCGCGAAAGGTTTCCTTTTCTCTGAACCCGGTCACACTTCCGCTTCTGATTTCGGCCTCCGGTACGCCGATGGTCACAATCTTGGTCAATGGAAAGCCAAAGGTGATGTGGCTTGATACAGGATCGAGCATGACGATTCTGTCTTCGGGCGTCGCGGCCGAATGTGGAATCGAGGCAATTGTTCGTGACACGCTCGAAGTAGCGACGACGACCGGTCACGTTCAAGCGCGTCCAGCCGCAATCGACAAGATCGGCATTGGCGGAATCGAGATACTGAATTCGACGGCGATGATCGTCGAAAGCCAGTTGATGCAGGTGAGAGTCGGTGATGGCAGCAATCCCATGGCGTCGATTGGAATCGACGGCGTGATCGGGTTCGATATCATGAGTCGATTGGACATCAGAATCGATTATGTAAGAAAGCTCGTGACGTTCATGAAGCCCGAGCCGATACAGGGAAAGGCTGCGTCTCTCGGCCGAAATCTTTTCTGGGTCGGATCTCCAATTGTTAGGCTGGTGAGTGACAGGGGAGTGCCGCTGCACTTCAATCTCGACACGGGAGCGCAGGAGACTTACTCGACGGACGGTCTCGTGACGAAAACAAAGACCCGCACTTTCGTCGGTGAGCGCCGGTTGATCGGCGGGCTCGCTGGTCTTCAGGTCGTTCACGGCATCTTCATCGATGAGTTGCGGATGTCGATGGGAGGACAACGGCTGGTGTTCCGGAAGATGCTCGTCTATGCACCGGCAGTCACGACATTCGTCCCGCTCGATGGTGTACTTGGAAGCGATATCGGCAAATCGGGCACGGTGAGAATCGACGCCACGAATGGTCTGTTCCTCCTCGAGAGCCAGCTTTACGACGAGGGGTTGAAAGTCAAAAGTTAGGATGTTATCTAACTGAATGACAAAACCCGAGAATCTCGCCGTCGAGATCAACGTCACCCCGCGATTCGAGGTTTTCTACGCCCTTCAGGCTCTGCATAGCGGATCTGCCGAGCATATTCAGAAATGGCGTCGCGAGATGCAGCGTCGCCTCACGCCGCGGATACGGTCCTCACTTGCCCGGGTAGCACCTTCGCCGCTGCTGTGGCCCCTCCTCGCCGACGCCCTGTGCGATTCGCAGCCTGCGCCGGGCTTTACGGAAATGATGGCAGACATGCGCGGTATGGGCGATGAAGTTTTTGCTCGGGCGGTCCTCAAAGGCGTTTTCAAAACGCCGGGCGCTGTCGAGGCACTCCTGTCGAAGAAGGCCACTCCCGCCGCCACCGTCGCGCATGAAGCGCAGACACAGGAAAGACTTCTGACTCTCCTCGGTCTTCATCCATTCTCGAATCGAAGTGGCAGCGCACTCGTACTCGGCCGGCTGATCGACGATCCTGCGGAATACCGAAATGAGGTCGTGAACGTCGTCGTTTCATTCTGGGCAACGGGTTTTGCCGAAACATGGGGAACGCTCGAGCCGCAGCTCCGCGACCGTGCCAGAGCGCTGAAACAGGAAATAGCACGCCTTGGAACAACAGAGTTTGCGCGAAAGGCGGGACTGCCAGTCACGATCGACGAAACGAAGGTGAAGTCGATTCGCGGAACGACGAGCGTAGAACGGAGTGCAGTGGCTGGAATTCATATCATCCCCTCTGCGTTCAATACAGCCAATCTTTGGGCAGCATATCGAGACGCTCGGGGGAAAACTCGCTTCTTCTTTCCGCTTTTCGACTCGACTCTTTCGCCAGACACGACCATAGCGATCGAGCCATCGCTCGTATTCAGCGCACTCGGCGATACGACGCGCTATGCAATTGCATCGACGATTGCGCGTAAGCCCATGACATCAGTCGAGCTCGCGCGCACTTTCGGGGTTTCGAAGCCAACCATCTCGCACCACGTGCATCTGCTTCGCGCAGCAGGTCTTCTTGAAGAAACTCACACGGAAGACGGCACTCTTCTCGCCCTGAATCGCCGGGTTCTCGAGCGAGCGTCAGGCGCGGCAGCACGCGAGATGTTTTCGGACGAAGATCCTGAGAGATCGATCAAGAGAACGCGTAAGCCAAACAAATCCAAGTAACGGCAAACCCTGGAAAACGGAGCAGTGATGGGAACGGCATTCGGCGACAAGATCATGAACGGCAAGGTCGCGCTCGTCACAGGCGGCGGAAGCGGGATCAATCTGGCTATCGCCGAGCGGTTTGCTGAACACGGGGCGAAGGTCGCGCTCATTGGGAGAACGCAGGAGAAGCTCGACGCGGCCGCAAAGGGGATCGAAGCGAAAGGCGGCACCGCTGCCGGGTTCTCGGCTGACGTGCGAGACTATGAAGCGCTCGCATCTGCCATTGGATCGGCGCGCGAGAAATTCGGAGAGATCGACATCCTGGTGTGTGGGGCTGCGGGAAACTTTCCGGCTCCCGCCATTGGCATGTCAGCGAACGGATTCAAGGCGGTGGTAGACATCGATCTGCTGGGAACCTTCAACACGTGCCGAGCTGCCTACGAGCATCTTCGCAAGCCGGGTGCATCGATCATCAACATTTCCGCGACTCAGGCATTCGTTCCGATGGCGATGCAGGCGCATGTCTGCGCTGCAAAAGCAGGCGTAGACATGGTGACGCGCACCCTCGCGCTCGAATGGGGAGCGAAAGGAATTCGCGTAAACTCGATCGCGCCGGGAGCGGTCGACGACACCGAAGGAATGAAGCGCCTCGCACCAAACGAAAAAGCCCGCGCCTTCGTGACACGGATGATTCCTCTCGGCCGATTCGCCGAGAAGGGCGAGATTGCCGACCTGGCGCTGTTTCTGTGCTCGGATTCGGCACGCTTCATCACCGGAACAGTCATGGTCTGCGACGGAGGTCAGTCCCTCGGCAGCATGTTCTCCGAGATGCTCGACATGGCGGGGAAACAGGCCAACGCCTAGAGCTCGTCGATCGATTTCGGCCAATCCTGTTTCAGCAGTCGAGATAACGCGCGGTCAGCGAGAAGCTTCCCGTCGGTCTGACATCGTGCACAGTAGTTTGTCTCGTTGCTGGCGTAGCGGATTCTCTGAACAGGGCTTCCGCAGACAGGACATGGTTTGCCATAGCGGCCGTGAACCGCCATCTCGTCGTGAAACGCGGTCACCTTGGCAGGAAATTCACCGTGCGCCTGATCCCGCAGTCGATTGGTCCATTCGATCAGTATCTCGCGTGTGGCAGTGAACAGTCTCGCGATTTCCTCATCGGTGAGCCGATTCGTGTGCTTCACTGGAGACAGGTGAGCGCGATGAAGAATCTCATCCGAGTAAGCGTTGCCGATTCCGCTGAACAGGCGAGGGTCGGTGAGTGATCTCTTCAGGGTGTGATTTTCGCTTTTGAGTGCCGCGGCGAATGTCGCCAGGTCAGCATCGAGCGGCTCGATTCCGCCGCGGTGAATCTCCTCGAGAGCTGACTCTCCACGAACGAGCGTGATCGACGCTCTTCGCTGAGTTCCTGCTTCGGTCAGCACAAGCGAGCCGTTGTCGAAATCGAATGAAGCAAGCCCGAGCCGGCCAGGAATCCTTGCTCCAGGCTTAAGCCACCTGAATCTCCCCGCGATCATCAAGTGGATGACAATCCATAGATCGTCATCGAGTCCGATGGCTATTCGCTTTCCGATTCTTCGGACATCCCGGACCGTCTTTCCTTCGGCTTCATAGAGCGGAGGTTCGACCGAGCGAACGACGAACGGATTGCCGATGCGAATCTTCTCGAGCTTTCGGCCCTGCACGTGAGACGTAATTGTCTCGACGTACACTGTTACATCGGGCAGCTCCGGCACTGAGCGCTAATGTCGTGCGGACATCGCCGCGAAGAGATAGGTGAGATTCGCTGTTCCGTCCATGATCGGCTCATCTGTCGAATAATCACCGACGTCGTCGTGATAGACGATGAATCCAGTGTTGAATGGCGCGTACTCGTCGGGATTGTGGAGCGCGATTCCCTTGAGATTCTGATAAATCGATCGATACACGGGTCCGTCTAACATCCCTCCGGTGAGCTGAAGTCCCATGCGGCTTGTGATCACCGCGTGCGGGTCATGGGCGAAGTTCCCGTAAGAGGGAAGTCCGATGATCATCGACACTCCCCACGGATTCGCTCCGAGCAGCCAGTCGAGCGCCGCGGCTTCGTATTCGCGATAGTGATTGTCGCCGGTCATTTTCCTGTACAGATATGCCTGTGTCGCGAAGCTTGCCATGAGATTGCTCGAGCACCAGATGAACGGAATACCAATGCGGAAACCGTTTCCGGCTCGACCGACTACGGCGTCGAGTCCCTGCTTGTAAAAACGTGCCATCTCGGCTTTGTCGCGGGCGGATCCATTGCGCCAGATCTCGTAATGGCCGTTGTTGTGCCACGGATACCATTGGTAGTGTCTTGCCGTGTCCTTGCCCATCCACGGAGTGACGGGTTCCTCGCGAGCATTTGACAGCGCGTCGCTCAGGAATTGTCTCTTGCCTGTTGCATCGACCAATGAAGCGGCGCCGAGTTCCATGTCGTCGTGCCAGTTGTCTTCTTCGTAGAAATAGGGTGAGACGGCAGGCGCCGTCTGGCAGACGCCCGGATGTTCCTGGCCAAGACGATATGCAGCGAGGGCTCTCTCGCGCAGCTCGGCCGCGAATGTCGGATCGCTCTTTCTGAAAATCGCCGCTGCTATCCCGAAGGCAGATGCGTACTTGCCTGCAGTGGAGGCATATCCTGTAGAACGGTTCTTCGCCTTGAAAAGTCCCTGCGGCTTACCAGTGCAGGGATATACGGGTCGCTCCTTGCCTGGTCCCCAACCGTAGTCCGATGAATCGCGCCACGGAAGATCGAAGTACTTGTGATCGCGATCGTCTGCGAGCTGGTTGAACATGTCTTCCTTGCCGGGATACATCCGGAGAAGCCAGTCGAGTCCATGCTTCGCTTCGTCGAGAACGTCCGGCAGTCCGTTCGCGCCGGGCAAACCTCGCGCGTCGAAGTTATCGGCAAACGCCTTCGGATTGTCTCTGTACGCCATCAGCATCACGAAGGTTGCGTTTGCCGACGTCGTTACGTACTGCAGGTAATCCGATGCGTCGGCCCAGCCGCCGGACACGTTGATGAACTCGTTCGTTCGAGTGGGATGATCCACGATTCGTCCGTCGAGCTTGTGGATTGAATCCTTCACGACCGTATTGAAGCCCGATTGTTGTTCCCGCATGTAGTCGAGGAGCGTGTCCGCCGCGCCATCGTAAGCTTTCGCCGAAATGAATACCGGGGGAGAAACTGAACCGCCGGCGACGAGGACAAAGCGTCCAGGCTTGTGAAACGATGAGAAGTCGAGACGGTGAGTAGACGCGCACGCGGCGAAGGATCCTGACGAAATTGCTTTGCGTGGGCCGAAGACGACCTTGCCTTCGCTGTCCTGAAGCGTGAACGATGAGATCGCTGTTGAGTCGAGAGAGCACGCTACTGCTGTTTTCGGCCCGTCTGGCAGGTAGCCGAGCTGGTTGATGCGGATGAAGGTGTGCTGCGGTGATTGCGCAGAGGCTGACGTGGCTACGGCCGCGAGGAGAACAGAGGTCCACCTCATGGGAGCGAGTCCAGCACCCGGCGTTTCCCGAATGCGTCGATGTTGAACGCCTCTGCACGCTGCTTCCCGGCAACAGCGCCCCGGACTATTGAAAGCGCGTCGTAGTACTCGATGTAATGGAAGCTCGAGATACCTCCGCGCACGAACTCGTACTTCGTTACTGCATCGCGCCATTGCTGCATTTCATTCGAGACGTCGACGTAGATGTAGGGCTGGAAATCTTCGGAGTCTTCCCAGTTGTCGGCATACCAGATCCCGCGAAGTCCGTGATGCGGAGGAGTTCCCGTTACGACTCCTTCCAGCGATGCGAGCAGAACCGCATCCTGAACGATCACGCTGGTTCGCGAGTGATCCTTGTGAATGCTCTTCTGCCAATGAGTGATCACGTACGTCGGCTTGACCTGGCGGATGACATTCGCGACGTAGAGGCGGACCGCTTCGTCGTTCGGAAGCTCGCCGTCCTTGTAGGGAGCGAAGATCGTCTCAGCCCCAATCGCCGAATCGGCGGCCAATGCTTCACGCCGTTTCTGAGCACCGTAGGCAGCCGGCGACATCTTCGGATTACCGCCTTCTCCAAGAGTCATCTGGAGGATGACGATGCGGTCTCCCGCCTTGTGCTGCTTTATGAGAAGAGCCCCGGTAGTGAGCTCCATGTCACCGGCGTGTGCTCCGATGGCCAGAATGGTCCTCGGAGTCGGCTGGCTCTGCGCCATGACTGACGCGGAGGCGCAGACCATGCTAAGAAAAACAGTGATCATTCGCATGGAGCGTGAAGCTACGCTCCCTTAAATAGATACGCGAGAATGGCGGTAGATTTCGGTATGCAATACGCACAGCTCGGTCACAGTGGCCTGACGGTATCACGCATCTGCCTAGGATGCATGAGCTACGGAACGTCCAAGTGGCGCCCGTGGGTCCTCGACGAACCAGAAGCAAAGCCTTTCTATAGAAAGGCCCTCGACCTCGGCATCAATTTCTTCGATACGGCCGACATGTATTCAGTCGGCGTGAGCGAAGAGGTCACAGGTCGCGCCCTGCGTGAGATGGCGAACATGGAAGAGATAGTGCTCGCGACGAAAGTGAACTTCCCGATGAGCGCTGGCCAGAACATGGGCGGACTTTCTCGAAAGCACATCGTTCAGGGTTGTGAAGCGAGTCTCAAGCGACTTGGTGTCGATACGATCGATCTCTATCAGATTCATCGATTCGACCCGAAAGTTCCGATCGAGGAAACACTGGCGGCGCTTGATCACCTGGTGCATCAGGGAAAGGTCAGATACATCGGCGCGAGCTCAGGCTATGCGTGGAGAATGGCTCAGGCGCTTTCGACTTCCGAGCGACATGGGTGGGCGCGATTCATATCCATGCAGAATCACTACAACGCTGTCTATCGTGAAGAAGAGCGTGAGATGATTCCGCTCTGCATCAATAAAGGCGTCGGTCTGATTCCGTGGTCTCCGCTTGCACGAGGAAGACTCGCGCGGACGACTCCGTCTCCATCCGAAGGAACAACTCGTGCCGCAAACGATCAGTTCGCCGACACGCTCTACGATTCACCGGGCGATGATGATGTGATTGCCGCAGTCAGAAGAATCGCGACCGAAGTTGGCATAAAGCCGGCAGAGGTGGCGCTCGCGTGGTTGTTGTCGCGTCCAGGAGTGGTAGCGCCGATCATCGGCGCGACGAAAATCGATCACCTGGAGACTGCAGTGAAATCACTCGAGCTGACGCTCACGGACGAGCAGATCAAGGCGATAGACGCGCCTTATCGGCCGCATGCCGTGAAGGGACACTGACGGCCATCGATCCACGGCCTCTCGTGCTGGTCACCGGAGGCACGGGAACACTCGGCACATTGGTGACACGCCGCCTGCTCGATACGGGTCATCGCGTCCGCATCATGACGCGCAACCAGATGAAGGCCGATGACCTGAAAAAGCGTGGCGCGTCCATCGTGAAGGGCGATTTGAGAGATGTGGAGTCTCTCGAGTTCGCGCTCCGTGGCGTCTCGACCGTGATATCCGCAACTCACTCAATGCTTGGCAAAGGTGACGCAGCCGTCGAAATCGTCGACGATGAAGGTGTGCGCTCTCTCATCGATGAGTCGAAGAAGGCAGGAGTCGAGCACTTTATTTTCGTGTCAGTGCTTCAGGCAGCTCTTGACCATCCAATCGACTTCTGGCAGGCGAAGGCTCGCGTGGAGAGGTATCTCCGAGACAGCGGGCTGAGCCATACGATCGTCCGTCCTGCTGGATTCATGGAGATGCACGCGTATGTGCTGATCGGGAAGCTGGTCGAGAGCGGGAAGAGGGTCGTGATGTTTGGGAGTGGAAACAATCCGAGGAATTTCGTGGCCGCTGGCGACGTCGCGAAGATGATTGTAGCTGCCACCGATGATCCGAGGATGCGCGGAGAGGTTGTCGAGATAGGTGGTCCTGAGAATCTCACTGCAAACCAGGTTGCGGAGATATTCGCGCGAATCAGTGGAAAGAAGGCCAGGATGACGCATCTGCCGATCGCGGTTGGCAAGGTGGCGGCCGTGGCCGCGTCGAAGCTTCATCCTGGAGTGAGCCGGGTGATCAGGTCGGCGGTGTTGGCGGAGACTACTGATCAGACGTTCGATGTATCGGAGCTCGTCGCGAGATATCCGATCAAGCTTACGCGGCTCGAGGATTGGGCTGCTCGCAAAAAGCAGAGTCCCGCTTAACGACGATGTACAGATGAAAATGATGATCGCGGAACTTCCATTTGACTGAGAGGATTGAGGTGTGTCGTATGCTGGGCTCCTATGGAAGTATTGCCATCTTGCCACCTTTTGTCGTCGCCGGCACTAACCGGAATGGCAATACTTCCATAAAAGCCCAGCATACGACACACCTCAATCCTTCACTCGACCTAATCGACCAATGACACGAATTTCCGATTCAACCGACCGTCGCTCATTTCTAACAC
>JADGQR010000124.1 GCA_017881685.1 Gemmatimonadaceae bacterium
CGACGCCCAGTCTCTCGAAGGTCGATGGAAGGGCCTCTGGATGATCGAGGTCTACTGCGGCTCCAAGCGCTGACTCGAGCTCGCGGCGGTTCGGCTTGAAAATCGTCGCTCCGCGGAAGGCAAAAAAATTCTTGTACTTGGGATCGGCGACGACAGGTATGCCACGGGATCGCGCTCTTTCGATGGATCGCGAGATCACCTCGGGCACGAGGACGCCCTTGTTGTAGTCCTCGAGAACGAGCGCGTCCGCCTGGTCTATCGCAGCGAGAAGCGAATCGATGAGACGAGCGGACTCCGATCCGCTCAGGTCGCTGTCGTCTTCCTCATCGTACCTGACGAGTTGCTGCGATCGAGCAAGGACACGTGTCTTTGTAGTCGTCGGCCGTTCGACCGAAACGAGGGAACGCGTTTCAGTTCGCACCTGCTTCAGCATTTCACGCAATGTCGCGCCAGCAGTGTCATCTCCGACCGCAGATACGAGATCGCACACCGCGCCGATCGTGACGATGTTGTTCGCGACGTTTGCCGCACCGCCAAGTGCCAGCTTTCGCTCTCGGACACGAACTACGGGAACCGGTGCTTCCGGAGAGATTCTGTCCACTTCTCCGCGAAGATAGACATCGAGCATCGCGTCGCCAACAACCGCGACGCGTTTCCCTTGTGCTGCCGAAAGCAGCATTGCCAGCCGGTCTCGTGACATCCGCTCGATCATGGGACAGCAAGCTAAGGGGCGTTGATGAGTGCGGCAAACTGGGCACACCGCTTGCCTCGTCGTACATTAGACGCCACGATGTAACTGGAGGGTGGCGCGTCGCCGCCCACGGCGGCACTCGCTTCTCACCAGAGATCTCATTTGCTCGAACGCTTCAACGAAGCCGCGAAGCGCCAGGTCCATTCGTTACAGGAATTCTTTGTCCTCAGCGGCAAAGCAATTGGCTTCGCGTTTTCCCGCCCTTTCTATCGTGGCGACCTGATTCAGCAGATGGACGAGATCGGAGTCAAATCACTCCCGATCGTGCTCCTTACCGGTTTTTTCACCGGAATGGTGCTGGCACTCCAGTCATCGGTTCAGCTCAAGACATTCGGCGCGACGATGTATATCGGACGCCTCGTTGCGGCGTCGATGATCCGCGAGCTGGGACCGGTACTCGCGGGATTGATGGTCGCTGGACGCGTCGGCTCCGGCATCGCCGCACAGCTTGGATCGATGCGCGTGACCGAACAGATCGACGCTCTCAACACGCTCGGCACAGATCCGATTCGCAAGCTCGTGACACCGCGTGTGCTTGCTGCATTGATCATGGTGCCGACGCTCACAGTTATAAACGATTTCGCCGGCATCCTCGGCGGCAGCGTGATTTGCGCGGCGTACGTAGGGATTCCAACGTCGCTTTATTGGAGGACGGTCTTCGAGCAGATCGCCGCCGGTGGATTCATCTTCAAATATCTTCCGAACGATTTCATCCACGGACTGCTCAAGCCGTTCGTGTTCGGCGGAATCATCTCACTGGTGGGTTGCAACTTCGGTCTCAAGACAACTGGTGGTACCGAGGGCGTTGGTATCGCGACGACCAGAACGGTCGTCACCGCCAGCATCCTGATTCTAGTCGTCGATTATTTCATCACGCAGGTCCTGCTCGCATTCCTGCCGTCATGACCGACAATCCAGAGGGAGGGCGCCCCAGCGACGATCGGCGGCAGGCAAACCCTGAAGATCAGGTCGCGCCTAATACCCCCATTCGACGGGGCGACGACGACCTGCGTGTGAGGGCAGCGATCCGCAATGAGCTGGCGATCGACGCTCCCACGGCCACCCAGGAAATTCGGGCAGTGGCCAAGCGTGAAGCAGCTCATAAAGTCATCGCGCTCGAGCACGTTTACCTGGCCTTTGACGAGCCGGTTCTCAATGATGTGTCCTTCGACGCACTCGAAGGCGAGACCATCGCCGTTGCCGGAGAATCGGGAACCGGAAAATCGACGATTCTCAAGCTTCTTCTGAGACTTCTCGTCCCGGACAAGGGACAGGTCTACATCGACGGCGAAGAGATCACGAAGCTGAACTTTGCCGACGCACTCAAGGTCAGGCAGAAGATGGGAATGGTCTTTCAGGGTGCAGCGCTTTTCGACTCGATGACTGTCTTCGAGAATGTTGCGTATCCGCTCCGCGAGCACACGAAGCTCAACGACGATGAGATCGAAGCCAGAGTCCGGGAGAAACTTGACTTCGTGGATCTCGATCCCGACAAGATTCTGGAGCAGCTTCCGTCAGACTTGAGTGGCGGAATGCGCAAGCGGGTGGGCATCGCACGCGGTATGGCGAACAACCCGAAAATCATGCTTTACGATGAGCCCACCTCCGGGCTGGATCCGCTCACGACGGCGACGATCACGCATCTGATAATCAAGCTTCAGAAAGAATTGGGCGTGACTAGTGTGGTGGTGACGCACGATATTAGATCGGCGTTCAGAATGTCGACCAAGATCGCCGTTCTCAACGAAAAAAAGATCTGCTTCTTCGGAACCCCCGAAGAAATGGCTGCCAGCGATGACAGGTACCTCAGAGACTTCCTGGGTGGGTACTAACCTTATGATCACGATTCCGGAAATCCGATGAAGCGCTCTGCCGCCATTACGTGGGACCAGCTGAAGGTCGGTCTGGTGATCGTCGTAGCAATCGCTGTGATCGCCGTGGCGATTCTGAAGCTCGGCCAGTCGGCGCATCTTTTCACACGCCGGTACACGCTGGTCACGTTCGTCCCGAGCACGGCAGGACTTCGGGTTGGCGGGCAAGTCACTGTTGCAGGGCAGCTCGCGGGATCGGTAAAGTCCGTCGACTTCCTGCCTGTCGACAACGACACGACGAAGAACCTTCGCATCACGGTCGAGATAGACAAATCGCTGGAAGAACAGATCCGTCGCGACTCTCAGGCGAAGCTCAAGACTCAGGGTCTGCTCGGCGACAAGATTTTCGACATAACGCCGGGAACGCCCCGCTACGCAAAGCTCAAGGACGGCGACACACTGAAGCTCGGCGAGGCGCTCGATTACGAGGCAGTGCTGGTGCAGGCATCGACGGCGCTCGATCAGGTCTCGAGCCTCACCGGATCGCTCCAGAAGGTCGCGAATGGCGTCGCGACGGGGCAGGGCACAATTGGCCAGTTGATGACCAATCGCTCGCTGTACGATCAGCTCAATTCGACTCTTGCGAGCACCAACTTGATGATCGCGCGTCTCCAGAATCCAAAGGGGACGTTCGGGCAGCTCCTCAACGATCCGACGCTTTATAACAGTCTCAACCGGATGCTCGGCTCGGCTGACACTCTCGTCGCGACTCTCGGAGCGGGCGTCAACTCCGGCAACGGGACAGTCGGCAAGCTCCTTCGCGACGACGAGCTTTACAATCGGCTGGTTACTGCTGTCGCAGGCGTCGATACCATTGTTACCACAATGCAGCATGGCAATGGCACCGTGAACAAGCTGTTCACTGACGCCGAGCTTTACGATCAGATGCTGAAGGCAGTCACGTCGCTCAACTCGGTTCTCGCCGACGTACGCCGCGATCCCAGACGGTACACAAAAGGATTGATCACAGTATTTTAAGATGTGATGGATTCCTTTGATCTCGATGTCGTTGTAACGCGCGGTAACTCGGTAGAGTCATTCCACCGGGTTCACGCTGCGGCTGTCGACGCATGCGACACGCTGCTCGCAGGTGCCCGGGATCCTGAGCTTTTGACCTTCTGGCGCTCGTGCGCCAAGCCGTTCCAGGTCATTCCTCTGCTCGAGAGCGGCGGATTCGATGCTCTGGGTTGGGGCGAGGCCGAGCTTGCCATCGCCTGCGCGTCTCACGGCGGAGAGCCGGAGCACGTGGCGCTCGTCGAATCGATGCTTCGGTCCCTCGGCCTCGAGGAAGGCGACCTTGCGTGTGGGCCTCTGGATCCGCTGTCCCCTCGTGGCGCAAAGATCGCCCGCGAGTCGGGCGTTCGAATCAAGCGGACTCACAACAACTGCTCGGGCAAGCATACGGCGATGCTTGCTCTCGCACAGCACAACGGCTGGTCGATCAAAGGTTACGAGCGGGCCGAGCATCCGGTGCAGCAGGCGATGCTGAATCAGGTGGCGCTTTGGACTGGCGTCAGGCCATCGGAGATCGATGTGGCTGTGGACGGGTGCGGCGCGGCGGTCTTCGGCCTGCCGCTCGATCACATGGCCCGCGCGTATGCACGGCTCGGAGCGGCAGCCGCGCGCGGCGAGGAAATTCCCGCGAGAATCGTCAACGCGATGACCCGGAATCCATTCCTCGTTGGTGGCACGGATCGATTCGACTCGATTTTGATGGAAGAATCCGAAGGCCGAATCCTCTCAAAGGTCGGGGCTGAAGGCGTTCATTCAGCCGTGATTCTCGACTCGTCGATTGGAGTCGCGGTCAAGGTCGAAGATGGATCGCCCCGTGCCCAATACCCGGCGATGATCAGATTCCTGCAGGATCTCGATGCGCTGCCTGAGCATCTGCCGCCGCGTCTGGCTGAGATTCTGCACAGACCGATCAGAAATTCGCGGGGGGATATCGTCGGTGAGACGACCGTGCGAACCAGTGCGCCGCGCTCTTCCGATCGGGCTACGGCCGCAATCGTCTGATTCCGCGAGTGGCAGTTCGATGCCGCCGCATTCACTGAGACCCACAAATTGCCTTCATTAAGAGACCCCGTGCTGCATCTGGTACGGATCGCTGCCGCGATTGCCGGCGCCGATGAGAACACCACACGCACCGTCATGGAACGTGCAGTCGAGTTCGTCGATCCTCAGGCGGTGGATGAAGTGATTCTTCAGTCGTACCTGTTCGCTGGTTTCCCGAGGACGCTGAACGCCGCGAGGTCGTGGAGAGTGATATCGGGAGCTCCTGCGCCGGTGGAGGACGAGTCCGCGGCTCTGAGGAATGGAGTTGATTGGGAGCGAAAAGGGGAGGCAACGTGCGAGATTGTATATGGCGAGTCGTACCAGCTGTTGAGGGAGAATATCCGAAAGCTTCACCCGGCCCTCGATGCCTGGATGATTACTGACGGATACGGCAAGGTTTTGTCGAGGCCGCAGCTCGATCTTCAAACGAGAGAGCTTTGCATCGTCGCAGCGTGTGCAGCGACGGGACAGCGGCGTCAGCTGCATTCCCACCTGCACGGCGCGCTCAACAGCGGAGTGCCGCACGACACGCTGTCGTCGGCCCTCGATGCATTGACAACTCTGGTCGGAGAGGAAGAGCTCGCGCAGTGCAGGTCTCTTCTCTCACATGTGATATCGAAGCGTCATCCGCCGAAACGTTCGGCGGATGCTCCGCAAAACTGAAAAGGATAATTGGGTGAAGAATGTTCGTTGATCGCGTAATAGTCCGCGTAGAGGCCGGAACCGGCGGCTCAGGGTGCACCTCGTTCCGTCGGGAGCATCGTGTGCCCATGGGCGGACCCGATGGCGGCGATGGCGGTCGCGGCGGCGACATCATCATCCGTGGCGATGGCAACCTTGCCACGCTGCTCGACTACACCTATCGCGACCGCTGGGTAGCTGAGCGGGGCGAGCATGGGATGGGTTCGAACAAGTCAGGGCACTCCGGCGCCGACGTCATTCTGCCAGTGCCGCCAGGCACGATCGTGCGAAACGCCGACACCAATGAGATCCTCGCTGAGGTGCTCGAGGACGGTCAGGAGCACATCGTCGCGAAAGGCGGCCGCGGTGGAAAAGGGAACAGCTTCTTCGCGACGGCGACTCACCAGTCTCCACGCGAGTGGCAGCCCGGCGAAGAAGGAGAGATCCTCACGCTCGAGCTCGAGCTCAAGCTGATTGCGGACGTCGGTCTCGTTGGTCAGCCAAACGCGGGAAAATCGACGCTGCTGTCGGTCATCTCGGCCGCACGTCCCAAGATCGCCGACTATCCATTTACGACGCTCGTACCCAACCTCGGCGTCGTTCAGATGAGCGACCATCGCACGTTCGTGGTCGCGGACATCCCCGGAATCATCGAAGGCGCCCATGAAGGCAAGGGACTCGGGCTGCAATTTCTCAGACACATCGAGAGAACCCGCCTTCTCGCATTCCTGATTCCAATCGATGCGATGGATTGGCAGGCCGAATACGATCAGCTTCGGCATGAGCTCGCGGCTCACTCTCCAGAACTGGCCAAGCGTCCGCACTGCGTGGTCTTCACGAAGATGGATCTCTTCGGCGAAGACTATATCCCGCCGATCGATGCGCCCGATGCATTTGCTCTTTTCGCGGTCAGCGCGGCTGGACGCACGGGCCTCGACGGACTGCTTTCCTCTTGGTGGAAGGAATTGCTTAGACTGAAGCAGGGAATTGTTGAGGAAGAGGCAAAGACTGTAGTGCAATTGCCTTAGGCCGCTATAGCTCATGCGGTTTATCACGTATCCAGGCGCCGCATGTTGATGGTTGCTCGCGGTTCGGAAGCCTACCCGCCGGCACTCGAAGATTTATCCCGACCACCTGATACGCTATTCACACTCGGCGACAATTCGCTGCTGAACAGCCATTGTATCAGCATCGTCGGAACGCGTGCGCCGACTCAGTACGGAATTAGAACCGCCCGCTTGCTCGCCACTGCATTCGGCCGCGCCGGCGTGTGCGTCGTGAGCGGAATGGCTCGCGGTATCGATGCGGTTGCCCACCGCGCTGCCCTCGAACAGGGATCGACGACCGTCGCAGTTCTGGGAACCGGAATCGACGTGCCCTATCCGGCAGGCCACGCTGAGCTCCACAGAGTGATCGCAGAGAAAGGACTTGTTGCTTCTGAGAGCGGTCCCGGTGCACGGGCGCACAAAGGAGCGTTTCCGCGTCGGAACCGGATCATCGCTGCACTCAGTCCGGTAACCATCGTGGTCGAAGCTGGCCACAAGAGCGGAGCGCTCAACACCGCGTCACAGGCGCTGGAGCTTGGACGAATAGTCGCGTCAGTTCCCGGTCCCATCGATTCGCCGCAAAGCGACGGAACGAATCAGTTGATTCGCGACGGCGCAACAGTCATTGCCACCATTGAAGACGCTCTCGCGCTCGTCGGCGCGGCCAGGACCGCTTCGCCGCCCCCGTATCAGCTCAACGAAGTGGATAGTCGAGTCTGGTCGGCTCTTGCAGGCGGACCTCTGACCGTCGACGCGCTTTCAAGCACTACTACGTTGTCAGCGCGCGATTGCCTGACGGCAGTCACCTCACTCGAGATTCAGGGATTGGTCGAGAGCCTTTTGACAGGGGAAATAAGGCGCCGTTGACTCATTCGCTCGTGCTGACCGCTGACTGCTAACCGCTGACTGCTAAGAGCTGACCGGCAGTTACCCGGATCGAAGCATGCGCCCGGTATATTGAGAGTGTGACCGCCCGCCATCTCTACATTCATGTTCCATTCTGCTCCCGGCGCTGCTCGTACTGCGACTTTTCGATCGCCGTTCGTCGAAACGTGCCGGTTAAGGAGTATCTCGACGCGCTGGCGTCCGAGTTGGACAGTGTGCGTGATTCGATCGGGCCGTCGCTCACAACGCTGTACTTCGGTGGCGGGACGCCGTCGAGACTCGGCGCTGAAGGCGTCGCTGCGATGCTTGGATTGGTGCGGTCGCGCTTTGCTCTCGACGACGACGCGGAAGTGACACTCGAGACAAATCCGGAAGACGTAACTCGCGAATCGATCTCGGCCTGGAAAACGGCCGGAGTCAACCGCCTTTCCCTGGGCATTCAGTCGTTCGACGACAACGCGCTGAAATGGATGCACCGCACGCATTCCGCAGATGACAGCCTTCGCGCGATTGCGACCGCTCGCGAAGGCGGCATATCGAATCTTTCCGTCGATCTGATATTTGCGCTTCCCGAATCGCTGAACCGCTCATGGGAAGACGACCTTTCGAAATCGATTGCGCTCGAGCCAGACCACATCTCGCTCTACGGACTCACGGTCGAGCGGGGAACACCGCTCGGCAAGTGGGAAGCGTCGGGAAAAGTTGAAGCTGCATCCGAGGACCGTTACGCGGAGCAATTTCTCCAGGCACACGCCGCGGCTGAAAGCGCAGGCTTCGAGCACTACGAAGTTTCTAACTTCGGTCGGCCTGGCCGGCGCTCACGACACAACTCCGCTTACTGGAGCAGGGTCAGCTACGTCGGCGCGGGCCCATCGGCTCATTCGTTCGATGGAAAAGCGAGGCGATGGAACGTTGCGCCGTACGCCGCCTGGCAGTCGAAACTTTCGACAGGCGAGAGCACAATCGAGGGACACGAGACACTCACCGACGAGAACATGAGGGCCGAGCGCGTCTACCTGGGCCTGCGAACGATCGATGGCTACTCGGCGTCGGATTCGGAGCTGTCGCTTGCACGAGAGTGGAACAAGCAAGGTTGGGCCACGATAGAAAACGACATGATTCGTTTGACACCAGAAGGCTGGCTTCGAATGGACAGTCTCTCAGCCGGGTTGACAGTCCTTTGAAGTCATTGATACGTTTGGATTTATGGCGATTCCCGAGCTAAGCGAGCGCGAGCGTCGGGTTCTTGAAGCGGTGATCCAGTCTTACGTGGAAACCGCACAACCGGCCGGATCGAATGCGATTGCACGCAAATTCGGTCTTGGCGTCTCGCCTGCAACAATCCGCAACACGATGAGTGACCTCGAGGAAAAAGGTCTGCTCTATCATCCGCATACATCGGCGGGACGAGTTCCCACCGATGTGGCGTATCGCGTCTACGTCGACTCGCTGCTTCCGCTGCCTGCGATGCAGCTTCGCGAGCACGACGCTTTGAGCGCGCAGATCACCGGTGGCGGATCGGCCGTCGAGCAGATTCTGCGGCGCGCTGCACAGAGCCTCGGCGTCATCACGCAGGAGCTTGGAGTCGCTCTCGGTCCACGTCTCGACGACAGCGTCTTGCAGCGAGTCGATCTCGTGCGGCTCTCTACTGAGCGCCTGCTCGTAGCGCTCACGCTCTCAGGCGGCGCGGTCCGAACGATCTTCGTCGAAGCGCGCGGCCAGATCGCCGATTCGGCTATCGCCGAGGTGACGAAAGTCCTCAACAATAGAATTGCGGGACTCACCCTTCAACAGATTCGCTTGTCGCTTGCGGATCGGTTGCGCGACACCGGTCCGACACGTGAGGCAGCCGAGCTTCTCAACGTCTTCATCGAAGAAGGCGAACAGCTTTTCGAGACCGCGATTCAGGGCGAGGAAACTGTGCTCCTCGGTCAGCCGTCGCTGCTCGCCGAGCAGCCGGAGTTCGCCAACGTCGACAACATGCGAAAGCTCGTCGCGTTGACCGAAACGCGAGAGCACCTCGCTGATCTTCTTCGCAGTCGAAGCGGAAGTCCCGGCATCACGATCAGCATCGGCAATGAGCATCTCGATCCCAAGCTCGAGACGTTCACAATCGTAACCGCGCAATACCGCTCGGGTGGAGTGACGGGAGTTATCGGTGTCATCGGGCCCACACGCATGCCCTATGATAAAGTAATTTCCCTTGTTACTCATACATCCCGACTCATTACAGACCTACTCGAATAGCAGGCGATGGCCGACTTCTATGACACTCTCGGAGTTCAGAAGACAGCTTCTGACGACGAGATCAAGAAAGCATATCGCAAGCTTGCGATGACGTATCACCCGGACCGGAACAACGGTTCGCGTGAGGCGGAAGAAAAGTTCAAGGAGATCACCGAAGCGTACGACGCGCTCCGTGATCCGAACAAGCGCGCCATGTTCGACCGTTACGGCGAAGCGGGTCTGCGTGGCGGCGCCGGCGGATTCCACCACGTCGATCTTTCCGAAGCGCTCAACATCTTCATGCGCGACCTCGGCGGCATGGCGGGGTTCAGTGATCTGTTCGGTGGTGGCGGCGGTGGTCGCGGAGGCGCCGGTCCAAGAACCGGCTCCGATATCCGGATCACGATGCCGCTTCGTCTCGCCGAGGTTGAAACCGGCGTCGAGAAGACTGTCCCGGTCAAGCTTCTCGCCAGCTGCGATCGCTGCGAGGGCAGCGGAGCCGAACCGGGCACGTCGGCAAATCGCTGCACCACCTGCGCAGGAGCCGGCGAAGTTCGCCGCGCGCAGAAGTCGTTCTTCGGTCAGGTCATCAGCGTCACACCGTGTCCGACATGCGCCGGCGAAGGAACGATCATCACGTCGCCATGCAAGAAGTGTCGTGGTGAAGGCCGCGTGCGGCAGGAAGAGAACGTCGTCGTCAAGGTCCCGCCAGGTGTTGCCACTGGTCAGTATATGACCATGCGTGGCGTCGGAAACGTCGGTCCGCGCGGCGGCGGCAGGGGAGACATTCTAGTCGTATTCGAAGTCGAAGAGGATCCACGGTTCGAGCGCGACGGCGAAGATCTCTACTGCGAAGTCCTCGTCACGTATCCTCAGCTCGTGTTCGGTGCCGATGTCGAGGTTCCGACGGTGAGTGCGAGCGTCACGCTGCATGTGCCGCCGCGCACCGAGAGTGGACAGGTATTCCACCTGCGAGGCCGCGGACTCCCGCGCGTCAACGCATCGGGAGTCGGCGATCTTCATGTGCGCCTCCAGCAGTACACACCCGAAGAGCTCAGCCCCGAGGAAGAATCGCTGATTCGTCGCCTGGCCGAGATTCAGGTTGCGCCAACTGAACGGCGTCCAAAGGGATTCTGGTCGAAGGTCAAGGAATCGCTCGGCGCGTGACGCGCCTCTCGGATCTTTCGCAGGGGGCCGGTTGAGCGGCACAAAGGAAGCTGACAAGTCCCCCTGGATCGCCGTTCGCGTAAACCCGGGCGGCGACTCGCACAAACTCATCGCCGTTCTGTTCGCTGCGGGTTCCCAGGGAGTTCAGGAAGACGGTGACGCGCTCGTAACGCACTTTCCTCCTGGAACTCCAACTGACGAGCTCGTGCGCGACATCATGGACGCCGATCCGCGTGCACGCGTGTCGATCAGTCTCGCGCCGCAGACGGATTGGAGCGAGTGGAGGGCGTCGGTGCAGGCTCACAAGCTTGGAAGGCTGACGGTGGCGCCACCGTGGCTTGCGGGCGATTACGATCCGCAAACCACCGTCGTGATCGAGCCCGCGATGGCGTTTGGAACCGGCGAGCACGCGACGACGCGCGGCGTCATTCGGCTGATGCAGCAGATATCTCCAATGCCGCGACTTGTCGCCGACATTGGAGCAGGCAGCGCAGTTCTTTCGATTTGCGCGGCCAAGCTGGGAGCGGAGCGGGTTGTTGCTGTCGAGATCGATGAGGACGCGATCAGCAATTCTGAAGAAAACGTGCGCGCCAACGGTGTCGAAGGTCGCGTTCACATCGTTCAGGGCGATGCCACGACAGTCTTGCCACTGGTTGCGCCGGTGGATCTCGTTCTCGCCAACATCATCTCGTCCGTGCTTACGGAGCTGCTTCCAATTGTCTTCGACTCGCTGACGGAGGGCGGGCGCGCCATACTTTCCGGAATTCTTCAGACCGAGAGCGACGCGATGCTCGACGAAATTCGAAAAGGCGGATGGACCGTGATCGCAGAAGACCGGGAGGATGCGTGGTGGAGCGTTCTGATCGCTCGTCCATAGCGACGTTCTTTGCGCCCGACGGCTTCACTGCCGGATCGCCGGTCACACTCGGCGAAGATGCGGCGCAGCACGCGCGAGTTCTTCGAATGGGTCCGGGTGATCCAGTCTCACTGAGAGACGGACGCGGTCGCGCCGCGTCTGGAATGCTCGGGCGGTCCGCAAAGCGAATGCTGACTGTCGATGTCGGAGATGTGTGGGATATCCCACCATTTCCCCCAGTTCACATGCTCGTTCCGGTTGCCGACAGAGACAGGATGTTGTTGCTGGCCGAGAAGTGCACCGAGCTTTGCGCGACAAGCTGGAGGCCCGTCATGTGGCGCCGGTCACGAAGTGTGGGTCCGGCCGGCGATGGCCCCGCATTCAATTCGCGCATTCGAGCTCGCATGATCTCGGCTCTCACTCAGTCTGGCGGCGGGTGGTTGCCGGACATTCATCCATCGGCTCCCGTGTCTCGCGTGATTGCCGCCGCGCCGGAAGGATCGCGATTGCTGCTCGATCCGGCCGGGGAGCCGATTTTGTCGGCGAATGTCTCGGCCCCCGCCGTCATTGCAATCGGGCCCGAAGGTGGCTTCGACAAAAAGGAGCGCGATGAGATGATCGAAGGCGGATTTGTCCCGGCCGCACTCGGTGGATCGATGCTGAGATTCGAAACAGCCGGCATCGCTGCGCTGTCAATTGTCCGCGCGATGCTTGGCGCCGGATCTGATTTTGCAATTTCAACGGATAATTCAAATGCCTGACGGATGCCTGTTCTGTAAGATTGTTGCGCGCGAAATCCCCGCGACAATCGTCGCCGAGTCGGACGACGCGCTCGCATTTCGCGACATCAACCCGGCGGCCCCGGTTCACTTCCTGGTGATTCCGAAAGCCCATCATGATTCACTCGCGCTCGCAGACGATGAAGCCTTGCTCGGTCATCTGATGGCGTTTGCGGCGAAAGTGGCGTCCCAGGAGGGAATCTCCGAAAATGGCTATCGGACGGTCGTGAACACGCGGCGGGACGGCGGCCAGACAGTCGATCATCTGCACCTCCATGTTCTCGGTGGGCGCCGCATGACCTGGCCGCCCGGATAGCCTTCCCTCGGTTGTTTTCCCGGGTGGCCTTGGGTAACTTGGAAGTCTGTCTCTAGCAGGCGACCAAATCGCCACGAAGGGGGGAAGTAGAATTTGTCGGAAGTCATAATCCATGACGACGAGAACTTTGAGCGCGCGCTGAAGCGCTTCAAGAAGAAGTGCGAGAAAGCGGGCATTCTTTCCGATCTTCGCAAGCACCGTCATTACGAGAAGCCGAGTGAGCGCCGCAAGCGCAAGCTGAATACGGCGATGCGCAAGAACCGCAGAACGAGGCGGGTCTAGCGTGTCAGAGCTTCTCGCGCGGTTGCAGGGTGACCTGAACGCCTCGCGAAAAGCGCAGGACAAGTCCGCCACGCTCCTCCTCGGTACGGTAATCTCCGAGGTCAAGAATCGGCGAATCGAGCTCAAGCGCGATCCGGTCGATACGGAAGTGGTGGACGTCCTGCGAAAGGCAATCAAGAAGAGACGTGAATCGGTCGAGATGTATGACAAGGCCGGTCGCACGGATCTCGCCGACAAGGAGCGCTCCGAAGCAGCGGCGCTCGAGACATATCTCCCCCCGCCAGTAAGCGATGAAGAGCTCCGAGCGGCTGTCGTCGCCGCAATTGCGGGTGGCGCCAACAACATCGGCGCCGTGATGGGAAAAGTTCTCCCTCAGTTCAAGGGCAGAGCAGAAGGTGGAACGATTAACGCAATAGCTCGAGAGGAGCTGGGCAAGCAGGGGTGAGAACGCAGCAGTGGCAACATGAGACCCGAACTGGCGACGACATTCGCGAGTTCGGGTTTTTTTATTCATGAACGCTCACGCTCTCGCGGTCATCGAATTCGGACCGGCCCTCGACCTCGTCGCCGGACACGCTGCCTCCTCACTCGGCGCCGAGAGAGTCCGCTCGTCCACACCTCGCGTCGAGCGTGACTGGGTCGTGCGCGAGCATGCACGCGTGTCGGCAATGCGAACGCTTGTAACAGGAGATTCGTCCTGGCATCCGCAGCAAATCCCCGACATCCGGCCTTCGCTGTCGCGACTGAGAGTCGAAGGTGCGTCACTCGATGCAACGCACCTCCTCGGAGTGCGAAACCTGCTGCGTAGCTCGCGCCTGACATTCGAAGGATTCCGCGACGATCGAATCTCGCCGGTCATCGTCGCAATGTTTCGCGCGGAGATCGACGATCTCATCATTGCGCGGTCGGAAGAGAAGGCAATCGATTCAGCGATCGATGACGATGCCAACGTCAAGGACGAGGCGTCGCCTGCGCTCCGACGAATCAGACGCGAGCTGCGAGGCGCGCAGGGCGAGCTCGTAAAGCTGCTCGAGAAGATCGCATCGCGGCTCGACTTGCATCACCAGGTGAACGACATGTCGGTCACCGTGCGCAACGGGCGCTTCGTGATTCCCGTGCGGCGCGAAGCGAGAGCCGTGGTCGGCGGGATCGTCCACGACACGTCGAGCACTGGCGCCACTCTTTTCGTCGAGCCGCCGGCTGCTGTTGAGGCAGGAAACAGGATTCGCGAGCTGCAATCTGAAGAGCTTCGCGAGATCGATCGCATTCTTGCCGGGCTGACTGAAGAGATTCGCCCAATCCGTGAAGAGATGGCCGCGGCACTTCAGTCGCTGATAGTGCTCGATTCACTTTACGCACGCGCAAGATTCGCCCGGAAGCTGAATTGCGGGAGAATCGAGTTCAACGATCCCGGCGATGGATTCTCGATACTCGAAGGCAGGCATCCGCTTCTCGTTGAACAGGGAATCTCAGTCGTCCCATTCGATCTCTCGCTCGAACCGTCGGAGCGGACGCTGCTCATCTCCGGTCCGAACACCGGCGGCAAGACAGTCCTTCTGAAATCACTCGGCTTGTTCGCGGCGATGGCGCAATCGGGAATTCCGGTTCCCGCAGCCGACGAATCAAGACTGGCGATTTTCGATGACATCTATGCCGATGTTGGCGACGAGCAGTCGATCAGCTCCAGCCTTTCGACATTCAGCGCGCATCTCAGAAATCTTTCGGAGGTGCTTCAGTCCGCGACGAATGCGTCACTCGTACTGATCGACGAGCTTGGGTCCGGCACCGATCCGGTCGAGGGCGCTGCACTCGGTGGAGCGATACTCGAAGCACTGACCAATCGCGGAAGTCTGTCGGTTGCCACGACTCACCTCGGTGCATTGAAGGAGCTCGCGGCGGAAGTTCCCGGCGTGGTGAACGCATCGCTTCAGTTCGATCCGGTCGCGCTCGCGCCAACGTATCGACTGATCAAGGGAATCCCGGGACGATCGTACGGCTTGAGCATCGCACGCCGCCTCGCCCTGCCCGAGGAAGTGCTCCAAAGAGCGGAAGCTCGGCTGCCAACGGGCGAACGCGACATCAACGCGTTGCTCGCCGAGCTCGAATCGCGCGAGCAGACTCTGGGTGAGCGGGAGAAGGAATCGGCACTGATCGCCGATGACGTGCGAGCGCGGGCACTCCGCGTTGCAGAGCGCGAAACGGCAGTTCGGGAGAAGGAAAGAACAGCGGAACGCGATGCGCGTCGTGAGGCTCGGCGATTGCTGCTCGAGGCGAGATCTGAAGTTGACAGAACAATTCGCGAGCTCAAGGCGTCAGCCGAGGCGGCGGCGGACGAGACCGCGCGTGAAGCTCGTCGTCGGATGGAGCGCCTCGCGTCCGAAGCAGGACAGGCCATGGCCGAGCTCGAGGAGAAGAGGCCGGATGACGAGCGACGTACGACGCCTCTCGACGGCGACATCGCGGAAGGCGACTTTGTTTCTGTGCCGGCACTCGACGGACGCAGAGCACGAGTGATGGAGCTCCGTGGACAGGATGCAATCATCGTCGCGGGCTCGGTGAAGATGACTGTCCCTCGAAAGAGTCTCGCACGCGTCGTTGCCCCAAACGAACCTGGAAGAATTCAGATCAACATTCGCGGCGATGTCCCCGAAGTCGAAGCAAAGAGCGAGATTGACGTTCGCGGCTTCCGCGCCGGCGACATAGAAGATCTGCTCATGCAGGCTGTCGACTCTGCAGTCCGCGCCGACCTGAAATCGCTGCGCATCATTCACGGCAAGGGAACGGGTGCACTTCGCGAGCGCGTCGCCGAAATGCTGCGAAAGGAAAGCCGCGTGTCGAGCTTCCGCCTCGGTGCGTGGAATGAAGGCGGGGCGGGTGTAACCGTGGCCGAATTCTCATGATCGCCGACGAGATCATCGAGCAGGTACGCGAAGCCGCGGACATCGTCGCGATAATCGGCGAATACGTACCGCTCAAGAAAACTGGCAGCGATTATCGCGGACCGTGCCCGTTCCATCAGGGAACCCGTCGCAACTTCTCTGTAGTTCCTGCGAAGAAGCTCTATCACTGCTTTGTGTGCGGCGAGAGCGGCGACGTCTTCAAGTTCCTGACGAAGCGACTCGGCGTCGAATGGCCGGTGGCTGTTCGAATGGTTGGAGAGAAGGCGGGCATCGACGTTCCGGAGACGAAAGTGCGCCGCGAGGGGCCGGATCCGCGCGAGCCCCTTTGGGAGCTGCAGGCAACAGCGGCCGCATACTTCCAGAAAGTGCTCTGGGAAGAAGAGGTGGGTGCGCCTGCGCGCGAATATCTCGTCGAGCGCGACATCCCGCGTGCTGTTGCAGAGGATTTCGGAATCGGCTTCGCGCCGCGCGAGATCGGGCTCATGCGCGGCCACTTGAATGCGCTCGGGTTTGATGATGCGCGTCTTCTCGAAGGCGGCCTTCTCGTGCAGGCCGATCAGGACAGCGAGCCACGCCCGCGCTTCAGGGGTCGGTTGATGTTTCCAATTCTCGACGCGATGGGCCGCAACGTTGGATTTGGCGGACGACTCCTCGGACCTGGCGAGCCCAAGTACCTCAACTCTTCCGAGTCGCCGGTTTTCAGCAAGGGTAAACTGCTTTACGGCTTGAATCGTTCGCGCAATCACATCAGAAAGGCCGACAGGGCGCTCGTCGTCGAAGGATACTTCGACGCGCTTCGAGTGATGGCAGCAGGGATCGAGGAGGTAGTAGCACCACTCGGCACCGCACTCACTGAAGCTCAGGCATTGCTGCTGAAGAAATACACTCACAACGTGTACCTGCTGTACGACAGTGATGCGGCTGGATTGAAGGCCACATTCCGTGCAGGCGACGAGCTTTTGAGCCAGGGCTTCTCAGTGCGCGTCGTGACACTTCCGCCGGGCGACGATCCGGACACGTTCGTTCGCAAGAACGGCGCTGCCGGAATGGAAGCTCAGCTTGCAAGTGCAATCGATGTCTTCGACCGAAAGATTCAGATTCTGGAGCGTGGCGGATGGTTTGCCGAGCTTCAGAAGAAGAGAAGAGCGCTCGACAGACTGCTCCCGACAATTCGAGCCACGTCGGACGAGATCATGAGGGACTTGTACATCGGTCGAGCGAGTGAAGTCACCGGCGTCGCTCGAGAGATTCTGCTGCGCGAGCTCGGATCGTCACGACCGGCTCCGGCGCGAATGGTCGAACCGCCCACCGTTCCATTCTCGCGCGAGGCTCCGGCTCGGTCGAGTCAACCCGATGCGAGAGCCGCGCGTCGCGACAGTGGGACATCGGCAGAAGAAATGCTGGTTCTCGCGATGCTCCAGGACCGATCGCTGGTCGAGACGATTGCGGAGCGGATCGGAGAGGAATCTTTTCGGAATCTGCCGCTTCGCTCGATTTTCAAGGCGCTCCTTGAAACGGGAGAGACTGCCTCGGTTGAGGAGCTCGCCGCCGCGATGGAAGGTGATTCGATCACGCTTCTCGAAGACTTGCTCAAAAAGCAGGGGTCCATCGTAGATGTAAATCGAACAATCGAGGACTCGATCGCAAAAATCCACAATCGGGAGATCGAGAACAAAATGGCGCGGCTGAAGAAACTGTTGACTGTTGCAACGGAATTGCAACGAACAGAGATCGAGACAGAGCTACGAGCTCTGAGCAAGGAAAGAACTGCACTCGGCAGGGGATCGTGGGCACTCAGTAAAAACAGGTCACGTTAAAGGAGAGTTGAACATGCAAAGTGAAGTCGAAGCGTTGCTGGCGCTTCAGGAAGATGACACACGAATATCGGAGCTCGAGGCAAGGCTTCGCGCGCTGGATCCGCGTCTTGCCGCGCTCGACAAGAAGCGGGAAGTCGCCGCAGCGACGCTGGCACGTGCGCGCTCAGCCGTCGAAGCAGAAGAAAAGCGCCAGCGAGAGCTTCAGGGCAAAATCGCCCAGCACAAGCAGATGCAGGAAAAGAATCTTGCCCAGTTCGATGCCGTAAAAAGACTCAAGGAAGCCACGGCGGCGATGGCGCAGGTCGAGTCAGCACGACGCATCATCGCTGAAGACGAAAGCGAGCTCCAGGCATTGACCCGCCGGCTGTCGGAGCTGCGCACGACGGTTGTCGCCCATGAGGGGACTCTCGCCGACGTCGAAGCGGAGCAGGCAACCGCGCGCGAAGAGATCGGAAAGGAGCGCTCAGAGATCGATGCAGCGCTGGCAGCGGCCCGCGCCGACCGCAACGGCAAGACGGGAAGCGTTTCCCGCGCGCTGCTCGGCAAATACGATCGCATCAGAACTCGTCGCGCTCACGCGCTTTACGCGCTTCGTGGAGAATCGTGCGGCAACTGCGACACGGCGATTCCAATGCAGCGGCGCAACCAGATGGCAGTCAATGGGCCGATCGATGTCTGTGAGGCATGCGGGGTTCTGCTTTATCGTGCGGCCGCAACGGCTTGAGCGGTTATTGGCGGTGCCCTAGCTTGCGGATGTGACCAGCACCGCTACTCCTGTAAGCCGGCGGCCGAGATTTCGCGGCGCCGCGAGATGGATCCTTCCGAAGCACCCTGATCCGGCCGCAGTTGCGGCTCTCGGGTCGACTTTGAATTTGCCCGAGCCCGTTGCACGGCTCCTGGTAATGCGCGGGTATGCCGACGACGAATCGGCGAAGAAGTTCCTGCGTCCGAGGCTCGACCAGCTCCACGACGCTCTTCTCCTGAAGGGGGCCGATAAGGCAATCGAGCGCCTGGCCGAAGCCTGTGAAAAAGGCGAAACGGTGATGATCCACGGCGATTACGACGTGGACGGAATCTGCTCTACCACAATCATGACGCGAGTCCTGCGACAGTTCGGCGCGAACGCGGTACCGTTCATTCCGAGGAGAATCGAAGACGGATACGACCTGAGCTCAGCCGGAGTCAACGCCGCGATCGAGGCAGGCGCGAGCGTTGTCCTCACGTGCGATTGTGGGACGAGCGCGGTAGAGCCGGTTGCGGCGCTGTGCAGGGCAGGGGTCGACGTCATCGTGAGCGACCATCACCTGCCGGGGTCTGCTCTGCCAGATTGTCTCGCTGTAGTGAATCCGAATCAGCAGGGATGCGAATACAAAGACAAACACCTCGCAGCCGTTGGCGTCGTATTCAAGCTTGCACTCGCACTCGCCAAGCGACTTGGCAGGAATGACGCGTTCATCTGGCGGATGCTCGATCTCGTTGCGCTCGCGACGGTGGCAGATGTCGCGCGGCTGAGCGGGGAGAATCGCGTGATGGTTCGCTACGGACTTCGCATGCTCGCAGAATCCGAGAATGTCGGATTGCGCGCGATGATCCGCGCGGCTGGACTCGACAACAAGGTTCTCACCACGGGCCGCGTGGGATTTATTCTCGCTCCGCGACTAAATGCCGTCGGCCGCATCGGACACGCTATTCGAGGCGTCGAGCTTCTCATGACCGAGGACGTCCACGAAGCGAACGCCATCGCGCGCGAGCTCGAGGAGCTGAACGCGCAGCGGCAGGAGCTGGACAGAAAGACACTCGAGGAAGCCCGTGAGATGGTTGCGGCTCTCGACCTTCCGTCGACATTCGGAATTGTTCTCGCAAAGGAAGGCTGGCACCCGGGCGTCATCGGTATCGTCGCGTCTCGCGTCGTCGAAGAATTCGGACGCCCGACGATCATGATCGCGCTCGACGGAGAGACCGGCAAAGGATCGGGCCGCAGCAACTCGGTCATGGATCTGCACAAGGCGCTAGGCGAAACTCGTGACCTCTTGATGCGATTCGGCGGACATCGCGCGGCGGCGGGAATCACCATATCGCGCGAGCGTGTCGCCGAATTCGCTGAGCGGTTCAACGCCGTTGCTGCGTCGATGCTCAGGCCGGAAGATCTCCTTCCTGAAGTGAAGATCGACATGGAGATCGCGATCGAGGGCGCGAACGACGAGCTCGAAAAGATGTTGCGGCATTTCGAGCCGTTCGGAATCGGTAATCCGACGCCAGTGCTCGTCGCGCGTGGCGTTGCGCTCGCTGGCCCGCCGCGACTCATTGGACAGGACGGACTCAAGCTCCGTCTGGATACCGGCGCCGGTGAGCTCGAGGCAATCGGCTGGGGACTGGCCGACAGAATCGGGGAGTTTGATCTCGCTCGGAAGGTGGACGTTGCGTTTCGCCTCGAGCGCGACGAGTATCGCGGCGAAAGCCGTCTTCAGGCAAAGATTGCAGACATCATCCCGAGCAACTGACATAAGTGCGAATCGTTGCCGGCAAGTGGCGGGGAAGGCGGATCGAATCGCCATCCGGACCTGACGTGCGTCCGACACTCGATCGGGTGCGCGAAGCGTGGATGAGCATTCTTCAGCCGGACATACCCGGCGCCCGTGTGATTGACTTGTTCGCCGGCTCCGGTGCGCTCGGCCTCGAGGCGCTGTCACGAGGCGCGGCTTCGGCGCAATTCGTCGAGAAGAGTGCGAAGTCGATTCACGCGATCAAGGGGAACATCGAAACCCTCGGCGCTGGTGATACGGCGACGATCACGCGCGCTGACGCAATTCAGTTCGCCAGAAAACTGTCGCCAGGGGAATTCGATCTCGCTTTTGCGGATCCACCGTACGAGGGAGGATTCGCGCCGCTTCTAGCCAGCATCTGGCTTGAGACGCCATTCTCATCGATACTCAGTATCGAGCACAAAGCCGGCGAAACGATGCCGCAGGCAACCGACACCAGGCGATATGGTACTAGCGCCATCACTTTCTACCGCACCGAGGAGTAGCGTGGCAACAATCGCCATCTATGCGGGAAGCTTCGATCCAATCACGCGTGGGCACGAAGACCTGATCCATCGCAGCTGCGAGTTCGTCGACAGGCTCGTCGTCGCAGTTGCGGTCAACAGCGCGAAGAAACCTCTCTTCACTCCGGATGAGCGCGTCGCGCTGATTCGCAGAGCAGCCGGCGACGATCCGTGCATCGAGGTGAAGCAGTTTCAGGGACTCCTCGTCAACTTCGCCCGTGAGGTTGGTGCGTCGCTGATCATTCGCGGCCTTCGCGCGGTCAGCGACTTCGAATACGAATTCCAGATGGCGCTGATGAACAGAAATCTTTCTCCCGGACTCGAGACTGTATTCATGGTCCCATCCGTCGAGACCACCTACATCAGCTCGAGCATCGTTCGTGAGATCGCTCAGTATGGCGGGTCGCTTGAGGGGCTCGTACATCCGGCAGTCGCCGAAGCGTTGCGAGCGAAATTCGCAGACGGTCCTTCGAACACGTGACCGACTTTGTAAGCAGCATCCGGGAACGGGCGGTCGTACTTCACTGTTCGATCGTATTTCCCGAGTCGGCGGACGAGCGCGTTCTCGCGGCGGTTTCCGAGCTTCACAAGACAGGAATCGTTCGCCCCATTCTGGTTCTCGATCCGTCCAGACCAGAAACACACAAGGCCGCGATCGCGACTGGCGCTGAAACCCTCGAGGGCGAAGAAGGGTCTACGCTCGAATTCGCAGACAGACTCGTGGCGAACGGCACCTTCGATGGATGCGTTGCAGGTGCAGCGTATACCACCGCCGAGGTTCTTCGGGCAGCGCTTCAAAACATCGGCGTCAAGCCGGGCATAAAGACTGTCTCCAGCTCATTCTACATGGTTGCGTCCCGCCCCTGGGAGGCGTCGAGTCCGGTCCTCACCTTCAGTGATTGCGCCGTCGTCCCTTACCCGACAGCGGAACAGATCGCTGACATCGCGCTGGCGGCGGCGGCAGACAGGAAACTCATCGTAGGCGACGAGCCGCGCGTCGCTCTCCTCTCTTTCAGCACCGCCGGCAGCGGTCAGGGGCCGTCTGTGGACCTGATGCGCTCGGCACTTCACCTGATAAGGGATCGTGACCCGTCGCTCGCAGTGGACGGAGAATTGCAAGGTGACGCGGCGTTGGTACCGGCGATCGCAAACCGGAAGTTTCCGGAGAGCGTAATCAAGGGCGATGCGAACGTGCTTGTGTTTCCGTCACTCGACGCGGGAAACATCGCCTACAAGCTGGTCCAGCGGTTGGGAGGCGCCAGTGCAATCGGACCGGTGCTTCAAGGCCTCGCGAGACCAGCGTCTGATCTCTCGCGCGGCGCTCGGCCGGACGACATTATTAACGTCGCCGCGATCACCGCGCTTCAGTCGGCAGATACGGCCATGAAACACACTCGGAGACAAGCATGAGTTTCTCGATCAGCAAGCAGGGAGAGGTAGTCGTCGTGGATGTCGAAGGGCAGTTGATTGTCGGTAACCGCCAGGAGCTCAAGCAGAAGGTCCTCGATGAGCTCGAGAAAGGCGAAAAGAAATTCCTCATCGATTTCAGCCAGACCGGCTATATCGACAGCTCCGGACTCGGCGTCCTCGTATCTCTCTCGAAGAAGATCCGCGAGCAGGGTGGAGAGCTCCGACTGGCAAATCTGAACGACGACCTTCAGACGCTATTCGAGCTGACCAAGCTTGATACGCTGTTTCAGATCTCGGATACGCGGGAGCGCGCTCTAGAGAGCTTCTGATGGGCGATTCCCGGGTCGCTCTCGACGTCGAAATTCCAAGCGACGTCAGGTACATCGAAGGTGTAATCGAGCTCGCGACGCGGAAGTGTCGCGAGCTTTCCATACCTCCCCGAAAGTGCTCCCTCAACGTCCGTGTCGCACTCACCGAAGCGCTTTCCAACGCGATTCTTCGCGGAAACGGGGACGCCGCCGACAAGCACGTCAGAGTTCGTGCAGTCGTGAACGATGACTCGCTTGTGTTCGACGTCACCGATGAAGGACCCGGCTTCGACCTTTCAGCGGATTGGCCCGATCCGACGAAGCCCGAAAACCTCATGATGGAAGACGGACGCGGCTTGTTTCTCATGCAGCGATTGATGGACCGCGTCGAACGCTTCCAATCAGACGGCAACGTTGTCAGGCTGACACTCTTCCGGGAATGAAAGAGCTGGAGGCGGTCCTCATCGCATTCCGCGAATCGACGCGGTGTGATGCCGCCGTGTGGACAGCCGACGGCAGCGGTGGCCTCAGGGCCGTCGCCAGGTCGAACCTCCGGCTTCAACGTCCCGAAACCGTACCCGACTCCAACTCGGTGACCCCGCTGTCGGTCAACGATGGATCGATGCTCGTCGCGGCCGTCCCGGGAGTCAAGCAAACGTGGCTCGCCGTAGCACCGTGTGATGGAGAGACACCCGGGGAGAAGCACCTGCGCATGCTGCTTCCGTTCGTCGGACAGGTTCTGCGCGGTGCACAGGAAGTCGAGCACGCGGCGCTCGAGCTCGCCGAGCGATACGAGGAGATCAATCTTCTCTACACGATCGGAGAGATACTCGGCCGCACGGTTACTCTCGAAGACGCTGCGGCGACGATCCTCACGGAAATCTCCGAGACGGTCGGCGCGCGTCATGCTTCGATCCTCGTGCACGAGCCGGGCACGGACATGCTTCACGTCGTTGCGGCGATCGGAACCGATGCACACACGGCGCCGCCAATTCGAGTCGACGATCCGACTTGTGTCTCGTCTCGCGTCTTTCGCACACAGCATCCGCTCACCGTCGAAGCCGGCGAGATGGAGTGCGAAGCCGAACGCCCGTATCGCCGCGGTGAGATGCTGTCAGTTCCAATCATGTGGACCACTCCGACTGGCGGAGAGCCGCTCGGCGTCGTGAATCTTTCCGACAGGCGGTCAAAACAGCCATACAGCGCAGGCGACCAGAAACTTGTCGCCGCAATTGCGACGCAGATCGGAACTGCGATTCAGAATGCGCGACTGGTGAAGTCGTCTCTCGAGCAGCAGCGGCTGTTACAGGAGATGTATCTCGCGCACGACCTTCAGATGAAACTGCTTCCCAAAACGACGATCGTATCGCCGGAAGCGGAGGTCTCGGCCAGAGTCGTTCCGGCCGAAAGCGTCGGCGGCGACTTCTATCACCTGTTCAGAATGCCGCGCAATCGTACCGGCGTAATGATTGGAGATGTGTCGGGACACGGATACCGCGCGGCGCTCATCATGGCGCTCGCGATGAGCGCGTCATCGATTCATGCGCAAAGTACGAAGGATCCCGGAGAGATGTTGTCCACTCTGTTCGGAAGCTTGCGCGAAGAGCTTTCCTCCACTGAGATGTACATCTCGATATTCTTCGGGGTCATCGATCACACGGCGGCGAAACTGCGCTACGCCAACAACGGACATCCTCACGCGTTCAAGATCGACGGTGACGGGACGACCGTGCGTCTTCAGGCAGACACTCCACCGATGGGATTGACTGATCAAGCGCCGGCGGCCGGCAGCGTTCCGTGGCAGAAGGGAAGCGATACGCTTGCACTCTTCACGGACGGCATCGTCGATTCCCGCAACGCAGATGGAGAGCGTCTTGGAGAAGCGAGCGTGCTCGACGTCATTGTAAAGAACCGCGCCAAAAAACCCGCCGAAATAGTTGCCGCTGTTTTCGACCTTCTCGAGGCGCACAGCGGAGAAATTCCAAGTCCCGACGATTTGACGCTTCTCATTCTCAAGAGCTGAGCGTGTCAACACGGCGCGGGAATCCTCCGGTTTTGAAGAGGCTGGGCCAGCATTTTCTTCATGACGAGAGAGTGTTGCGCCGCATTGCAGAAGCGATTGCGCCATTGCCCGGAGAAACAATCGTCGAAATCGGGCCAGGCAGAGGAGCTCTGACTGACATCCTCGCCGAAGGAGAGAATGCAATCACGGCAATCGAGATCGACAAGGCCCTCAGCGAAAAGCTCCGCGTGCGTTACGCGAAAAACCCGCGGGTGAAAATCGTCGAAGCCGATGTCCTCAAGACCGACGTCGCCGAGCTTGCGGGCGGTCCTTTCGTGGTTGCGGGCAACGTTCCCTACTACATAACGACGCCGATAATCTTTCACGTCCTTCGAGCGCCGTATCCGCGTCATGCGGTTTTTCTGGTTCAGCTGGAGGTCGCCCAGCGAATCGTCGCGCCGCCAGGATCGCGCACCTATGGTGCGCTGTCAGTCAACGTGCAGGCTGTCGCGAACGCGGAGATTGTGTTCGAGGTGCCACGAGGAGCGTTCAGTCCGCCGCCCAAAGTCACGTCGGCAGTAGTGAAGATTACGCCACGCCCAGATCCGATCGTCGGTCCGGAAGACGCCGTGAGATTTCGCGGCTTCGTGCAGGCTCTGTTCGGGATGCGGCGAAAGCAGATCGCCAATGCGCTTCGCTCGGTGAGCGAGCTGAATACTCAGCAGGTGGCGGAAGTTCTTGCCAGCCTTGGTATCGACCCTCAAACGCGCTCCGAAACGCTTTCGCCTGAAGCGCAGGCCGAGCTCATGAATGCCGTTCGATCAGTACTGCTGGTCTGAACTCCGCTTGGTGAGGGCGAACGTGAGGCCCTCGAGCTCCATCGCCATGTTCACCGTTCGCAGTGTTACATCAGGCGGCGTGGTAAGCTGAAGGGGAGCGAAACTCAGAATCGCCTTGATGCCGGCACCGACCAGAATGTCGACAATGTTCTGTGCGTTCTCCGGCGGGACGGTCAGGATCGCGATCTGGTACTTGCCCGACTTGATGTCTCGCTCGAGGTGAACGATATCCTGCACGGCGACGCCACTATACATCTTGCCGAGCTTGTGCGGGTCACTGTCGTACATGCCGGTGATGTTGAAGCCTCGCTCCGCGAAGCCCGCGTAACGCGCGAGGGCACCGCCAATCTTTCCGGCTCCGACAATACAAACGTTCCACTTTCGTCCAAGCCCTAGGATCTCTCGCAGATGGGCCGAGAGCTCAGGGACAGAATAGCCAAGTCCGCGCTTCCCGAAGGAACCGAAGAATGACAAATCCTTGCGCACCTGGGCGGATGTGGTACCGCCCAATCTGGCGAGGTCGTCGCTCGATGTAGTGAGTACACCGCGAGCGCCGATTTCCTCAAGAAAGCTGAGATAAATGGACAGCCGGCGGACAGTTGATTCCGCGATCCGTTTCACGTCAGGGGCTTGTGAATTTGTTCACAAACTTAGGCAACTCCCATCAGGAGAGCAACCAAAGGCCCAGCGAAGGCAGCCGCTACGGCGTTATCTTCACCTTATGGCGGTTCACATAAGCTCCGAGATCGGCAGGATAAAGGAAGTGCTGATTCACCCTCCCGGTGCAGAGCTTCTCGCCGTGACCCCGTCTACCCGCCACGACTACCTCTACGACGACATCGTCGACGTCGTTCAGGCCCAGCGGGAGCATCGGCGCTTCGTCGCCGTTCTGGAGCGATTCGCCACCGTCCATCACGTTCGCGATCTCCTCACCGAGGTCCTGAGCGACGACCAGACCCGGCAGCACCTGATCCGCGAAACCCTTGACATTGTTCCTTCTGAGCCACTTTCACGCGACCTCCAGGACCTTTCGCCATCCGAGCTCGTAAGAACCCTGATCGAAGGAAAGGAAGAGTCCCCGGGACTGCTCACCAGCACGCTGAATGAATGCGGTTACACTCTGCCGCCTCTTCCGAATCTCTTCTTCACGCGCGATGTCGCGATGGGCATCAACGATCACGTAATGATCGGATCGATGCGTTACGGAGTTCGCTGGACCGAAGAGATCATCATGAAAGCCATCTTCCTGTACAACCCGAAGGTTTCCAACCAGGGAATTCTGTATGACGGATCGCGCGAGCACCGGCTGAACTACACGCTCGAAGGTGGTGACGTGCATCCGATCAGGCGCGATACACTCATGATTGGATTCAGCGAGCGGTCGAGCCCGGCTGCGATCGACAATCTGGCAGACCTGCTGTTTCGGGGGACGACGATTACCGACATCATCATCGTCATCATGCCCGGCGAGGAATCGGCGATTCACCTCGACATGATCTTCACGCAGGTCGATCGCGAGCTTTGCGTTGTTCACCCGCCGCATTTCATGGGACCCGAGCGTCTGCCGATTCTTCACTGGAAGAAGGGAAGAAAGGCCCTCCGGGAAATGCCCGACGTTTTTCATGCACTCGACGAGTGCGGTTTTCGTGTCGAGCCAATACTTTGCGGTGGGCAGCGAAGAATCACGCAGGAACGCGAGCAATGGTCGTCGGGATGCAATTTCCTCGCGGCGCGTCCGGGGCTCGTCCTGTCGTACACGAGGAATGAGGCAACACTCGAAGAGATGCAGAAGACGGGGTTCAAGCTGGTGAAGGCTGGCGATTTTCTCGATGGATCCGAGGCGATCCGCGAAGACGAGCGAGCTGTTATTACGTTCGAGGGCGGCGAGCTGGTGCGTGGCGGAGGCGGTCCTCGATGTATGACGTGTCCGATTCAGCGGGATGATCCGTGGACCTGAGAAGCAAGGGCATTCAGGCTCGCCCCCAGGACACATTGCTCACAGAGCGCGCCGCGAAGTATCTGCAAAACGGTCCGGCCGATGTCGTCGATCTGATTGGCTATATCTGCAACCTTCCGGCTGCTCCGCGAATCGTGGCCGAGCACATGGCGGAAGCGATGTTCGCGGGGCGGACGGAATTTCGGCGCGACGAGTCAGGCCGGTGGCTGCTGGTTGGCGCAACGAATGTCACGGCGTCTTTCGAAGCGACAGTCGAGATGCCGTCAGTCGAATATCCGCGACGAAGTCGTTCGGCCAAAAGCGAGACATCTGGAAGTCGCTTGAAGAAAACCAGGTTGCCGCCTCAGCCACTCAAGTCGCTGTCGTGGGTCGTGGTGGACGTCGAGACAACGGGCGGTTCGCCGCCGTCTGACAGAATCACCGAGATCGCGGCTGTCGTGGTGCGTGACGGAAGGATCGCCGAAGTGTTCGAGACTCTGGTCAATCCTCAGCGCCCGATCCCATCGTTCGTGTCAAAGCTCACCAACATCACGTGGGACATGGTGAAGAACGCGCCGAAATTCGAGCACGTGGCAGAGGATGTGATGAAAGCGCTGGACGGCAACGTCTTCGTAGCGCATAACGCTGCTTTCGACTGGAAGTTCGTGTCGCACGAAGTGACGCGAGCAACCGGCAGCAGACTTTTCGGCCAGCGTCTGTGCACCGTGCGTCTGGCTCGCGGACTCCTGCCAGGTCTTCCCCGTCGTTCGCTGGACCATCTCGCAAATCATTACGGGGTCGAGATCAACGGCCGTCACCGCGCAGGCGGAGACGCCATCGCCACTGCGCATTGCCTCATTCGACTTCTGCGCGACGCTGAAGACCAGGGCTGCAGCACGTGGGAAGACCTTGAAGTTCTTCTGCGTGGGCGTCCGCCGAAAAAGAAGAAGAAGAGATACAGCGCACTACCGTCACCCGTCATCAGAGACACGACCGCGTGAAACCAGAACCGCTGGTTCTGAGCCGCAAGGTTGGCGGCTTGACAATTCACGCCATCCAGGCCGGTGGGCAACGGCTGGACGGCGGAGCAATGTTCGGCGTCGTTCCGAAGCCGCTTTGGGAAAGACGCATCCCCGCTGACGAGCGAAATCGCATTCAGCTCGGAATGCGTGTCGTGCTCATCGAGCATCCATCGGGGCTCGTACTCATCGATACGGGCGCCGGCAACAAGGAAGACCGGAAGTTCAAGGACATCTACGGGGTCGAGAACGAAGGTGCAAGCGGCCGCACGTCACTCGAAGATGGACTGAGCCAGCTCGGCGTTTCGACGAACGACATTTCGATTGTCATCAACACGCATCTTCATTTCGATCACGCCGGCGGCAACACGTACGTCGACGACGCGGGCGAGCTGAAGGTGACGTTTCCGAAAGCCCGGTACATCGTGAAACGCGGTGAATACGAATACGCGACTCATCCGAACGAGCGAACCGCGGCGAGTTATTTCGAGCGGAACTTCATGCCGGTCGTGAAAGATTCGAAGTTCGAGTTCGTCGTCCCGGAGAACGAGATCGTGAAGGGAGTTCGTGTCGTTCCCACGCCGGGTCACACGCCGTTTCATCAGAGCGTGCTGATCGAATCGGAAGGGGAGCGGGCCTTCTATCTCGCCGACATGCTTCCAACCTCAGCTCATATTCCGCTTCCGTGGATCATGGGGTACGACGTCGAGCCGCTCGTGACTCTGGAAACCAAAAGGCGAATCCTTCGGCAGGCCGAGGATGAGAACTGGCTCCTGATCTTCGAGCACGACGCTACTGTGCCTTGGGGACGAATCGAGCACGACGGAAAAGGGTATCGCCTGCGCGAGTCCTAGCTCGATTGCGGAATGACGATTGAGGACCCTTACGGCCTCAGGACTAACTGCCACCGACGATCGACAACTAATTGAGGACTACGGACAAACTGCGGTTCCAGGGCCCATAGGCCTCAGTGATCCTCGCTAGTCCTCAATGAGCTGTTCTGCCGTCTTTCCGATTCGGTCCGAAATCCGAACTCAGTCGTCGATCGTCGATGGTAGTTAGTCCTGAGGCCGCAATCCAGTTGCAATCAACGCCGAAGTCGTTTATCCTTCGACAGTTACAAAACGATAAGCGGACTCTCCGGGCGGGGAGTTCCACCCTCTGGCCCTCGGTTCCAACCTTGGTGTGCTGCAGGAGTTCATGCCACTCGGTGCCGAAGGTCCATTCGGCTCCGTCTGCGCGCGGACTCCTTCACGGGTCCGCGCTTTTCGTTTCGCATTCCTTCTATTAGAGGTATTCGAGTATTCAGGACACCACAAAACGTGTGCGCGTGAACAGGCAGATTCGTATCAGCCCGCTCCGCGTTATAGCAGCCGATGGCGCGCAGCTCGGAATCATGGATGTTGAGACCGCTCTCGCCGCCGCGGTGGAACAAGGGTTGGATCTGGTCGAAGTCGCACCACTCGCAAGGCCCCCGGTCGTCCGCATCATGGATTACGGGAAGTTCAAGTTCGAGCAGGCCAAGATGGCGCGACAGGCCAAGAAAAAGCAGCACGTGATCCACCTCAAGGAAGTGAAGTTCCGTCCTGGAATCGAGGAGCATGACTTCATGACAAAGACCCGCCACGCGCGAGCCTTTCTCGGTGAAGGCAACAAAGTGAAGGTGACGCTCATGTTTCGCGGGCGTCAGATCGCACATCCCGAGCTGGGACGCGTGGTCGTTAATCGGGTCGCTCAGGAGCTCGCGGATATCGCGAAGGTCGAGACAGAGCCGAAGTTCGAAGGAAAGTTCATGACGATGATCCTCGCGCCGAAGTAGGCCGAGAAGCTCAGCGTCACTACAACCAATAGAGAAAGAACATGCCCAAGATGAAAAGCCACCGCGGAGCGAGAAAGCGCTTCTCGATTACCGGCTCCGGAAAGGTCAAGCGCCTCAAGGCGTTCAAGAGTCACATCCTCACCAAGAAGACGTCGAAGCGGAAGCGCCGCCTCCGCCAGTCGACGACGATCTCGGTGCGCGGTGAAGAGAAAAACATCAAGCGGCTCTTGCAGCTTTAAAGGAGAAATACAATGCCTCGCGTAAGATCGAATGTGGTGCGCCTGAAGCGCAAAAAGCAGGTAATGAAGGCAGCCCGTGGCGCGTTCGGCGCACGGAGCAAGCTCTGGAAAGCCGCGAAGGAAAACGTCGAGCGTGGCTGGAAGTACGCCTACCGCGATCGCAAGAATAAGAAGCGCGATTTCCGCAAGCTGTGGATCGTCCGCATCAATGCCGGTGCTCACCAGCACGACATGAGCTACAGTGTGTTCATGCACGGCCTCAAGCGGGCCGGAATCGAAATCGACCGCAAGGTTCTGTCTGACCTCGCGATCAACGACGCCGCCGCTTTTGGAGCCCTCGCAGAAAAGGCCCGCGCAGCTCTGAACGCCGCCTGAGCATCGCCAGACGGCAGGGCGGCCCGGGAACGAATCAACCCGTTCCAGGGCCGCCCTTTCTCTTTTCATCATCCCGGTCGACCAAACTGTGACGCTCGACGAGTTCGTAAAAGCAGTATCCGCGCTCGACACTCACGCCTCCGCGCTCGTCTCGGCAGCTACCACTCCGGCCGAGCTCGAGTCAGCACGCAATGCGCTCCTCGGCAGAAAGAACGGAGACCTGAGCGCGCTCATGAAATCTCTTCCGTCACTTCCCGCCGATGACAGGCGCGAAGCAGGCGCCGCAGTGAACAGAGTCAAGACGACGATCGAAGAGCTGCTCGCGAATCGCGCAGGCTCACTCGTTCCGGTTGCGCCTTCAGGACCGCGTATCGACCTGACGATGCCTGCCCGCGAAAACTGGAAAGGCGGACGACACCCCGTGACGGTAGTGATCGAGGAGATCGAGTCGATCTTTCGCGAGCTCGGCTTCACCATTGCGCTCGGCCCCGAGGCCGAGACCGAGTGGTACAACTTCACGTCGCTGAATTTCCCCGAGAATCATCCGGCGATGGACATGCACGACACTCTGTACCTGAGCGACGAAGTGCTGCTGCGCACTCACACGTCACCGGTTCAGATCAGGACGATGCAGACAACGAAGCCGCCGATTCGTATTCTCGCGCCGGGGAATGTCTATCGTCGCGATTTCTTCGACGCGTCTCATGCACCGATGTTCTCGCAGATCGAAGGCCTGGCGGTGGACGAGGGAATTGGATTCGTCGACCTGAAGGCCACGCTGACGCATTTCGCAAATCGCTTCTTCGGCGGAACGAAGACGCGGTTCCGTCCCAGCTACTTCCCATTCACCGAGCCGTCAGCGGAGATGGATGTCGAATGCCAGATCTGCCATGGAAGTGGCTGCTCCAGCTGCAAGAATACCGGATGGATGGAAATCCTCGGCTCCGGAATGGTGCACCCGAACGTTCTCATTGCTGCGGGACTCGACGCTGAGCGCTACACCGGCTGGGCATTCGGAATGGGCCCGGCTCGAATCGCGATGCTGCGCTACAAGCTTCCCGACATTCGTCTGCTCTACGACTCCGACATGCGATTCCTTGCGCAGGTGTCGTCATGAACGCGTCGTACCGCTGGCTGCGCGACTTCGTCGACATCGAGCTCTCGCCGACTCAGCTCCGCGACTTGCTCACTGCACGGTGCGCGACGGTCGATGATGTCGTAACGCTTCGCCAGGATCTCGCGGACGTCGTCATCGGACGAGTTGTCGAGGCAGAACCGCATCCCGATTCTGATCACTTGTGGGTGACGAAGGTCGACGCGGGCAAGGGCGTTCTTCATGATGTTGTCTGCGGCGCGCCGAACGTGGAAAAGGGAAAGCTCTATCCGTTCGCTCCAGTCGGGACAGTTCTTCCTGGCGGTCTCAAGCTCGAGAAGCGAAAGATTCGCGGAGCTGTATCCGAGGGCATGTTGTGCTCCGCGCGTGAGCTCGGACTCGGAACCGACCATCAGGGGATTCTCGCACTCGACGTAGATGCTCAGCCTGGCGAGCGCTTCATCGATGTGGTGCCGGTTGGCGACACGATCCTCGTCGTTGACGTACTTCCCAACAGGCCTGATCTGCTCTCGCACGAGGGACTCGCGAGGGAGATTGCGGCCGCGACCGGCAAGAAGATGGAGCGTCCTTCGCATCCACCGGCTGTTTTGACGCGCGCCGTAGCGGAAGGGGACACGCCGAAAATCGAAATTACGGTTGAGGACACTGAAGGCGCGCCGCGCTACATGACGGCGATTGTCCGCGGAGTGACAGTTGGTCCGAGTCCGGAATGGCTCGCGTCGAGAATCGAAGCTGTTGGTGGCCGGTCGGTGAGCAACGTCGTTGACGTCACGAACTACATGCTTCACGGCTTCGGACAACCGATGCACGCGTTCGATCTCGCCAGGCTCGGCGGTGGACAGGTTGTCGTGCGTCGCGGAAAGAATGGCGAGAAGCTCGTCACGCTCGATGGCGTCGAGCGAACGCTGGATGACTCGATGACAATCATCGCCGATGCAACGTCGCCGCAGGCGATCGGCGGAGTCATTGGAGGAAAGGGGAGCGAAGTCACCGAAACGACGACTGACATTCTTATCGAAGCAGCAGCGTTTGATCCGCAGCGCATCCGCGCGACGCGCAGAAAGCTTGGGCTTTCGACCGATGCGAGCTACCGATTCGAGCGCGGCGTGGATGTTTCTGCGATTGAAGACCTGCTGTACTACGCTGCAGAGCTTGTGCAGCGAGTTGCCGGCGGCTCGCTTGGCGGGCCGTCAACGGACTCATATGAGAAGCCGGCGCCCGCGAACCCGATTCGTGTTCGGCTCGCACGAATCACAACTTTGCTCGGCGAAGAGATCCCCGAAAACTTCTCGATTGCATATCTGTCGAGTGTTGGGTTCGGAGTCGAGCCCGAGAAGGACGCCCTGATGGTGAGGCCGCCTTCATTCCGTCAGGACGTCATCGGCGAAGCTGAAGTGATCGAAGAAATTGCGCGGCTTCATGGTTACGAATTGTTCTCGTCGGAACTCCGCCCGTATCGTCCCGGATCGCGTCGCGATGCGCCGATGCACACAGCCGCGAGCAGAGTGAGAGATGCGGCGGTGGCTGCCGGCCTTCTCGAAGCCCGGCCAATGCCATTCGTTCGCGAAGGCATCGAGTCGCATCGTGTTCGGAATCCGTTGGCGGAAGACGAAGCCTATCTGAGGACGAGTCTGCTCGATTCACTTGCACGGCGCGTCGAATACAACTTCGCGCACATGCAGCGGAACGTTCGACTGTTCGAGATAGGCACTGTTTTTACGCACGAAACTGCGGCCGATACCTCAGCTCCGGCCGAGCGAATCCATGCCGCGGCGGTGATCGTTGGCGATCGCCGTCCTCAGCATTTCACCGAGCCTCATCCTCCGAAGTTCGACGAGTGGGATGCAAAGGGTCTGGGCGAATCAATCGCACGCGCGGCATTTCCTGCCGCATCGGTCCGTTGCACTCCGTCGACTGATGCCGTGCTCTGGACGATCATCGCAGATGAAGCCGCAATTGGCTTGGTGAGAAGACTCACCGTCGACGCGCCGGTTTGGGCATCTCCGGTATTCGGAATTGAAATCGATCTCGAAGCGATCATCGCTTCGGAAGCTGCTACCAGACCTTACGTCGCAATTCCGGCGATGCCGGCAATGCAGGTCGACCTCGCGCTCCTCGTACCGGAGGACGTTCCTTCGTCGGACGTCGCGGACGCGATTCGGCAGGCAGCCGGCGACATGCTCGAATCCCTCGTCGTGTTCGACGAATTCCGTGGCGCTGGAATTCCTGACGGGCAGAGAAGCCTCGCGTGGGCGTTGACCTTCCGTCATCCCGAGCGCACACTACGAGACAAGGAAATTCAGGGCCGAACCAGCAAAATCCTCAGCGTACTCGAGAGCAAACTTGGAATCAGACAACGATCGTCCTGACGTCGAAGCGTTTCTCGAGCTTCAACAACTCGTTCGTCATCTTGGCGACGAGCTGACGAGCTTCCGTCGCCGCGCCCTTCAGGCCGAGGCTCGGATGAAAGCAGTGGAAGGATCGGGCGGCGCAGCGAAGGTCACCCCGGAGAGAATCGAGCGACTCGAGCTGGAAAATGCTGAGCTTCGCAAGCGACTGGAGACGGCCCGCGCGCGAACCAGGCAGGTCCTCGACCGGGTTCGTTTTCTCCGGCAGCAGCACGAGGCGGCAGCACCATGAACCAGAAAAAGAACGTCGTCAAAGTCACGATCCTCGGCAGTGAGTATACGCTGCGGACCGAGACGTCTCCGGAGCACGCGCTCGCGGTTGCCGAGTACGTCGACAAGGCAATCAGCGAAACGATGGACTCCGGGGCGCGGGTGGAGGCGCACAAGGCCGCAATCCTCGCCGCACTGCGCATAGCGGGAGAGCTCTTCGAAGCACGGGAGCGAGCCTCCACTCTGGCTTCCGAGATGAAAGCCCTGAGCGACGAAATACGCCCCTGGCTCCCCCCGGCAAAGAGATAGGATTACTTTAACCCCAGGACGCGACGACTTTCCGGCGCGCTTGGGGCCGCCTGTGGCATTGCCGCGGGCTCTACATAGATCTGTCATGACTCAAACGGCGATGCTTGCCGCGGTTGGCCTGATTCTGGTCGTCGTAGCCTCCGCGGTGTTTCTCTATATAGGTAGTCGGGCTGGCAGGAAGTCAGAGATCGCGAGGCAGCTGCAAGCCAAAGCGACTGCTGAAGAAACCGCAAAACGCATCCTCGATGATGCAGCGCGCGATTCCGAATCGCTGCGCAAGACCGCGCTCCTGAGCGGCAAGGAAGAGCTGATCCATCTCCGCGAAGAGTGGGAGCTCGAAGCTCGCAAGCGGCGAGAAGAGATCGAAGCCGAGGAGCGCCGTGTTCAGGAACGGGAAGGTCTGCTCAACAGGAAGTACGATCTCCTCGAGCAGCGCGAGCGGGAAACCACGTCGCGCACGACCGACATAACCCGCAGACAGGAAGCGCTTGCCTCGCGCGAGCAGGAGCTCGACAAGCTTCTTGCCGATGAACGGCGCCGTCTGGAACAGCTCGCTGGTTTGTCCGCACAGGAAGCCAAGGCAGAGCTGGTGCAGCGCCTGGCCGACGAGGCTCAGGCCGACGCAGCTAACCGGATTCGCGACATCAGAGAATCGGCCAAGCGCAACGCCGACAGGGAAGCGAAGAAAATCATCGCTCTCGCGATTCAGCGAATCGCGGCTGAACAGACTGCGGAGACAACCGTCTCTGCTGTTGCGCTTCCTAATGACGAAATGAAGGGCCGCATTATCGGCCGCGAAGGACGCAACATTCGCGCGTTCGAGCTTGCGACGGGTGTCGACGTGATCATCGACGACACTCCGGATACGGTGGTCGTCTCATGCTTCGATCCAGTGCGCCGGGAAGTTGCGCGCCTGTCGCTCGAAAAGCTCGTTGCCGACGGACGCATTCATCCAGGCCGCATCGAGGAAGTCGTCGCGAAGTCGCGTGAAGAAGTCGACATCGGCATCATCGATACCGGTGAGCGAGCAGCGTACGCCAGCGGCGTGCATGGATTGCATCAGGAAATCATTCGCCTCATCGGCCGCATGCGTTGGCGCACGAGCTACGGCCAGAACATTCTCAACCACTCGCAGGAAGTCGCGTGGCTGGCCGGCATCATGGCGGCTGAGCTCGGACTCGATGTCGCGATGGCTCGACGCGGAGCGCTGCTCCATGACATTGGAAAAGTTCTGACGCACGAGCACGAGGGCACACACGTGCAGCTTGGTGTCGAGGTGGCGACTCGTTACGGCGAGCATCCGCTCGTCATCAATTGCATCGCCGCGCACCACGACGACGTTCCTCACGAGAGCGAGATATCGGTTCTCGTTCAGGCTGCTGACGCAATCTCCGGATCGCGCCCAGGCGCGCGGCGTGAAGCGTTCGAGACCTATGTGAAGCGACTCGAAGGACTCGAGCGCATCGCATCGAGTTATCGTGGCGTCGAAAAAGTGTTTGCGATCCAGGCAGGACGTGAAGTTCGCGTGATCGTCACTCCCGATGATGTGAATGACGCTCGCATGACAACGCTGAGCGAGGAGATCGCGCGCCGCATCGAGGCAGAGCTTCAGTATCCGGGACAGATCAAGGTTGTCCTCATCCGCGAGACACGCGCGGTGGACTTTGCCCGCTGAGCTGATCGATGGCGTATCGATTGCCCGCGAGATTCGCCAGGAAATAGCAGAGAAAGCGGCGCGGCTCGCCGAGCGCGGAATTCGCCCCGGGCTTGCTGTTGTTCTGGTGGGAGATGATCCGGCAAGCGCGGTCTACGTACGATCGAAAGGCCGCGCGTGTGATGAGGCCGGCATGTACAGCTCGACGATCAACCTTCCCGCGACGACTTCGCAGCCTGAATTGCTCGAAGTCGTCAACCGGCTCAACGCAGATTCGCGCATTCACGGAATTCTCGTGCAGATGCCGCTGCCAAAACAGCTGGACGCCGATACTGTCATTCGTGCGATCGATCCACGCAAGGACGTTGACGGATTTCATCCGGTCAATATCGGCAAGCTTCTGATTGGCGAGCGCGATGGTTTCGTTCCTTGCACGCCGGCAGGAATACAGGAGATGCTGAGGCGATCGGCAATCGAGACATCAGGAGCCGAATGCGTGATCGTCGGCCGCAGCAATATCGTCGGAAAGCCGATGGCTGCTCTGCTGATGCAGGACGCTGCTGGTGCGAACGGAACTGTGACTGTGTGTCATCGTCACACGCGCGACCTCGGTGCTCACACTAAGCGTGCTGACATACTCATCGTCGCGGCCGGCCGGGCGGGACTCGTTACGGCCGACATGATTCGTCCTGGTGCCGTGGTCATCGATGTTGGGATGAACAGAATCGACGATCCGAATTCATCGCGCGGGTATCGTCTTGTCGGTGACGTGGATTTTGAGTCAGTAAGCAAAGTCGCATCGCGAATCACACCCGTACCCGGTGGAGTGGGACCGATGACAATTGCGATGCTGATGTCGAACACCGTCAAGGCAGCCGAACAAATCGGCGCTGCATGATCCGGTCTGCTGTCCAGGCGATACCTGGAACGACTCGCGAGTCGGCAGTAAGCGTCAGCACGCTTAACGAATCAACAAAAGCTCTGGTCGAGAGCGAGTTCGGCCAGTTCTGGATCAAGGGCGAGATCAGCGATTTCAAGCCACATCGCAATGGGCATTGGTACTTCTCGCTGCGCGACAAAGTCGCCCAGATATCGTGCGTGGTGTGGAGTCGCGATCAGCACATGATTCCTGCGCCCCCTGACGATGGCATGCAGGTCGTCGCGTTGGCTGAAATGACTGTGTATCCAGCGAGAGGCTCGCTTCAGCTCAAGGTCTGTCGCATGGAAGCGGCAGGTGACGGACTGTGGCGCAAGGCGATGGAACAGACCATTGCACGCCTGAAGGCTGACGGCCTCATGGAACCGGCGAGAAAGCGGGCGCTGCCGCGGTATCCGAGAGTGATAGCGATCGTAACGAGCACGCACGGGGCGGCGATGAAGGACATCATCTCTGTCGCCCAGAGGCGACGTCCCGGAATCCGCATCGTTGTCGCCAACTGTGCGGTGCAGGGAGACAATGCTCCAGCTGAGATCTGCGCGGCGATCGAGCGAATAGTTCGCTGGAAGCGAGCCCAGGTTTTGATTGTGGGCCGGGGCGGCGGTTCTCGTGAGGACCTGTGGGCCTTCAATAATGAAAAGGTCGCGCGCGCAGTCGCCGCCTGTCCCATTCCCGTGATCTCGGCCGTAGGCCATGAGATCGACGCAACAGTTTGCGATCTCGTAGCGGACGTTCGTGCCGCAACGCCTTCCGCGGCTGCTGAGGCTGCGGTTCCGGCACTCGAGGAGCTGGTCGCTGCCGTGGAAGCACAGCGCGCCCGAATGGTCAGGAATCTCACGCGGAAAATCGATGCGTCATCTTCGGAGCTCCGGATGGTAGCACGGGGAATGAAGGCGGCTGCCCTCAGGTCGTCAGATCGCCGTCGCACCGCAGTTTCGGGACTTGCCGGTCAACTCAACGCGCTCAGTCCGCTGGCGACGCTCTCGCGGGGCTATGCTGTCGCCCGCGATGCAGATGGAACGACCCTCGGATCGATCAGTCAATTCGAGGTCAGAAAGCACTTCCAGCTGATGCTGAGGGACGGCTCACTCGATGCTACCGTCGATCGCCTCAAATCAGCATTGCGAAAACAGGACTGAGGACCCCTTGCGGACTCAGGACTGACGGCCATTGCTGATCGACGACTAATTGAGAATTGCGGACAAGTGCGGTTACTACGGATTATTGCGGACCATTACGGACTATCACGGACTTCGCGGGGGACCGTGATCTTGTAACCCCGATTTTGTCCGTAATCCGTACTTAGTCATCGATCGTCGATGGCTGTAAGTCCTGAGTCCGCAAAGCTCCTCAGTCCTGCCTCCGCAATTGCGGACCGGGACGCCTTTACAGGAGCTCTTAAGTCGGCTATTCTTCAAGGCTTACGAAGATTCAAAGAAACCCAGCGCGCTCCGCGCGCGGAGAACACAGCAACATGGCATTTCAGAAGACCCCAACAGTCGAGAAGTACCGCACGCACGACACCGATACCGGGTCGGCACAGGTTCAGGTCGCGATTCTCACCGAGAACATCAACTACCTGACCGGTCACTTCCGCACTCACGCCAAGGACCATCACAGCCGTCAGGGCTTGCTGAAGATGGTCGGCCGTCGTCGTCGCCTCCTTGATTACCTCAAGCGAACAAACGTCGAAGGCTATCGCAAGATCATCGCGGATCTTGGCCTCCGACACTAGTCGAATCTTCTGACGATGTCCCGCGCGCGGACGCACTCTGCTGTCCGCGCGCGTTTTGTGTTCTCTAGAAAAAAGAAAAGGCAAAGAAGATGCAACGGATTGAACGCGATTTCGCGGGCCGGAAGCTCATAATCGAGACCGGCAGAATGGCCAAACAGGCGGCAGGATCTGCCCTGGTCCAGTTTGGCGAAACGATGGTCCTCGCGGCCGTCACAGTCAGCGACAGGGAAAGCCCGCTCGACTTCTTCCCCCTCCTCGTCGAATACAGAGACAAGGCCTACGCAGCCGGAAAAATCCCCGGTGGATTCATCAAACGCGAAGGACGTCCGCACGACTCGGAGATCCTCAAGGCGCGAGTCATCGATCGCTCGATTCGCCCCCTGTTCCCTGAAGGCTTCAAGAATGAAGTCCAGGTCTTCATCTACGTCATTTCCGCAGATCAGGAAAACGACGCCGACGTAATCGCGCTGCTTGCCGCATCGTACGCGATCAACTCGTCGAAGATCCCGTTTCTCGGTCCAATCGCGGCAGTCCGCGTCGGACGAGTACAGGACAACTGGATTCTCAACCCGACGTTCCAGCAGCTGCCTTACAGCGACATGGACATCGTCGTTGCCGGCTCGCAGGACTCGATCATGATGGTCGAAGGTGGCGCCATCGAGATCAGCGAAGAAGACACGCTCCAGGCGTTGAACGTCGCTCAGGGCGGCATTCGTGAGCTCGTCGGGATTCAGGAAGAGATGCTCGGACAGGGCCGTACGGCGAAGATGCCGTGGTCGAAGACCGAGCCGCACGAAGCACTCGTATCCCGCGTGAAGGATCTGGCTGAAAGCAGGATCAACGCAGCGATCAACCAGCTCGAGAAGCACACGCGGATCGAGGAAGTCGAGAAGGTCAAGCGAGAGATCGCCGAAGTACTCGACGCCGAGTTCCCGGAAAATCCAAAGGACATTCGCAGCCTCGTCGGCGACGCCGAATACAACACGCTTCGCGCCCAGGTGCTCGACACCGGCAAGCGAGTTGACGGCCGCGGCCCGCGCGAAGTTCGCAAGATCACCATCGACACGCCGGTTCTGCCGCGCGCTCATGGATCCGCGCTCTTCACACGCGGACAGACCCAGGCACTGGTCGCAGTAACGCTCGGAACTGCCCAGGACGTGCAGCGCCTCGATTCAATCGACGAAAAGGGCGAGACGACGAAGTCGTTCATGCTTCATTACAACTTCCCGCCGTTCTCGACCGGTGAAGTTCGTCCAATGCGCGGCACCAGCCGCCGCGAGATCGGCCACGGAAACCTCGCCGAGCGCGCGCTTCAGAGCGTGCTGCCGCCGTTCGAAGAGTTCCCGTACACGATTCGTATCGTCTCTGACATCCTCGAGTCCAACGGATCGTCGTCGATGGCATCTGTCTGCGGTGGATCGCTCGCGCTGTTCGATTGCGGCGTTCCAATTCGCGGAGCAGTCGCGGGTGTAGCGATGGGTCTCATCAAGGAAGGCTCGAAGTACGCGATTCTCACCGACATCCTCGGCACCGAGGATCACCTCGGCGACATGGACTTCAAGGTCGCGGGAACGGAGAACGGAATCACGTCCATCCAGATGGACATCAAGATTCAGGGCCTCTCGATCGACCTGATGAAGGAAGCACTCGATCAGGCTCGCGAAGGACGTCTCCACATCCTTGGCGAGATGAAGAAGGCCCTCGCAGCACCGAGAGCCGAGCTTTCGCTGTACGCACCGCGTATCGTGACGATCAACATCAATCCCGAGAAGATCGGCGAGCTCATCGGACCGAAGGGCAAGACGATTCGCGGCATCCAGGAAGAGACTGGAGCCGAGCTCACCGTCGACGATACTGGCCTCGTCACGATCGCCGCTGTTGGCGGCGAAGCGATGGAGCGCGCTCGTCAGATGGTTCAGGCCCTAACGGCTGAGCCAGTCATCGGCGAGACCTACGAAGGCACCGTGAAGAGCACGACAGCTTTCGGCGCATTCGTCGAGATCATGCCGGGAACTGAAGGCCTCGTCCACATTTCCGAGCTGAAGCACGGACGCACCGAGAGGACTGAGGATGTGGTCAGCAAGGGCGACCGTGTGAAGGTGAAGCTGCTCGAGCGCGATGAGCGCGGACGTCTTCGTCTGTCGATGAAGGCGCTTGTTCCCAAG
>JADGQR010000125.1 GCA_017881685.1 Gemmatimonadaceae bacterium
ATTTTTCGCAGATTACTGACATGCCTCTCGCATTGCTTTCTGTTTCGGACAAGACAGGCCTCGTGGAATTCGCGCAGGCTCTTACGAATTTGGGATGGAGTCTCGTTTCCACGGGAGGCACCGCGAAGGCGCTCCGCACTGCGGGGCTCGAGGTGAAGGACGTCAGCGACCTCACTGGCTTTCCGGAGATGCTCGACGGACGAGTGAAGACGCTGCATCCGATGGTTCACGGTGGACTGCTCGCGAAGCGCGACGACATCGAGCACATGAAGGTGATCGCCGAGCACGGTATCACGCCGATCGATCTCGTTGCTGTGAATCTTTATCCGTTCGAAGCGACCGCTGCCCGACAGGGCGTCACACCTGGCGAAGTGATCGAGAACATTGACATCGGTGGTCCGTCGATGCTTCGCTCCGCCGCGAAGAACTTCCAGTCTGTCACAGTGATCGTCGATCCGGTCGATTACCCTCGCGTGCTCGCAACTCTCGAAGCGGACGACAACGATCTCGAGCTGAGACGTCTTCTCGCTGAGAAGGTTTTCGCGCACACCGCGCAGTACGATGCAGCGATCTCGAAATGGTTCGCCTACGAGCGGTCGGAAGAATTTCCCGACCTGAACACAATCGCCCTCGAGCGAGTGCAGACGCTCCGGTACGGGGAGAATCCAGGTCAGCGTGCGGCGTTCTACGTCGAACGGCACCGAAAGGGCCTCTCGGGCCTGACGCAGAAAGGCGGAAAGGAACTCTCGTTCAACAACCTTCTCGACCTCGAGGGCGCACTGCTCGCGACGGATCCATTCGCCGGCGAGACGTGCTGCGCAATCGTGAAGCACACGACGCCGTGCGGACTCGCAACCGGCCCGAGCGCTGTCGAGGCATATCGAAAAGCTCTTGCCTGCGATCCGGTATCTGCGTTTGGGTCGGTGATCTCCTTCACTGTTCCAGTCGATGCAGAGACAGCCGAGGCAGTGTCGAGTCTCTTTGTGGAGTGCATAGTCGCTCCGTCGTTTACTGACGAGGCGCTCGAGATACTCGGACGAAAGAAGAACCTTCGCGTGCTCGAAGGGCATGCTGAATGGGGCAAGCACGCGCTCGACTACAAGCGGGTGCGCGGAGGCTTCCTCGTCCAGGAACGCGCCAAACCGGTTACGTCGGAAATCGACGGATGGACTGTCGTCTCGAAACGCCGGCCAACAGATGAAGAGAAGGTCAACATGGCGTTCGCGTGGCGCGCTGTCGGAAGTGTGAAGTCGAACGCAATCCTGATCGCGCGAGATGGCGCGACGATCGGCATCGGCGCCGGACAGATGTCACGCGTCGACGCTGCCTTCCTGTCTGTCCACAAAGCCCGCCTCGCCGGCCACGACACAAACGGCGCAGTACTCGGCTCCGATGCGTTCTTCCCGTTTCGTGACGGAGTCGATCAGGCAGCTGAAGCCGGTATTCGCGCGATAATCCAACCCGGTGGCTCAGTGCGCGACGATGAGGTGATCGCTGCCGCTGACGAACACGACATCGCGATGGTGTTCACGGGTCAGCGGCAATTCCGTCACTAGATCGATGGATCGCCGCACCTTCATCGGCACAACTGCTGGAGCGCTTTTGACCAGCTCGGCCACTCGTGTACTCGCGTCATCGGCAGATAAGGACCGACTCGGCCCGATTGGCCTGCAGCTCTACACTGTGCGCGAGCAAATGAAGGCGAGTGTTCCACAGACTCTCGCCGCAGTCGCGAAAGCCGGCTACAAGGAAGTCGAGTTCGCCGGCTACTTCGGCCACCCGGCCGCCGACATCAGGAAGATGCTCGACGATTTAGGCCTCAAGGCACCCTCATCTCACGTTCAGATGGCGGACCTGGGCACCGGCTGGGGCGCGATGCTCGATTACGCTAAAACTGTCGGACACGAGTATCTCGTCTGCGCGTGGATTGACGCCGAAGAACGCACGCTGCCGGGATACAAGAAGATTGCAGCGCGGTTCAACGAGGCAGGAGAAGCAGCGCGACAGCAGGGCCTGAAGTTCGGTTATCACAACTACTTCTTTGAATTCACCCCGACCGACGGAGTGCTTCCGTACGACTTTCTTCTTCGGGAATGTGATCCGCAGAACGTGGCGATGGAGATCGACGTCTTCTGGATGAAGAAGGGCGGCGCAGATCCGGTTACGTACATGAAGAACTTTCCCGGAAGATTCCCCATGCTGCACGTGAAAGACATGGGTCCACCACCTGAGTTCGCGATGATGGACGTCGGCAAGGGGACGATCGACTGGAAGAAGATTTTCGAAGCGGGCGAGACCGGCGGCGTGAAGCACGCTTTCGTCGAGCACGACGAGACGAAAGACCCGGACGAGACAATGAAAGCAAGCTATCGGTATCTGCGATCGCTGAGATACTAGCGACGCTGACGGCTTACCGCTGACCGCTGTCCGCCGTCTGCTGACTGCAGTTTCAGTATCCGCCGTTACCGGCACCTGAGTGCACGCCGTTACCGGTCCCTGCAGTACCCGCCCTTACCGGTCCCTGCAGTACCCGCCTTTACCGCCCCCGTTGTACCCGCCTTGCCTGTTTCATACTTTCTTCCGTCCCCTGAAGCGAGTGTCGATGTCGTCCGCAAAAAAGTATGATGTGTGTATCGTCGGCTCCGGTGCCGGCGGTGGAATGGCCGCCTACGTTCTGACGAAAGCCGGCGCGAACGTGGTGATGCTCGAAGCGGGCGGCAAATGGTTCGCATCGCAGGGCGACTCGAAGATGATGGTCCCGAATTATTCGTCGCCAAGGCGAGGTGGATCGACGCGGTTGAAGCCGTTCGGGGAGTTCGACGGATGTGTCGGCGGATGGGAGATCGACGGTGAGCCGTACACCACTGCGCCCGGGACGAGCTTCGCGTGGTGGCGGGCACGCATGCTCGGCGGACGTACTAATCACTGGGGACGCATCTCGCTGCGCTTCGGACCAAACGACTTCCGAGGCAAATCACGCGACGGTCTTGGCGACGACTGGCCAATCTCGTACGACGACGTCGCTCCGTACTACGACAAGACTGATCAGCTGATCGGCATCTACGGAAGCAAGGAGGGCATTTACAACGAGCCTGACGGAATCTTTCATCCGCCTCCTGCACCGCGTTGTTACGAGCTGTTGATCAAACAGGCGAGCGACAAGCTGAACATCACGTGCATCCCAGCACGTCGCTCGGTCATCACGAAGCCGCTTAACGGTCGGCAGCCTTGTCACTATTGCGGTCAATGCGGCCGCGGATGCGCGACTAAATCGAATTTCTCAAGTCCGGATGTGCTCATCTCACCGGCACTCGCAACCGGGAATCTGACTCTCGTCACGAACGCGATGGTACGCGAAGTTCTCCTCGGCCCGGACGGACTTGCGACCGGCGTCGCGTACGTCGACAAGAATACCGGCGCCGACATGCGCGTGAACGCGCGGGTTGTCGTCCTGGCGGCAAGCGCGCTCGAGACAGCGCGGATCCTGCTGAACTCGCGCAACTCGCGCTTTCCGAATGGCGTTGCAAACACGAGCGGAACGGTCGGCAAGTACATCACCGATACGACGGGAACCGGCGTGTCCGGTTACATCCCGGCGATGGAAGATCACGTCACTCACAACGAGGACGGCGCCGGCGGCTTGCACGTCTACATGCCGTGGTGGCTCGATAACAAGAAGCTCGACTTCCCGCGAGGTTATCACATCGAAGTCGGCGGCGGCGTTCGTCAGCCTGGCGCTGGATTCATGGGCGGCATCCAGAGCTATCCGCCTGGCGGCGGCTATGGGAAGAAGCTGAAGGAAGACTATCGCCGCTATTACGGCGCGACGATCTCGTTCGACGGACGCGGAGAGATGATTCCGAACGACAATACCTACTGCGAGATCGATCCGATGGTGGTCGATCGGTTCGGAATTCCGGTTCTTCGCTTCCACTGGAAGTGGACGGACCACGAGCTCAATCAGGTGAAGCACATGCAGGAGACTTTCCGCTCGCTGATTACCCAGATGGGCGGAACCGTCTTCAGCAAGATGCCAACGAAGGAAGACGGCTACGATATCGCCGACGGCGGGACGATCATCCACGAGCTGGGCGGAACGCGAATGGGGAACGATCCGAAGAGGTCGGTCGTGAACGCGAATTGCCAGGCGCACGACGTGAAGAATCTCTTCGTCGCCGACGGCGGTCCTTTCGTTTCGCAAGCTGACAAGAATCCGACATGGACGATTCTCGCACTCGCATGGAGAACGTCCGACTACATCACGGCGCAGATGAAAGCGAGAGCAATATGAGCGACGACAAACCTAAAGACGGCATCGCTCGACGCGATGCACTCAAGGCGCTCGCGCTGCTACCCTTCGCGGCAGCGTGGGACTTCTCCTCTCCGCAGCTCGCACGGGCGGAAGCTGTATTCACGCCGGAATTGGCGTCGACTGCCGCAGCACCTTACGTCCCGAAATTCTTTACGGCACACGAATGGAAGACCGTGCGCATGCTCGTCAACTACATCATCCCCGCTGACGAACATTCCGGTTCTGCCACGGATGCGAAGGTCCCCGAGTACATGGACTGGCTGATGGCCGACAGCGAGACATCCCTCAACAGCAGGACAGCTATGCGCGGCGGACTTGCCTGGCTGGATTTACAGGCATCCGAGCGATTCGGAAAAGCATTCGTGACTGCAACCGACGCGCAGCAGCATCAGATTCTCGACGACATCGCGTGGCCCGCAAAAGCAAGGTCGGAGATGAGCCAGGGTGTCGCGTTCTTCAACAGATTCCGCGATCTCACCGCGAGCGGATTCTTCTCGAGCGAGATGGGCTACAAGGATGTCCGCTTTGTCGGCAATGTCTTTAACCCCAACTGGAACGGCTGTCCGCCCGAGGCGATGGCAAAGCTCGGCGTCTCACACGACGTGATGAAGACACGAGTGAAAGTCCAGGGATGACGCCCCTGGGAATCGGTTTCATCGGGAGCGGCTTCAACGCACGGTTTCACATTCAGTCATTTGCCGGCGTTAGAGATGCCGATGTCCGAGGCGTCTGGAGCCCGAATGCCGCAAATGCGAAATCGACTGCCGCGCTCGCGAGCAAGCTCGAGGTAGGTAACGCTCGCGCTTATCGCTCGATTGCCGAGATGGTCGCGGATCCTGCAATCGACGCGATCTGGCTGTGCGGTCCGAATCAGGCGCGAATCGAGAACGTCGAAGAGGTAGTCAAAGCCGTTAAAGCAGGGGCGACTCTCCGCGGACTCGCGTGCGAGAAGCCACTCGCGCGCAACGTTGCCGAAGCAAAGAAGGTCGCGAAGCTCGCCGCGAGCGTTGGTCTCAACACCGGTTATCTGGAGAATCAGCTCTTCGCGCCCGACATCACCCGCGGCAAGGAACTGATCTGGGCGCGCGGTGCAGCGCTGACCGGACGCCCGTATCTCGCGCGTGCCGCAGAGGAACACAGCGGCCCGCACATGCCGTGGTTCTGGCAGGCGTCGCTTCAGGGCGGCGGCGTGCTCAACGACATGATGTGTCATTCCGTCGAAGTGGTTCGGCACCTTTTGACCAAACCCGGTGAGCCACGATCGTCGATTCGCCCCGTGCGCATCACGGGACAAATCGCATCATTGAAGTGGACGCGTCCTGCGTATTCGAAGCGGTTGTCCGCCGCGATGGGCAAGGACGTCGATTACCAGAAGCGGCCTGCTGAGGATTTCGCTCGCGCCACGATCGAGTACGAGGCAGAAAGTGGCGAGCGGATGATTGGTGAAGTCACCACATCCTGGAGCTTCGTCGGCGCGGGTCTTCGACTTTCCGCCGAGCTGCTCGGCCCCGAGTACTCGATGTCATGGAATACTCTCGACAGCGGACTCAAGCTGTTCTTCAGCCGCGAAGTCAAAGGCAAGGCAGGCGAAGATCTCGTCGAGAAACAGAATGCCGAAATGGGAATGATGCCGGTGATCGCGGACGAGGCAGCGGCTTACGGCTACACGGCCGAGAACAGGCATTTCGTCCGCGCGTTCACTCGTGGTGAAAAAGGCATGCTCACTTTCGACGACGGCGTCGAGGTAATGCAGATCCTGATGGCGGCTTACATGAGCGCGGAGAAAGGAAGAACTATCGACTTCCCGCCGCGCGGTCTCGATTCATTCAGCCCCGAGGTTGCGCGTGGAAAGTGGCAGCCTGGAAAAAAGGATTGAGGTGAGTCGTGTGAGCGGCTTTTATGGAAGTATTGCCATTCGTGTTAGTCTTGCGGGCGAAGAAAAAGTTGGCAAGATGGCAATACTTCCATAGGAGCCGCTCACACGACGCACCTCAATCCTCCCTCGAACAAGCGAAAGACAGCTAATGCCTCGGTCGCCGGGCGCAGCAATTGAATCGATCGACCTGATCTGACTTTCGCGCTAAAGCGCCAGCGGCTCCGCCAGCGGACTCATCGGTGCCGAGTCGGACGCGGACGTCCGAGGCCTGAAGAGAATCGCAAAGATCACGAGAATGATCGCGGCTCCAACTGCCGGAACCATCCAGATCGAGTGCCAGTCATGCGTGACAGCGCCACTCGCTCCGGTGATCGCGTAAGCGTCGACGACCTTCCCCGACACCCACGATCCGATGAACAACCCAACACCCAGCGTTACGAAAGCGATGAGACCCTGCGCTGCAGCGCGAATCTTGTTGCCTGCCTGCTGATCGACGTAGATCTGCCCCGTGACGAAGAAGAAATCGTAGCAAACGCCATGTAGGAGGATTCCCAGATACAGTGCCCACACCATGGAACCTGTGTTTCCGTACGCGAACATCGCATAGCGTATAGCCCACGCTGCCATTCCGACGAGCATGATGCGCTTCACTCCCATTCGAACGAGCGCGAGTGGCAACAGAAGCATGAAGCCAAGCTCTGACGCCTGGCCGAGCGTCATTTTGGTCGCGGCTTCCGGAAGTCCGACTTCGTTCAGGAAGAGATTCGTGAAAGCGTAGTAGAACTGAAGCGGAATGCAGAGTACGAACGATCCAACCACGAACGTCAGAAACGATCGATCTTTTAGAAGCGACAGCGCGTCGAGACCGAGTACGTCACGAACGCTGAGCGGCTTGCCCGCTGCGTGCGGCGGCGTATGCGGAAGCAGGAAGCAGTAGAATCCAAGGAGCGCAGATCCGGCGGCTGCAATTCGCATCGGCGTCGCTGTTGCTTCGAGCCCGAGTCTGCCGACGAGAACTCCCGCAACGATCCATCCGATCGTTCCCAGAACTCTGATCTTCGGAAAGTCCTTCGCCGAATCGCTCATGTTGTCGAACGAGATCGAGTTCGTAAGAGCGAGCGTCGGCATGTAGAGGAGCGCGTAAAGAATCAGCAGCGGGTAGAATCGTCCGAACGTCGTCTGCATCGAGACGAAGTAAAGCAGCGCCGCGCCGGCGAGGTGAAGCAGCGCGAGCATTCGCTGCGTCGGAAAGAATCTGTCGGCGATCATGCCGACGAAAAACGGCGACACCATTGCTGCAATCGCCGTCGTTCCGTAAGCCGCACCGATCTGTGTTCCGTCGAACTTGAGCGTCGTTCCGAGATACGTGCCCATCGTCACGTACCATGCCCCCCAGACGAAATACTGGAGGAACATCATCGTCGAAAGCCGCACGCGTGGACTCATGGGAGAACCTTGATCCGGATGTTGCGGAACTCGACCTTGTCGCCGTGATCCTGGAGCGCGATAAAGCCTTCAGGTGCCTTTCCGTAGTTGGGCATCGACTTGAACTTGCTTGCGGCGACGCGCGCGGCCCAATCGGGACTGCCAAGCTCGTAGGAGAAAAGCTTCTTTCCGTTGAGCCAGTGCTCGACGTGATTTCCTCGCACCACAATTCTTGCCGAATTCCACTGACCGGCCGGGCGCACTACACCGCGCGGAGCCGGATAAATCGCGAAGTCCGAACCCGCGGACGTGATCGCGAGCTTTCCGTCTGAGTGGCGCTTGTCGTCGAGTATCTGCATCTCCGGACCGCTCTGCCATGGATAGTCGTTGTCTTCAGTGACGCGGTAGATGATGCCGCTGTTACCACCTTCGCTGATGCGCCAGTCGAGCGCGAACTCGACGTTGCGATACTTGTCGTTGGTCAGCAGGTCGCCCGCAGACACTGTCGTATCGGCGGTTCGGCTGAGAATGCCGTCCTTGATCAGCCAGCCGGGTCCGACCGTCGTTTTCTTGTAGCTGTGCCAGCCGTCTGTCGTCTTGCCGTCGAACAGAAGCTTCCATCCTTCCCGTTTTTCCTGTTTGCTCAGGGTATTCATGCGCGTGCCCTGTCCGCCCGCTGAGGGAGCGACGCAACCGAATGCGATTGCGACCGTTGCGGCGATGATTGCGGCATTTCCAGCGATCCTGCGACTCATGAGATTCCTCGGATGGAAGCGACGCGAACATACGCGCGGCGCACGAAATCGGGAAGAACTCCGGGCCATACCCGATGGCCAGTTCGCGGTTGAGGAAGTCGCCGGAGTCCAATAGTTTCCGGGAGTCCCAGCAGCACCGCATGCTGTATCGGGAGGGTTGGCAGAATGGCTATTGCACCAGTCTTGAAAACTGGCGCGCGCAAGCGCTTGGGGGTTCGAGTCCCTCACCCTCCGTCCATGCATCCTCTCTCACTCGGCCGCGCGCTCCTGGTGGCGGCGCTGATCTCTGGTGTCGCCCTGTCGCCGGCATCAGCCCAACGCAAGGCCGTCGGCGTGCAACGCGATTCGCATGGACGCATCGCGCGAAGCTCGAAAGCCAAGGACGAGTTCAAAAAGCGGACTGGTTATCCGCGCGGTCGCCCGGGGTACGTGATCGATCACGTCATTCCATTGTCGAGTGGCGGTTCGGATTCGCCGAGCAACATGCAGTGGCAGACGAAGGCCGACGCGAAGGCAAAGGATCGATGGGAGCGTGGAGGATCATCCACCAGCCGGACTTACCGGTCGCGTTCATACAGCAGAAAGTCTTATGCACCGCGTCACCGTGCGCCGCGGACCAGCTATCAGACTTATCGCGCCCCTTCGACGCGAAGTCACAGCTACCACCGGTCCAGCCATAAGCGGTAGCCGAATCGCGCACTAGTCGATTGTCGCCGCAATTCTAGCAGACAGCCGGTTCGATCGTCATTTTCCGCCCATGAAAATTCGAATCAACGCCATCG
>JADGQR010000126.1 GCA_017881685.1 Gemmatimonadaceae bacterium
GCTGATTCCATGAAAGCCATCGACGTTCTCATGGACGAGCATCGCGTCATCGAGCGCGTGCTGATTTCGCTCGAAGCCGAAGCGGATCGGCTGGCACACGGCGAGACCGTGCGCCCCGGCTTTTTTCTCGACGCCGCTGATTTTGCTTCGGGCTTCGCGGACAAATGCCATCACCAGAAAGAAGAAGGCGTCCTGTTTCCGGCGATGACCACGCATGGGGTGCCCGCGACAGGCGGGGCCATCGAGATGATGCTCGATGAGCACGAGGCGGGCCGCGCGTATGTGCGTCAGCTTCGGAACGCCGCAGGACAGCTCGCATCCGGCGACCCCGATGCGGTACGGCAGATTATCGCCGCCGCACGAGGATACGCCGCTCTGCTCCGTGACCACATCGAGAAGGAGGACGAGGTTCTCTTCCCAATGGCTGCGGAAATGATTCCAGAACCCGTTCACGACGAAGTGATGGCGATGTTCGAAAGTATCGAGAAAGAAGACACCGGACCGCAGGGACACGCGCAACTGCTGGAGCTCGCCGAACGCCTGCAGCGGGAAGCCGGCACACGTTGATGTGTCTCTACCGACGATTCCACGTATTTCGAAGGAGGTTACACACATGAAGCGAACAGCGCACACTGCGACGCGGGCGCCGCGCAAACGAGCTCAGCATGTCCCGAAAGTCGGCGCGACCCTTCCCACAAGCGAGCAGATTGCACAAGCGAGGTTGGAGGTCGATGAGATGCTCGCTGCCCTTCAAACGATTCGAAGATGCCTGGACGGGCTCCCAACCGCCGAGTGCGCTGAATCGGTTGCGAACGCCACCGAAGTAATGGGACGGTTTCGTGGCAGCACCAGAAGCTCCATTCGGGGCCTCACGCCGGGTGTGACGCCAAAGAAGGCTGTCAGACGAACGGCGTCAGTGCTCGCTTCCAAAGAAGAGGAGCAACGAGCGCGCGAGCTGTGCGATCTGATCAACTCGCTTCTTTGACGCTCTATTTCAGCGGCCGAAACGGCTCGCGCGTCGGAACGAAGTCGATCGGCACTTCGGTGATGAACGTCTTGAGCCAGCGGGTGACTTCCTCCATTCCCGCCTGCTCCGACGCGATGTGCCCGACGACGATCATTCCCTTCAGCCTGCCCTCCTCTATCGCATCCTTCGCGTACTCGATCATCTCCCACTCGTGATCTTCGCCGATCACGAGCACGTCGAGATCGTATGACTGAAAGACGTGGCGGTTCGCGACGAATCCAGGGAATCCCTCTGTAAGACCAATTTTCGATACTCGCGCGTTCGGATCACCCATGATGCGCGTTGCATTGGCGCCGAGCCGCTTGCTCACTGTCGATGCGAGTGCGCCGAGGGTGGTTGGGGGAAGATCGAAGAGCTGACCGCTCGGTCCGTGTTGCTTCGACTCCCAGCCGAGTGCGTGGATGACACCCTTCGTGATTATCTCCGGCTGCATCCGGTGCGGCGTGTCGTGAAAGCGCCAGATGACGAGCCCGTGATCGGCGATGAACTTTCGCTTAGCAGCGAGTACCTGGTCGTTCTCCGACTCGAGAATCGCGAGAGTGTCGCGATGACTGTAGAAGGTGGGCTCGTGAGTGATGATGAAGTTGTCGCCATTCGCCGCCGCGCGTTTCAGAACGTCGAGCGTGGCCATCATCGTCACTGCGATTCGTCGAACTGGAGTGTTCGGGTCGCCTGACTTGAACGTGTCGACTGTCGGATTCGGAAGTACGACACCGGAGTGCTGCGCAATACGAGCCGCAATCCCGGCGGCTGTGACCTGTGACTGTGCGAAAGCCGGCAAACCGGGGAATCCGATCGCCGCCAGATATCCAAACGAGAGCCAGATCTTTGAAGCGACTCGTGCCATCTAAACTTTCGCCGGTGAATTAGTCTGGCGAAAAGGTATCGATGGGGGCTACGACCGCAACCTGATTGCGGTCGTAGTACTCGCTCGCGTCAATCGTTCAGGACGAAAGTCACTTTCATCAGTACGCGATACTGCACGACCTTTCCCTTTTCGATCGTCACCTTCTGGCTCTTGATCCACGCTCCGCTGACGTTCTTCAGCGTTTTGTCGGCGCGCGCGATGCCAGACTTGATCGCATCCTCAAAGCTTTTGCTGGACGATGCCTGGATTTCCGTAATCTTTGCAACGGACATGATGAAACCTCTTGCTTAAGGGACAGTTGTCCTGCTGATACTCAGCGCTGCGATTTACCCGAACCCTTCAGGCAAACCATCGTTTTCGACCCATCCTCCGACACGCATTCCATCGTGACCTTCGGGTCGCCGACCGCCCGGATTTCATACTGAAATACTTTTCCAATCCATCCCGGCTTCGTGACACGAAGCTCCAGAACCATTCCCGGCTTGAGGTTCGGGTCGTTGAACATGTCCGTCAGCGCGAGAGTCTTCACATCGTTCTTCATATTGAACGTATGCGTACTGAACGGACATCCGTTGCCCGAGCAGTTCATTGTCACCTTTGCCCCGGCAGGCACATCGCCTAATGCAAGGCCGATGAGCTGGGTGAAAGCGCCACTCTTCTCGAATGTGGCGTAACCCACGCACGGAAGTTCCTGTGCCTGGGCATTGACGCGACCCGGAAGCGCCAGCAGGCCTGCGGCGATCGCGAGTGTGAATAAGGCGGTGCGCATGTGAGCCCCCTTTTGGCCGCTTCGGGCCAGGAGCATTGCCGTTGTTGCGTCGGCGCGTCGCGCGCCGGCGACGATCGCATTGGCGGATGCGTCCCGCCTCATGCTTCTCTGGAGGAAAGTACTTTCTATAGTAGCGGCAACAATCAGCGAATCCCTTAGGCCAATACAGGGAAATCGCTGGAGCGAAGCGGGCCGATCAGGAGGTCGGGGCGACCCCGGTAAGCAGAGCCTGGAAACGGGGATCATCCCGCACGGATGCGAGATCTGGGTCTGTCAGCCAGTCGCGATTCCGATCGTTCGTGTTTCTGCTCAAATGAAACGGGCTAGGCTTAGTAACCGGACATCGGTTGTTACGGGTAACGGGTAACGGATAACGCAGTAAGAAACCAGAACGGCGTTACCCGGTGTCGGGTACCCGGTACCCGGAGAAACCGGTATCCGAAAACGACAATCCCCGAATCAGCGACCCCCTCCGCCTCCGCCCCCACCACCGCCGCCTGACGATCCGCCACCTCCTCCACCCGAGCTCGAGCCCGGCGGAGTAGCAGCAGACGAAATCGTCGAGCTCAAACTCGACCCAATCGCGTTCGAGAAGCTTCCGAGATTCGATATCGGCCCGTGCCCGGTGTACCAGCCCATGCTGTTGGCCGCCTGAGTTGCAGCGGCCGCGCCGGCAGCAATCGTGAACTTCTTCGTCCACGCATCCTCGACAGCGAGCGCGACGGCAAACGGCAGCATCGCCTCGTACCGCTTTGCATCGAGAGGCGGCTCATCCGGACCCTTCATGCTCGCCAGCTCCTGCCGCTCTGCCACGCTCATATAAAGCTTGAGACCTTCAATCTCATCGAGAAGCTCACGCCCTTTGAGCGTCGGCGCGCGAATCAATCGCACGAAAACGATGTGAGACAGCAACATGAGCGCGAGTATGCCGATGATGAACGGAGTGCCAAATCCCTTCGCGACCACGAATGCGAGCACGCCGGTTGCGACTGAGATCAGCGTCGCAATTCCTATCTGCTTGCCATTTCGCTTGAAGTACTCAGGCTGGTACTCATCGTTCAGAATGGCCTGATGAGCCGACCGCGCCGTCGCCATGATATAAGAGTTCGTGTTCTTCAGTATCAACGTTCGCTCTCCACTCTCGAACAGCTTGTCGAGCAGAACCTTTTGTCCGGGCGAGATTAGCGTCTGCGAATCGGAATCGAGCAGCTCGAGACTCCATTGGTCCTTGAACAGGTGCTCCTCCTGATGAATCCGGAGGCGGCCCGCAACGGCGAGAGCGAGAATATCGCCCGTAAAGCAGCGCATGTCGTAGCCCATCTTCTGCATAAAACGAAGTCCGGCAGGCGTCTGGCCGTCACCCGGCTCGTAGCGCGCGATGATGATTCCCTTCTTCGGATCCCGTCCGACGCGCTGCCACTGTCGCACCATGTAGACGAGCATCAGCACAAAACCGATGAGCGCGACGAGCACACCTTTGTTGTCGTCGAGCAGCCAGCGAATTCGGTCGCCCTGAGTCGGCTCGTGAATCAGACCTTTCGGAAATGTGAGGACGATCGTCAACCCTTCGTATGGGCCGAGTGGCTGGGTCAGACTGTAGACGGCGACGCCGGGTTGAAGCTGCGCGACATAAGCAGTCCCCTTCGCACCCTGCTCTCCCGTGTACCCCTCGGCGTGCATCTGCGCGACTGGAACAGGATCCGGCAGGCGCACCTGCACCATCGCGGCTTCGATCGGGAAAACCCAACCCGTACCGATCGCATTCCAGTAGAGCTCGTCGTGATCGGGGAAGAATCCAAGCTGGCGCGTCGTGCGGTATCTGATCGTGTACATGTAGTCGGCCGGAACAGGCAGAAAGCTGTCGTTGCCTGTATTGATGCGGATTCCGTTGGTCATCTTCCCGGTGAACCACGGCTCGGTGACACCGTTGCGCTCGACACTCAGCACATCGAGAGCGACGCGCACGCCGTTTCCGAAACGATCCTTGTACGTCGTCGGGAAATCCCGGTAGATCCCCCGGCGAATCTGATTTCCTTCGGCGTGCACCTTGATGTGCTCCGTCACATCGATGCTTCCGTCCCTGTGAATCTCGATCTCGCTGTTGTACGAAGTGATCCGCTCCTGCGCGCTGAGCGGAAGCGCGAGGATCATCGTCGCGAGAACCGCGAGGAACTTCTTCATCATGAGAGATCCACTTTGACGACGGGTCGGTCGTCTTCGTCGGCGCTGAAGGATTCCGCCTCGTGAAATCCGCCGACGTTCGCGATCAGCATGTCGGGGAATGTCTGGATCGACGTGTTGAAATCGCGGACGGCGCCGTTGTAGAACCTGCGGGCGTACTGAAGATTATTTTCGACTTCGACCAGGTCGTGTTGCAGTTGAAGGAAGTTCTGGTTCGCCTTGATCTCGGGATACGCTTCCTGGACAGCTAGAAGCTGCGTAAGTCCCTTGCTCAAGGCCGTTTCAGTTTGGCCGAGCTGCGCGGGACTCTTGAGTGCCATCGCCTGAGTGCGAAGCTCGGTGACGCTGGTGAGCACGCCGCGCTCGTAACCGCTGTAACCTTTCACTGCGTTGACGAGCTGCGGAACGAGATCGTGCCGGCGGCGGAGCTGCACGTCGATGTCGGCCCATGCGTTCTTCACCTGATTGCGAAGTCGCACCAGGCGGTTGAATGCAAAGGCTGCCCAGAGCAGCACAGCGAGAGCGATCAGGATCAGAACTGTCGGCATGCATGCTCCATTGAGCGTCTTTCGCCTTTAACTTATGTCGAGATGACGACGAATCATGATAGGAAACGAATCGTTCGGCCAGAGACCGCGCTGAACGGAGCTTCATTACGTACTCTTGGGCTCGCCGCATGCCTGATGACAGCGGCCGCTTGCGCAACCGGCACCGACGTCACTACGCCGACGCCAATAAACCCAGCAGATACTGCCGCTCCGGCCGTCCTGCGGGAGATGCGCGGAATGTGGATCGCCACCGTTGCCA
>JADGQR010000127.1 GCA_017881685.1 Gemmatimonadaceae bacterium
ACACTCGCTTTTGAAGCCGGACGAAAATATGGAATTCGCGTCAACACGATTTCTGCCGGACCATTTGCGTCCCGCGCGGCAAGCGCAATCGGCATCATCGACAAGATGGTTACGTACTGCGCGGCCAACTCACCTCTCACCAATCCCCTGACCGCCGAAGAAGTCGGCTCGACCGCCGCGTTTCTCTCGAGCCCGCTCGCAAGCGGCATCACCGGCACCACTATTTACGTGGACAAGGGGTATCACACGATGGGAATGGCGGCAATCGACAGAGTCGGCGGGGACGAATCTCCCAGGTAGACCTTCACGAGTTTTTTCTGAGACTGATTCGCCGCTCGCTGGCCGCAGCCGTTCTGCTCGCCGGCTCACAGGGCTGTTTTGTATTCCATCGCGAGGAGCCGCAGCCGGTACTTCACAAGACGCCGGCACAGCTCCGCGCCGATAGCATCGACCGGGCAAACACCGCGACTGGAATCAAGCCGTACAACAAGGTCGTAACGAGCGCCGCACAATCGGGTGCAGGCCTGTTCACGACACACCGCCTCGGAGACACGCTCTTCTTCGAGATTCCGAAGCGAGAGCTGAATCAGGACATGCTTCTCGTCGGTCGATTCGCGCGCGCGTCAGGCGGAAGCAGTTTTGGCGGCGACGAATTCACCGAACGCGTGCTTCGGTGGGAGCGTCAGGGCAATCGCGTGCTGCTCCGAAGTCTCACTTTCGAGATCACCGCAGACTCGGCCCTGCCGGTTTATCAGGCGGTTTCGGAGGCGACGTATCCGCCTGTCGTTGCCGTCTTCAAGGTCGCAGCATACGGGCCCGACAGCTCGGCGGTCATCGACGTGACGTCACTCTATACGACGAACGTTCCGGAGTTTGTCGGAGTGAGAGGCTCGTTCGACGAGAAGCGATCGTTCATCGAAAAAGTCTCTGCATTTCCTGACAACGTCGAAGTAGAAGCGACGCAGACATTCACACCGGAAAATCCGCCAGACTCACAACGTGGGCTTGGTCCCATTCCGGCCCAAAGTGTTCTCGCACACTGGAGCATGATCCGGCTTCCGGTGAGGCCGATGATGCCGCGTCTTGCCGACAAGCGACTCAGCTTCAACGAAGTTCGGCAAACCGATTTCGGAACTCCTGAACAACGCTCAGTCACGAGGTCATACATAACTCGCTGGCGGTTGGAGAAGAAGTTTCCCGATTCTGCGATGTCGGTTCCGGTGAGGCCGATTGTCTATTACGTCGACCCTGCCACGCCAAAGCAATGGATTCCGTGGATCAAGAAAGGAGTCGAGGATTGGCAGCCAGCATTTGCGGCTGCTGGGTTTCGCCGGGCGATAATCGCACGTGATGCTCCTTCCAGTTCGGTCGATCCCGAGTGGTCTCCCGATGACGTGCGATACACGGTAGTTCGCTGGTTGCCTTCAACGACTGAGAACGCTGAAGGTCCGCACGTTCACGATCCGCGCACGGGCGAGATTCTCAACGGCTCGATTCGTCTCTTTCACAACGTGCTGAATCTCGCACGCGACTGGTATTTCACTCAGGCCGCACCGCTCGACTCGCGCGCAGAGAGGCTTCCTCTCCCTGATTCGTTGATGGGACGTCTCCTCGAATACGTCGTCGCACACGAAGTTGGCCACACGCTCGGCTTTCAACACAATATGAAAGCGAGCTCGACATATCCGGTCGACAGTCTTCGCAGTATCTCGTGGCTCGAGCGCATGGGAGACACACCGACGCTGATGGACTACGCCCGCTTCAACTACGTTGCGCAGCCCGAGGACCACATACCGGCCGAGCTGCTGATTCCACGGGTTGGTCCTTACGACATGTTCGCGACGAAATGGGGATACACGCCGCTGGGAGCACGTACGCCGGACGCAGAGCGCGCGATATTGAACAACTGGGCCGAACAGCAAGACAGCGTTCCCTGGCTCAGGTATTCGGTATCGGGAAATCACGACGCCGACTTTGGCGATGAAACAGAAGCCGTTGGTGATGCAGATGCGGTGAAAGCAACCGGGCTGGGTCTTCGCAACATCCGCCGAACTGTTCCGCTTCTTCTTGCTGCGACGCAGAGGCCGGGCGAAGACAACTCGCAACTATCAGAGCTCTACGGTCGCCTGCTCGATCAGTGGGCGCTCGAGATGGGACACGTCGTGGCGATTGTAGGAGGATCTTCGGCGCAGGAGAAATACGGCGATCAGCCTGGGCCGAGGTTTACTCCGCTGCCAGCAGTACGACAGCGCGCGGCCGTTGAATTCCTTGCCGCCAACGCGTTCAGGACCCCTGACTATTTCATCGACAACAGCGTCCTCGACCGAATCGAGCCAGAAGGCACGCTCCGCAGGATCAGCGGAACGCAGTCGCGTGTGTTGAGTGACTTGCTCGATACCGACAGGCTCAATCGCCTCGTTGAATATCGGGTGCTCACGAAAAACAGCACGAACACGTACACGCTCGGCGAGATGCTTCTCGACGTGCGGCATGCGGTATGGACCGAGCTGAGCGCCGAACATGTGACGATCGATCCATTTCGCCGCTCATTGCAACGCGCGTATCTGGCGCAGGCAGATGGGAAGCTCAATTCGTCACCTGCGGCGGTGATCGTGATCGGAGGCACGCGGCCGCCGCGCGGAAGCGGCTCGAATTCGGACGTTCGTGCGTTGATGCGCGGCGAGCTGGTGGATCTCGATTCGTCTCTTCGCGACGCACTTGGCCGCACTTCTGATCGAACGACCCGGCTTCACATCCTGGATGCGCGGGCCGAGATCAAGCGCATTCTCGATCCGAAGTCCTGAGATGAAAGAATCCGCGCCGGTCGCTACTGGCTGAGCTTGACCACCAGCGTTTTGAATTTTTCCAGTTGATCCGGCGGAAGCGGCCCGGTCAATGAGTAGCTGCGGCCCGTGACAGCGTCGACCCACGTAATAGTTCGGTAGTCCGAGAACTTTACCTGGTCTCTCGCCGGTGC
>JADGQR010000128.1 GCA_017881685.1 Gemmatimonadaceae bacterium
GCGTTCTCGCGCTCGGCGGAGCAAAGAATCACCTCATCGTGATGCCCGACGCCGACCTCGAAATGACTTCGTCAAACGTCGTCGCATCGATGTCGGGGTGTGCCGGACAGCGATGCATGGCTGCTTCAGTGATGGTCGCGGTATCAAACACCGATCACATCATCGCGCGCATGGTCGAGCACGCGAAGGCCGTTGTGCCCGGGAAGAATCTCGGCCCGGTGATTTCTGCTGAAGCAAAAGAAAGAATCGAGAAATACATCACCGAGGCCGAAGAAGCTGGCGCAACGATACTTGTAGATGGACGGAATTCAGTCGTTCCTGGAAAGGAAGGCGGATACTACGTCGGACCGACGATCATCGACCACGTCACGCCCGACATGCGCATCGCGCAGGAAGAAGTCTTCGGTCCCGTCATCGTCATCATCCGCACGAAGGATCTCGACTCGGCCCTGGCGATCGAGAACGCATCGCCATACGGCAATGCTGCTTCCGTGTTCACGGAGAGTGGCGGTACCGCCCGCTACGTGATGGAGCACGCGAGTGCTGGAATGGTCGGCGTGAATGTCGGCGTACCTGTACCTCGTGAGCCGTTCTCGTTCGGTGGATGGAACGAGTCGCGCTTCGGCGTGGGCGACATCACCGGACGGGGCTCGATCGAGTTCTGGACCAAGTCGAAGAAGATGACAACGAAATGGAATCAGGAGCACGGCACGAACTGGATGTCCTGAACGGATTTTAAGCCGCAAACGCAAACGGAGGCAGCAATGGCTGTGGATACCTCGGTCGACTTCACTGGAATTCATTTCGAGAACCCTTTCATGCTCTCGTCGGCGCCGCCGACAGAATCAGAGAGCAACATCATGAGAGCGTTCGACGCTGGCTGGGGTGGTGTCGTCACGAAGACGATCGGCTTGCATCCCGTGGTGAATGTCTACGGCGCAAAGGCGAAGTTCATGCGCACGTCCGCTGACACCGCTCAGGTATCGATGAAGAAGCGCGACAACGCCGCGCTGCATTCGTCGTGGAACTGGGAGCTGATCTCCGACAAGCCGATCGACTGGTGGGTGCCGCGCATCGAGCGAATCAAGGCTGCGCATCCGACCAAGGTGCTCATTGCTTCGATCATGGCCGGCTCTGGCAACGACAAAGAGCTGGGCCACTGGCAGACGCTCGCGAAGGCTTGTCAGGAAGCTGGCGCTGACGGACTGGAGCTGAACTTCTCATGTCCTCACATGGACCGAAAGGACATGGGCTCGAACATCGGCAAGGACTCAGTGCTTTGCTCGACAGTTACCGAGGCGGTAAAAGAAGTCTCCACGGTTCCCGTCTGGTGCAAGCTGACTCCCGCCACTGCCGATATCGTCGTCGAAGCAGGTGCGTGCTTCACCGGTGGCGCCGACGCGATTGTTTCCTCGAACACCTTCCCTTCACTTCCGCTCATCGATCCAGAGACGCTCGACTTCGAGATCAACGTCGACGGATACGTCTCGAGCGGCGGACTCGGTGGTCCGGCGATTCTGCCGATGGCACTCGCGAAGATGGCTCAGCTCACGAACGCCTTCCCTGACAAGAGCTTTTCCGGTATTGGCGGCATCTCTGACATGTCGCAGGCGCTCAGCTACTTCCTGCTCGGATGCGGGACGGTTCAGGTTTGCACTGCCGCGATGCTCGACCACGCCATTGGACCGAACGTCATCAAGCGTCTCAACGAGCAATACAAGGAGTTCCTCGAGAAACACGAGGCCACGGATGGATGGCATTCACTCGAGGACTTCCGCGGTCTGCGTCGCAATCGCGTCGTTCTTCAATCCAAGATTCGCCGTCCGAGCACGTCTGACTATCAGGGTGGCTACGAGCCCGTCGAGGGTTACGCGGCACCGGCAGAAGCGGAGACGCATCTGGGAGCGCATTAGATGACTGCCACGCTGCCACTGAAGGAAGCTGCGTCGACGAAAACCAGTCGTCCGCAGATGCCGCCGTCGGATCACAAGCCGCGGCCCTACGCCGGCCCGTCGCGCGAAGAAGTGATCGCGACGCGGAAGCAGTATGCGAACCCGGCGATCTTCACGATCTACAAGGAACCGATCATGATCGTCGAAGGCCACATGCAGTGGCTGTTCGACGAGACCGGCAAGCGCTATCTCGACATGTTCGGTGGGATTGTCACGGTTTCCTGTGGGCACTGCCATCCGAAGATCACGAAAGCGATTCACGATCAGGTCGACACGCTTCAGCACGGCACGACTATCTACCTGCATCCTGGCATGCCAACGCTTGCGAAGAAGCTCGCGTCGAAGATGCCGAAGGGTCTGGACGTCACCTATTTCGTGAACAGTGGAAGCGAAGCGAACGATCTCGCCATCCAGATGGCGCGGCTGTACACGGGCAACAACGACGTCGTAGCGCTGCGCAATGCGTATCATGGCGCGTCACCGTTTAGCAACACTCTGACTTCGCACAGCACGTGGAAGTATCCGACGAATATCAGCGCTGGCATTCATCACGCTATCAACCCCGATGCTTACCGCAGCCCGTTCGCCGGCACGCCTGAAGAGATCGCGAGCAAGAGCGCGGCGGATATCCGCGATCTCATTCGATTCTCTACGTCAGGGAAAGTCGCGGCGTTCATCGCCGAGCCGATTCAGGGTGTCGGCGGTGCGACGCACGGTGCGAAGAATTATCTGAAGGAAGCCTACGCCATCGTCCGCGAGTACGGCGGCCTTTGCATCGCCGATGAAGTCCAGACCGGATTCGGCAGGACTGGCGATCATTACTGGGGATTCCAGAATTTTGACGTCGTTCCTGATTTTGTCGTCATGGCAAAGGGAATCGGCAACGGGGTTCCGCTCGCAGCAGTTACGACGCGAATGGAGATCGCCCAGGCTCTGACTCAGCGCATCCACTTCAACACGTTCGGCGGCAATCCCGTCTGCATGGCAGCTGGGAATGCCGTTCTTGACGTGATCGACGAGGACGGTCTTCAGGAGAATTCGCGAGTCGTCGGCGCGCGGCTTAAGTCAGGCCTTCAGAAACTGCAGAAAGAGCACAACGTCATCGGCGACGTTCGCGGCATGGGTCTCATGCTCGGCGTCGAGCTGGTTCGGGATCGTGGAACCAAAGAGCCGGCGAAAGCCGAAGCGATGGAAGTGCTCGAGGCAACGCGCGAGCTGGGAATGTTGATCGGCAAGGGCGGCATCGACAACACCGTGCTTCGCATCAAGCCGCCGATGTGCATCACGGCGGCGGACGCTGATTTCGCACTCGACGTTCTGCACCACGCGTTCTTGTCTGTCGAGGCCAACTGAAAGCAACACCGCGTCCACGCGGATGAACGAATTCAAATCATGGAGCTGAAGTGAGATTCGATACGATTGTGAAGGGCGGCCACGTGGTCACGCCCCGCGGCACCAGTGTAACTGACATCGGCATCAGCGGTGAGAAGATCGCTGCCATCGGTCCCGACCTCGAATCGTCGCCGGAAACTAAGATCATCGACGCGTCCGGCCATCACGTGATCCCGGGCGTGCTCGACGTTCACGTTCACCTCGAGCTGCCGTTCATGGGTGCCGTCTCGGCCGATGATTATCGGACCGGCACTCGAGCCGGTGCGCGTGGCGGCGTAACGACTCTCATCGATTTCGCGATTCCATATGCAGGCGATTCGCTGAACGACGCCGCCGACAAGTGGATGGCGCGCGCCGAAGGCAAGGCGATGATCGACTACACGTTCCACATCTGCATCACGCGCTACAACGAGCACAAGGATCAGATCAAGGGCATGGTGGATCGCGGATTCACCACGTTCAAGGAGTTCATGATCTACGAGAGCGAGGGCTGGCAGTCAGACGACCGCGCACTCTTCGGAACACTCGAGAAGATGAAAGAATACGACACGATGCTGCTCGTCCACGCGGAATCGTCACGCGTTCTCGACGAGCTGATCGAGCGTCACCACACGCCGGAGCTGATGAAGAAGTACGGAGCGCGGCTCCATCGCATGACGCGTCCGAATTTCATCGAAGCGGAAGCAATTCAGCGTGCGGTGACATGGAGTGAGGTGACTGGCGGACAGCTTTACATCGTCCACATGTCGACCGCGCAGGGCACCGACATCGTCGAGGCGGCACAGGCGCGTGGAGTCCCGGTCCTGGCTGAAACGTGCGCACAGTATCTCGTGTTGAACGATGACGTCTTCGACAGAGAAGACGGACATCTCTTCGCGTGCTGTCCTCAGCTGAAGAAGCCCGAGGATTCAGAGCGGCTGTGGCAAGGCCTCAGGAGCGGCGAAGTCTCGGTAATCTCAACCGACACGTGCACGTTCACGCGCGAACAGAAAGCGATGTGGAACGGCGACTGGACGAAGATTCCGATGGGGATGCCGGGCCTCGAGACGCTTCTTCCGATTGCCTATACTCACGGCGTTTTGAAGAATCGACTGACGCTCGAGGAAATGTGCATGAAGCTCAGCACAAACCCCGCGAAGATCATGGGTCTCTATCCAAGAAAGGGCGCGATCGAAGTCGGCGCCGACGCGGATATGGCGATCATTCATCCGAAGACGACGATGACTGTGGATCACGAGACGATGGAGACGAATGCGGACTGGTCGCCGTTCGCTGGATGGGACCTCGCCGGTTTCTCGCGCACGACACTCTCGCGCGGCGAAGTGATCGTCGACGACTACAAGGTTGTCGGAAAGGAAGGACGAGGACAGTGGCTGCCTCGGACGAGCGCGGGGCTCCAATAGAAAATCGGGCGAAGCTTCCGCGACGGTCTGACGATCTCCTGGTTTCAATCGCGCTATGATATTGAGGGCGATGCTCCTATAGTGTGACGGTCACACAACCGACAAAGGAGACCAGGTGAAGATTTCGATGAGAGCGGCAGCAGTCATTGCAGGCCTCGCGATATCCGCGAGCCAGCTTCACGCACAAAGCATCTATCTCGGACTTCGTGGTGGTGGAGCATTCCCTACCGGTGACTTTAGCCAGACCTCAGGCAGCTCGACGGTACTCGACGCGGCAAAGTCAGGTTTTGGCTATGGACTCGACGCTGGGCTTCAACTCGGAGTGGCGGGCATCTACGCAGGTTTCGACCACGTAAACTTCGACTGCCAGAGCAACACCTGTAACTCCGATGGTAAGTATCAGCTCCAGGGTGTCACTGCCGGCGTGAAGCTCCTGGTGCCAGGCGCGAGCATCGTGCACCCGTGGGTAAAGGGCGGAGTCACGTTCAATCAGCTCGAGGGTGGATATGGCAGCGGTCAGTCAACAGAACTGAAGACTGACCGGAAGCCCGGTTACGAAGTCGGCGTCGGAGTCGATATCGGCATTCTTGGATTACTCAGCCTTACGCCGCAGGCGCGTTACATCGGCCAGAACTTCAAGTATAAAGTGCCCGGAGTAAATACCACCGGAGCAGAGCCGACACAGGGCGTGAGTTATTTCACTTTCGATCTGGGATTGTCAGTGCACAATCCGCTTGGCGGGCATTAGCCACACGCTTCCAGCGGCGGCCACTTCAATGACTCGCCGCGAGCTTGACAGCCCCTGAAAAAAGTGTGTATTGGCGGCAGGAATTTTCGAAGCAGCCTGCGGTTTCCTCCTTCGAGCTCACACATGCACGCTTCCGAAGATCTGGACACAGAGCTATCAGGTAGCCCCCTGTGGAACCCCGACCTGTCGCCGACACCGCTGTCGCGTCGAACGTGGTCTACCTACAACATCGCCGCGCTGTGGATCGGAATGGCCGTCGTCATTACGACGTACACGCTTGCGTCCGGCTTGATGCTGCAGGGTATGACCTGGTATCAGGCACTCGGCACCATTCTGCTCGGCAACGTGATCGTGCTTCTGCCGATGATCCTGAACGCGCATGCAGGAACGAAGTACGGGATCTCGTTTCCTGTCCTATGCAGAGCAAGTTTTGGCGTCAGAGGCGCAAACGTCGCGGCAATGCTTCGAGCGATCGTTGCGTGTGGCTGGTTTGGTATTCAAACGTGGATTGGCGGACTCGCCCTCGACGCCCTACTCAAGGCTGCATGGCCAGCCTGGGCGAACATAGGAGCGTCAACCGCTATCTCGTTCGGAATCTTCTGGCTCATTCAGGTTTACATCATTCTGAAAGGAACTGAAGGCATCAAGGTCCTCGAGAGCTGGTCTGCTCCGCTCCTGCTCGGCGGTGGACTCGCGCTTCTGTTCTGGGCAATCAGGCACGGTGGTGGCCTGTCGAACATCCTCACACAATCGGCTCGCCTTCAGCAGGGATCGACTCCCTTCTGGACACTGTTTCCGGCTGCGTTGACCGCCAATGTGGGCTATTGGGCGACTCTATCGCTCAACATTCCCGACTTCACGCGATACGCCAAGAGCCAGAAATCACAGGCACTGGGACAGGCACTGGGGCTTCCTGGAACGATGGTGCTATTTGCTTTCATTGGTGTCGCCGTGACGAGCGCAACGATCGTCATCTTCGGAAAGGCGGTGTGGGATCCGGTAGAGCTGATCAGCCGCATCGGATCTCCCATCGTGATCATCGCGGGTGCGCTCGTTGTGCTTGCCGCACAGCTCACGACGAATATGGCGGCGAACGTCGTGTCACCGGCGAACGACTTTTCGAACCTCAGCCCGCGACGCATCAGTTACGTGACTGGTGGATTGATCACGGCGGTAATCGGAATTCTCATGATGCCGTGGAAGCTCTATTCCGATGCATCAGCCTACATCTTCACGTGGCTGCTGGGATACTCCAGTCTGATGGGCGCGCTTGGCGGAATTCTCATCGCCGACTACTGGGTCGTGAAGAAGCAACAGCTGGATCTTCACGATCTCTTCGCGGTCGAGGGCCGCTACACATATAGCGGAGGGATCAATTGGCGTGCGATTGCGGCTCTGGTTCTCGCGGTCCTGCCAGTTGTGCCCGGATTTCTGCACGCTGCTACCACACCGGGCGGCCAGATTGCCAATCCAAACCTGTTTGACCGGCTGTACACGTACGCCTGGTTCGTGACATTCGCACTGAGCTTCGTGTTCTATCTTATTTTGATGCGTGGTACCGCTCGTGTTTCCGCTGGCGCTCCGGCGTTGAATCATCCAATCACCGAAAGCTGATACAGGAAGAAAGCGAATGTCGAAAGTTGTGAAGTGTGGTCTCATCCAGGCAACTCACGCATGCAGCACGAACGAATCACTCGACACGATTCGCGAGGCGAACATTGCCAAGCACGTTCCGATCATCGAACAGGCCGCGAAAGAAGGCGTCCAGATAATCTGCATGCAGGAGATCTTCACCGGTCCGTATTTCTGCGCCGAGCAGACGACTCGCTGGTACGATTCGACCGAGAAGATTCCTGACGGTCCGACGACGAAGCTGATGCAGGAGATGGCGAAGCGGCACAACATGGTGATCGTGGTTCCGATCTACGAGGAAGAATCGCCGGGAGTCTACTACAACACGGCTGCTGTCATCGACGCCGACGGAACGTTCCTCGGTAAGTACCGAAAGAATCACATTCCGCATGTCGCACCGGGATTCTGGGAGAAGTTCTACTTCAAGCCCGGCAATCTTGGTTACCCTGTTTTCAAAACTGCCTATGCAGACATCGGCGTGTACATCTGCTACGACCGGCATTTTCCCGAGGGCGCTCGCGCACTTGGACTCAATGGCGCGGAGATTGTCTTCAATCCGTCAGCTACAGTTGCGGGACTGTCGGAGTATCTCTGGAAGCTGGAGCAGCCGGCTCACGCCGTGGCGAACGCGTATTTCGTTGGTGCCATCAATCGCGTCGGTCATGAGCAGCCGTGGGACATCGGCGAGTTTTATGGTCAGAGCTATTTCTGCGACCCGCGCGGACAGTTCCTGGCTACGGCAAGCCGGGACAAGACCGAGCTCATCACGGCGGAGCTGGACTTCGACAAGATTCGCGAAGTGCGCAACACGTGGCAGTTCTATCGCGACCGCAGACCCGAGACGTACGGCGACCTGGTAGCGCTGTGACCGGCAAAGCGAAGGAAATGCAGGACTTCGACACGTACCAGGAGCTCGCGCTTAGAACCGCATCTGCCGGTAGCCTGGCCGATTCTGGAACGATGCTGAATACGGCAGCTCTTGGCTTGGCGGGTGAATCAGGGGAAATCGCCGATCACGTGAAGAAGGTGATGTTTCACGGACATCCACTCGACGATGCGACGAAGGACAAGATCGCCAAGGAAATCGGCGACATCCTCTGGTATTGCGCGATGGGCGCGCGAGGGATCGGACTTGGTCTCAGCGAGATCGCGACGATGAACGTCGAGAAGCTGAGAAAGCGCTATCCCGAGGGATTCTCCACGGAGAACAGTCTTCACCGTCCGCACGGTTAGCTGCTAGTAGCTGGCGATTGGCTGTTGGCGGTTGGCGCCTGGCTATTGGCGGCTCTTATGGGCGTGGATAAATATCTGCGGTCCCTTCGACACCAGGTCATGCACGAAGTAGGCATAGTACGTCGCCTTGAAGATCAACCGCTTCTTCCAGTCCAGCTCGCCATGCATGTAGTTGTCGCGAATGCTGTCGAAGTTCTTCTTCGTCACCCATTTCTGAAGCGTGAAGAACGGGAAACCCCAGTACCGCGCAACCTGAACATCGAGGCCCAGATCCTCGAGAATTGAAGTAAGCTGCGGCAGAGTGAAATGCTGGATGTGACCGTAGTACTCGTCCGGCGGATCCATGGTCCCGCCCGGTGTCGTGATGATGAGGTCACCGCCAGGCTTGAGATGATCGGCCATCCATTGCAGCACCTTCCGGTATTCGGCAGTGTGCTCGATTACTTCAGATGTGATCGCGACATCTATCGGTCGCTCTAGCTCTGGAAACTCGCCAACAAAGAACTTCCCGCCTGGCAGTCGTTGCCGGGCCTTCTCGAGGCCGGTGCGCGAGATGTCGCATCCGCCAAGATCTGCGTCCGGCAGACCGAAAGCTGATTTGATCTCCTCGAGGAGGAGGCCAGGACCACTCCCATAATCAAACACGAACATCCCGGGACGCGGCTTGATGCGGCGTAGGCGCTCCATCACGAAGCGCCTGCGGTGTCTGCTTGTCGGATGGCTTTTGTAGGTGGCTACCGAGCTTGACCAGTGCTCTTCGTAATCAATTACCGCTGGTGCGCTCATCGCTCGCTCAGGGCACTTTCGATTGAGCCGCGTACGTGGTGACGTACATTCGTCCTTCAATATCGATCCTTTCCCATAGTTTCGGCCACTGCCATGCCGGTACGACGGCCGAAACAAAGTCCGTGTTCGACGAGAGCTTCCCGCATCCGGACGGCGCACTGACGACGACTGCGCCGGGCGTTGTTTCGAGCGCATGCTTTGCATCAGCGCATGACATGTCGCGAGCCTCTCCAACCTGCATGCCGTTCGCGACTGAGCCAAAGCCCTTGAGATGACTCGCCCATCCGCCCCTGTTTGGAGTCGGGTTGGGCGTAGCAGCAATCAAGTACCGAACACCCCCGAGCTTGCCGATCTTGTCGATCAGCCCGGCATTGAGGTGCGCGCGTTGCTGATGCTGATAGAGAATCGTACGTGCCTCGAACGATGTCGCTACGAGTAGTATTGACGAGACGACGATGCAAGCCCATCGCGCCGACCTGCTTCGTTCAAGCAGAATGGTGATGGAGTGCGCAGCCGCAAACATTGTCCCGAGAGCGAACGGCAGCATGTAGTATCCCGCGCGTGTCGGCCATGGGAAATATGCGACGACTCCGAGGCCCACCCAAAGTGCAGCTATGATCAAAGGCCACATGATGCGCTTCCGCGGACCCGTAGCAACTCCGCCAATGAAGAGGCGGATCCACAGCAGGCTTGGCAGAGTCAGGAGAAGCGTGAAGCCCGGATCGACGAGGATGTTCATCAGGCGACGCAGACGCGGCGTCGCGGGAATCAGAACTATCTCGAGTCTCTCCAACGTGATCTTCCACGGCTGAGCGTGTCCGTACTGTGACGCATAACTGCCTTTCGGCGCGTGCGCGAAGACATAAGCGACAGGTACGAGCGCGAGTCCCACTAACGCTCCGACAACCTTGAGGAGGAACGCGTCGCGCTCGGTCCAATCCGCCCACTCCCACTTTGCGTCGCGCACACGGAGCCGCGAAACAACCCAGCCGGCCGGCAGCAGAACAACCAGCAGCTCCTTGGCGAACACGATTCCCACCGCGCATGCGCCGATCAGATACGCACGACGACGCCAATCGACTGCGTCGCAATAGTTCAGTGCAAGACGAAGCGCGAGGAGAAAGAAAATCAGCGCGAGAGGCTCACCCGTCGGCATGATCCAGCCCTCCGCTACCGGACCCATTGTCGCAAAAAGTGCGAGAGCGATGAAACTCGCTGTCCTGTTTGCGCCGGTCATCAGCAGAAAGCTTCTGCCGAGCAAAAGAGCCGCCGACATCAGAACGAAGTACGTCCAGTACCAACCTTGCGCCCATAATCCGAACACGGCGCTCGCGAGTGTCATGTGGACGTACTCGAACAGCAGGAGCCGTCCTTCCGCGATGTAGTAGCTCGATATGCCAACGAATTGAGCCAAGAGCGAATGAGATGTGCCGCGCTCGACGAGGAAGATTCCGAAGTCAGTGAGCGGAAGATACGATGAGTTCCAAGGCTGATATACAGCCGACGCAATTACGACGAGAAGAACAACTTCCCAGTTCGCGCGCGCCCAGGCCAGAACGCCGTCGCGCCGGACGGCTATCGGGTCTGAAGCATTTGGAGAATCGATTGCTGCTGCGCGAACCGCTTCGCTCACGCCCGGACCTTCAACGCCGCGTGCGCAATTACCGGTGTGCGAAGCGGTGTCGAGGCGACAGCGCATTCCCGTGCAACGAGACCCCTTAGTGCCGTAGACTCGTAGTCTCCCCGCATCTGGTGAATCTTGATTCGACTCACATCGCGGAGCGTCTGGAGCGAATCGCGCCAAAGCCGCACGGATGAAGTTGTGTTTCTCTCGAGCATCACAGGAATTCGCTTGATCTCGATGCCGTAGGTGAGCGCGAGATAAATGAGCTCTACGTCGAACGCAAAGCGCTCGATCGTCTGAAGGCCGAACAACGCCTCAGCTATGTCGCCTCTGAAGCCTTTCAACCCGCATTGCGTATCGAAGAAGCCGCCGGTGACGAGCGTTGCGGTAATCGTCGAAAAGACTCCAGACGCCAACCGCCTTCCGAATGACAGCTCTGTTTCGTAGCGAGACTGCGGAAATGTCCTGTCGCCGATCACCATGTGAAATCCGCGCGTGCGAACCAGCGACTCGACGAGCATGATCGGCGTCGTCCCATATGGAATGTCGATGTCCGTAAAGATTCGAACACGACCCGACGCAGACTTCATCCCCGCCGCAACCGCACCGCCCTTTCCGCGATTCCGGGGCAGCGTGATTACATGGACCTGTCCTCCAGGTCCCGTCGGCAGGTCGCGCAGCAGCGGCTCACAGTCACCGATACCATCGTCGACGACAATGATCTCGTAGCTGGGTACCCGGCCCGCCAGTGCGTGAGTGAGCCGCATGACAGACCTTCGCGCCAGCTCGGCCGCCTTGTAGCACGGCAGAATAACGGAGAGCGCGACCGGTTCGGTCAGCTCGCCATAGACGCTCAGCGTCGGCCTGAAAGGAGTGTTCCTGGGGGGCATGCACCGTATTGACGACCGCAGGGGGTCCGGTGCAACGCCTGTGGAGCCTGTCTAAGGGCGCTTGCCGACGAACTCCCGAGCGGCGTTTACAACTGTGTGCCGCACCTCATTGATGGTCCCGGGAATGAGTGCGCCGGAAGCCCGCGCGTGACCACCGCCGCCGAACTGCCGGGCAAAGTCGTTCACGTTCACGTCACCAGTGCTCCGGAACGAAACCTTGATCTTCCCATGCCCGAGATCCCGGAAGAAAATCGCCAGCCTCGTCCCGCCAACCGACCGCGGATGCTCGGCCAATCCTTCGAGGTCTTCCGACTTGAGACCATATTCTTCAGCCGCGCCCGCCGCGACTGAGATCCACGAAATGCCGTACGCCGGATCGACCTCGAGCGTGGCGAGAGCATCACGCAGCAGATGAAGCCGGCCGACCGGATGCGATGCGTACAGCCGGCGATACATCTCTTCCGGCTCGACACCAGCGGCAAGCAGCTGAGACGCCACAGCCAGGCATCGCGCCGAAGTATTTGCGAAGCGGAATCCACCGGTGTCGGTCAGAATCGCCACGTACAGGCCAACAGCGATTTCCGGTGTAATCTCTGCCTTGAGCGTGACCGCAAGGTCGTAGATCAGCTCACCGGTCGCACACGCCGTCGTGTCCGCGAGCATGTCATCGCTCGGCGGCTCGTCGCTCGGGATGTGATGATCGATGACAATCTTCGGAATCCTGAGTCCGCGAACGGTGTCGGCCAGGTTGCCGAGCCGCTTTACGTCGCTGATGTCGAGGACGACGAGCAGATCGGCTTTCCTGAGGGCAGAAGATCCTTCAGACGTTGAATCGGTGACGTCCGTGCCCAGAAGGAATTCATAGGCGTCGGGCCAGGGCGTCGGGTTGACGATTTTCACCGTCATTCCCTTCTGCGCAAGAATCCGCGCCAGTGCGGTCTCCGAGCCGCACCCGTCTCCATCCGCGTTGATGTGCGTGGAGATTGCGACAGAGCGCCCCGCGCGGAATTCCCGCGCGAGACGCTCGATCGCCTCTCTTCTTTCCTTCGATACTGTTAGAAGATCAACCACCCGCTGCGCTGGTTCCACCGATACGCGAGTGCGACTTGCCATATATGAAGTAGATCAGGAGACCAATCGCGAGCCACACAATGAGACGGATCCATGTGTCGCTAGGCAGGCTGGCCATCATGTAGCCGCAAATCAGAATCGCGAGAATCGGTACGACCGGAACCAGGGGTGTTTTGAACGGCCGCGGAAGATCCGGGCTCTTTCTTCTCAACACGATGATCCCCGCGGACACAATGACGAAGGCGAGCAACGTGCCGATGGACACCAGCTCGCCGAGAAGACCAATCGGGAACAGGCCGGCAACGATGGCGCAGACGATTCCGGTCAGAATCGTCGTGATGTACGGCGTCTGGAATCTCGGATGAACCTTGCCGAACACCGGAGGAAGCAGACCGTCACGCGCCATCGAGAAGAAGATTCGTGGCTGTGCCATGAGCATTACAAGAACGACTGACGCAAGTCCGGCAATCGCCCCGATGTTGATGATCGGTCTCATCCACGCGAGCGCTGGACCCGCCGCTTCGATGGCGACGAACACCGGATGCGGCACGTTCAGGTTCTTGTAGCTAGTCAGACCAGTCATCACGAGCGACATCAGTATGTACAGAACGGTGCAGACAGCGAGCGACCCGAGAATGCCGATTGGCATGTCACGCTGCGGATTCTTCGCTTCCTGGGCCGCAGTCGAGACTGCATCGAACCCGATGTACGCAAAGAAGATCACGGCGGCACCGCGCACGATACCTGTCCAGCCGAACTGTCCGAAGGTACCGGTGTTTGCGGGTATAAACGGATGCCAGTTATCGGAGTTCACATACATGAAGCCAAAACCAATGACGAGCAGAACGATGATCAGCTTGGTGATGACGATGACGTTGTTGAAACGGGCAGACTCCTTGATGCCGATAACGAGCAACGCTGTCATCAGGCCCACGAGAACCATCGCAGGAACGTTGACGACGCCATGTGTGATCGCGTATTTGCTGGTATCACAGACCGCGTCAGTGGCAAGCTTGACGACGCTGTTTGTTGCGGGATCGTAGCAGATCTGCGACGCCACGAGTGTGTGCGTTCCAACCACATCGAGCGGCGCTCCGGTGAACTGAACCGGGATTCGGAACCCCAGCTCATTCATGAACGCCGAGAAGTATCCGGACCAGCCCACAGCAACCGTCGCCGCGCCGAACAGATACTCGAGGATCAAGTCCCATCCGATGATCCACGCGACGAGCTCGCCAAGCGTAGCGTAGCCGTACGTGTACGCACTGCCGGCAATCGGAATCATCGCCGCAAACTCGGCGTAGCAGAGTCCCGCGAAAAGACAGCCGAGTCCGGCAAGGATGAAGGAGTAGACGATGGCGGGACCGGCATACTGCGCGGCGGCCGTTCCGGTGAGGACGAAGATGCCGGCGCCGATGATAGCCCCGATGCCAAGCGTCGTCAGGTTGAGCGCACCGAGTGCTCGTTTCAGCTGATGCGCGCCATCCTCTCCGGCAGCCTCTGCCTGAAGCACAGCGACGCTTTTCTTTGACCAAATGCCCATTCGATATCTCCGGATTTCCGGCGAGAGTGAATCAAACACGAGCCCGTCCGACTACAACCTGGTCAGACGGGCAGCGGCAAAACTTACGGGTCTACTGTAGAGCCTGGGGAAGTTGTTGCCCGGCAACAAGTGTTGTCAAGGAAGACTGACGCACTCGAAAGTCAGAGTTTCCCTACAACTCGCCGGGCCAATTACCCGTGAACCCCCCGAGTGGTACGCGCGACATGTCCCCGTTGCTGGAGACACTGCAACGACAGGGTTCCCCTACACCGAATAGTTTGGCGCTTCTCTCGTGATGACCACATCGTGTGGATGGGACTCGCGCAATCCCGCGGCGGTGATGCGAACGAAGTCGGCGTCGTGCCTGAGCTCCTCGATGTTGCCGCATCCCACATATCCCATTCCCGCCCGCAGTCCGCCCACCATCTGGAAGATCACGTCTCCCACTGGTCCCTTGTACGGAACGCGACCTTCAATTCCTTCGGGCACGAGCTTCTTTGGCGAAAGCTCTCCTTCCTGGAAATACCTGTCCGCGCTTCCATCCTGCATCGCGGCCATGCTGCCCATTCCGCGAATCATCTTGAACCGACGGCCTTCGAGAAGGATCGACTCTCCGGGTGATTCCTCAGTCCCGGCCAGCATCGATCCCATCATCACACTCGACGCGCCGGCGGCAATCGCCTTCACTATGTCGCCAGAATACTTGATGCCACCGTCAGCGATGACCGGAATGTCACCCGCACCTTCGACCGCATCGAACACTGCGGTGAGCTGCGGCACGCCGACACCGGTTACCACTCGCGTCGTGCAGATCGAGCCTGGACCGACGCCAACCTTCACTGCATCGACACCGCGCTCGACAAGTGCAGCTGCGCCTTCGCGGGTCGCAATATTTCCTGCAATCAGCTGAACATCCGGGAAAGCATCGCGCGCCTCGGCCGTTGCTTTCAGCACGGCTTCGCTGTGGCCGTGAGCCGTATCGATCACGAGCACATCGACGCCGGCATCGACGAGAGCGCGTGCCCGGTCGCGGAAATTCACCGCTCCAATCGCAGCGGCCACCATCAGCCGCCCGTGTTCGTCCTTGTTTGCGTTTGGAAACTCTCTGCGCTTGTGAATGTCTCTGACCGTGATCAGACCGCGTAGCGCGCCTTTCGCATCGACAACCGGCAGCTTCTCGATTCGATGCTTGCCGAGAATTCGTTCCGCTTCGTCGAGAGTGGTGCCGACCGGAGCAGTGACTACTTCAGACGTCATCGCTTCGCGCAGCGGACGGTCGAGGTTGCGCTCGAACTGCAGATCCCGGTTGGTGATGATGCCGACGAGGTGTCCATCGCGATCGACGACCGGCACCCCCGAGATTCTGAATTTCTTCATCAGCGTGACAGCTTCGCGCAGAGTCGCATCAGGCGACAGTGTGATCGGGTTAAGAATGATTCCGCTCTCCGATCGCTTCACTCTGTCGACTTCAGCCGCCTGGCGATCGATCGACATGTTCTTGTGAATGACGCCAATTCCGCCTGCGCGAGCCATCGCCATCGCCATCTCGGACTCTGTCACCGTATCCATCGCCGCCGAAGCGAACGGAATGTTCAGTGTGATCTTCCGGGTGAATAGCGATCTGGTTGAAACGTCGCGCGGATGAACTACCGAATGCCGCGGACTGAGAAGAACGTCGTCGAACGTGAGCACAACGTCCTCGCGGACGCGGGACGCTCCATTTGCTCGTCCCTCGGACTGTCTAAAACGCGAAAGCCCGCTCCCGGAGGTTGCCGGTTGAGCGGGCTTTGAAGCTGCTGGTCGAGATGTGGTTGCCATAGCTGAATGTAGAGGAAAACACCCTCCCAGTCCAGATCTTCCGGCCTACAATCTCCCGATCGTCCTCAGCCGGCGGCGCACCCGTCGGGGAAGGAAAAACACGCAGGCCGCGAGAATCTTTTCCAGGTTCAGATCGGTCAGCTCGGCCGGATCGCCCACCCAGTAATCGTGGAGAACCGGCCGGCCGGCATTGGCGATCAGCCGCTGGAGCGCAAGAACCAGGAGGAACACATCGTCAACTTCGCCAAGGAACGGGATGAAATCCGGAATGACGTCCACGGGGAGCAGGATGTACGCGATCGCTCCGGCAACGACGAGCTTGTCGACCGCGTTGACTCGCGAATCGGTGATGAGTCCGTAGAGCAGTCGCAGGAAATTCGGAAGCTCACTGATTGTGCCCATCACGGTGCGCTTCGCACCGGTGCGGGGCGCCCTCTCGACCTGTACGTCGGCAGGCAATCGCCGAGCACGCCGTCCGCTTGCGGTAGTCGTTCGCTTCTTGGCAGTCGTCACTTGGCTTCTTCTCCGGGAGTGTGCGGTAGCTGGCTTCCCAATTCATGCGGACCACCACGTGGAGGCGCGACCGGGTGAACGGGTTCCGGTGATGCAGCTTCGGCGGTGCCGGTGGCAGCGCCCATGATCCCCGATGCAACAGACTTGCCAGCAGCCGCGACCTCATTAATTGCACCAACTGCCCTGTTCATGATGCTCATCGTTCCGGAGATTGCGCTCGCGGAAACCTTGCCCGCCCTGAGCGTACTCTCGACGCCTTCCGCGAACCGCGTAAGCGGATTCGGAGTCGGAGCGTTTCTCGGCGCGTATTTCGAGTCGAGAAACTCGATATAGTCGAGAACCTGGTCGAGCTTGTCGTCCGGCATCAGGTCGAGCTTTCTCAACAGCCGGTCGCGTAGAATGTCGTTCATCCGCTTGTCTCCTCAGCCGCGCCAGCGAGCGCGCTTTCCGCGCGCGTCGATGTGCACATAGGTAGTTCGCGTGTGTCCGCTGGTATAGATCCCCAACCCACCTACGAGATCAGGATGCTTCAGTTCCACGATCTCGACAGCAAGTCCCACCATTCTGCTGTCCATCGACGTGTACTTCCCGTCACCGTTCGCATCGATCGCGACATCGGCAGCGTCGCCGTACTGGTGCTGGCTGTCGGTCGCAGCGCGCGCAACCTGACGGTTGTGATCCGGAGCGCGGAAGCCTGAATGAACGTCGAGGGAAAGGTGTACGTCATCGACTGTGCCGCCATGCCATCTTGCCAGCTCGGCGATCACAAGCTCGAGCTTGTCGAGAAGCCGGGGACTCACAGCCGCGTAACGCGGCCACGTTTCCTGAGTGTCGTGATTGAGAAAATCACCGACCTTCAGGTGCTTGCTGATCGGTAGATCGACGTCGCTCTGATTGATCTCGAGAAAACCTTCGGGCGGCTCCTGGCCGGTTCCGATTCGCTCGGAGATATAGGTCCCGATGCGGTAGCCGTTCAGCATCGCGCCTTCCTTGTCCTTGAACGGCACGAGTACCGCCAGAGTCAGACCATCCACGATCCGTCGCTTGTCTCCGCGAACGAGAGCGAGCCGGTAAAAACCCGGCTTCGATGGTGCGCGGACGTCGGCGCCGTTGAGCGGCAGAACTGATTGAACCGAAGCCGTGTCGCCGTTCCGAACCCAGCTGTACGCAAGCGCTGTCGGATCACCGTGAACGTCGAGCGGATATTCGACGTTCTCCCCGGGAAGTGCGAACTTGAGAAGGACTCCGCCGCTCTCACCAAACGCTGTCGCTGACGGCGCTGCGAACGGCAGAGCACGCGTCAGGAATGTCCCAAGCGGCTTGTCGAACGATCCTTCCGGGTGCCTGAACTGAATGGCGCCAAGGGTAGCCACGATTACCAGACCGATCGTGACAATCGTCGCGGGGCGTCCATGGCGATACGAAGGCTCGTCCGGCGGCTCGAGCCGCTGGACGGGCAAGGTTGAATCCATGCTTACAACTTAGCTGAGAGGGGCTTGTTACGCCCTAATAGATGTAAACGGGCGTTCCTACGGAGACCATGTCGTACAGCTTCTCGATGTCTTCGTTCCGCAGGCGTACGCATCCGTGGCTGGCCGCATGTCCGATCGAGGCAGGGTCATTCGTGCCGTGGATACCGTAACCATCCCCAAGCTCGAGTCGGCGCGTACCGAGTACTCCGGCGTAGCGCCGCTGGTTCACACCGTATGGGGGAATCACGATGTTGCCGTTTAGGACGATCTCGTGACCCTCGGTGGCCGTGAGCGGAACCTGATGGCCGTCGGCGTACTGCCGCACGATCTCTGCGCCGCTCGTCTTCACAACTGAGCCGTCCGACTGAGGTATCACGGTGCCGCGGTCCATGTGAACCAGCCCGAGGCCGCGCTTGTTCGCCTGCTCCTGAAAGTGCCAGTCAGGTGGAACCCACTCGGGGTTCACGTCCTTCCCCTCGACGGTCAACCGGCCTCGCGGAGTGTCGAACTTGTATTGCTTGCCACCACCCGCCGTGGACACGAGCGATTTGCCGCTCCCCGTTGCAACGGGTGCATCAAAAAGCACTTCGGTGCCTCTCTTATACCAGAGATGATGCTCCTCGATGCTGATCACGAGATATGGAGTCGTTGCCGAGACCACCGGGTTCTCGCCAACGAGACGGTTGAGACTGTCCGTTGAAGAACCAAGCTTGGCTTTCACCTCTTCGAGGAGGCCAAGATTGTCGTTGAACACCATGCGATTGACGTCGCGCTCGTAGCGGAGATCGGCAGTCTTGGTGAGGAGCATCGCGCTCGCCGCGGCAGCCAGCGTAAACGCGAGCAGCGTTCCCCAAACCCATTTTCCGCCGTGCGTCAGCGTATTTGCAATTCCCATCAATTCACCTCTCGTTCGGCCCGCGGAGCGCGGTCAGTAAAAGAATACCCGCATCCCGGGACTGAGATTCGGCATGATCGCTTTCAGATCCATGCGACTGATTCGTACTCCGCCCGGCGGGATTGGATTCGAATCGGTCGCAAGCGGATTCGCGTCAGACGGTACGATTACCGTTCCGCCTTCGATAGCGATTCCATCGTCCGAGATCTTCATGACGGATCGCTGTCCGCGCGGAACGACGATCGGAATTGAATCAGTGCCGTTGCTCACCTTCGTTTCAGGCCCAATGATCGCGGCCATTTCGCGCAGCACCGCTCCGTCGCGCTCGAGAAAGATCTTCCCGCTGTCGACCGAGACTGACAAATGCAGCGACTTGTCGAACTTTGCCTGGCGCTTCGCGAGCTCGAGAGCGATTCGCGCCTTGTACTGCTCAGACTGAACGATCGCGTCGGTTTTCGCCCGCTCGGTTTGAGTCATGTTGGCGCGAAGCCTCGACACTTCGTTCTCGTAGTTGTAACGCTTGTAAATGAGAAATCCGTCGAGCGCGATCATGGCGGAGAGCGCGATCAGCAGAGTGAAGACGAAGCCCGGATACGCTCGGCGAAAGTCTCTCCAGCCGCCGCGCCTGCGATCGTGATTGCGTTTACCGGACGGGTCGCGCCTGTCTCCAGGCCCGTCATCGAACTCGGGCGCGGGCGAAATATCAGGAGGAGTTGTCATTATCGTCGGGTGAGACTTTGAAGGTCCAGGACAGGGACACCGGCAGGATCACTGCGTCCATTGCGAATCCGTGCTGTGACGGTGACCGGAGCCATAGGAGGCAGGCTTCGGGCGCTCTGCAGCAGCGACGCAGGAACGACAATGTAAACCAGCGTTTTTTCTGCCCCTGGTCCGAGCGCGAGCAGATACTGCTCGCCTGATTGCAGTCCCGTTCGCAAGACATCGGCCGTCTGAAGCGCGACTGCTTCGACATTCCACCGCACGAGCTTGCCCTGCGCAGCCGCAGGATTTGCCCGGACATCGGCCGCGCTCAGAGAAGCGAGAGTGCTGTCCGCGATGACGAGATCCGACTCCTTCACCCATCCTTCGAGCCGCACGCGAACCCAATCGCGATCCTTCCCTATTACGTCGACCGTCGCCCCCTTCACGATCTGACCGACGACTGGAGGAGCATCAACTCCAGTAACTGGCGCAACTCGCACAACAGTCGCCCTGGTTGCTGTGTGTGGGACCGCGTCCTGGGCGCCGAGTACACGCGCTGCCGAGACAAGTGCAAGAACTGTAAGAATGCGCATCGCTGGATGGGGCTTTTTGGCGGGCGTACATTTGGATTGACCGGTTTCTAACGTACACTCTTACACACAGCGGGCAAATATGGCCGGCAAGGATGCGCGACCCGTCGCGCTGATCGTTCTTGATGGATGGGGATATCGCGAGCAGACCGAAGGAAATGCGATCGCGATGGCGAACACGCCGACGTGGGACGCAATCTGGAAGCATCCCGCGCGGACTCTGCTCGAAGCCTCAGGCATCCGCGTCGGATTACCTGAAGGACAGATGGGAAACAGTGAAGTCGGCCATCTGAATCTCGGTGCCGGGCGCGTCGTGATGCAGGATCTCGTGCGAATCACGACGGCAATCTCGGACGGATCGTTCTTTCGCAATCCGGCATTCATCGGCGCGTGTGATCAGGTGAAGAAGAACGGCGCCACACTTCACCTCATCGGCTTGATCGGCGATGGTGGTGTGCACGCGATCGACAAGCATCTCTTCGCGTTGATCGATCTCGCATCACGTGAAGGAGTTCCGCGCATCGCGATCCATGCATTCATGGACGGTCGCGACACGATGCCGACCTCGGGTCTCGGCTACATCGAGGAGCTTCTCCGCCAGGCGAAGGAAATCACTGGTCGCGCAGGACGAAAGCCGGTCGAGGTAGTCATCGGAAGCGTGTCGGGCCGCTACTACGCGATGGATCGCGATCGCCGGTGGCCGCGAATCGAGCTCGGCTATCGCGCCGTCGTCAACGGCACGGGCCCGCAGGCCGAGAGCCCGACCGATGCGATTCGCGCCGCCTACCATTCGGGAACGACCGACGAGTTCATCCTGCCCGTGGCGATCGCGAAGGATGGAAGGGCGGTAGCGCCAATGCGCGACGGCGACGCTGTGATCTGCTTCAACTATCGCTCGGATCGCATGCGGCAGATCGTTCGCACGCTCATCGATCCCGAATTCAACGGCTTCAATATCTCGCCGAGGCCGCGCGTCACGGTCGTGACCCTGACGTCATACGACGCGACCTTTGACGTTCCGGTGGCGTTTGCGCCGCAGTCAATGGATCGAATCGTCGCGGAAGTTCTTTCCGGCGAAGGACGAACGATTCTCAAAACCGCGGAAACCGAGAAGTATCCGCATGTGACTTACTTCTTTAACGGAGGGAGAGAGGCACCTTTTTCCGGAGAGGACCGGATTCTCGTGCCGAGCCAGAAAGTCGCGACCTATGACCTGATGCCGGAAATGAGCGCGCCGGGTATCACTGACGTCCTTTGTCAGGCAATCGGAGAAAAGTCGCACGACTTCATTCTCTGTAACTATGCGAATGCTGACATGGTCGGTCACAGCGGGTCGATCGAGGCGACGATCAAGGCGGTCGAGACGGTCGATCAATGTCTGGCGAGGGTTCTGAAGGCGGCGGAGCAGTCGGGGTTCAGGCTTCTCATCACGGCAGACCACGGTAATGCGGAAATGATGATCGACCCGGCGACGGGCGGACCTCATACGGCTCATACGACGAGTCCGGTGCCGCTCGTTGCGATAGGCGATGAAGGGCTTTCGCGGCTCGCGTCCGGAGGCGCTTTGTGTGATGTGGGGCCTACTATATTAAGGATGCTCGGCATCGAGCAGCCGGCTGAAATGACAGGGAAAAACCTCGGGGAGAATTGATGAAGCAGCTGTTGTTTGCGTTCGTATTTGTTGCCATTGCGATGCCTGCTGCCGCACAGAGTGTGGACGTCGGCTATTCTCCACCGAAGAGTCCTTTCCGCGACCTCGAGTACCATCAGGAGCTGACACTTTTCGGCGGCTACTACAGTGCTGGAAAGGATCCCGCCGGAGCCGCACCGAAGGCCGCGCCGATGGAAGGAATCCGTTATGAGGTGACTGTTGGCGGGCCTGCGCAGATCGTGTTTCGTCTCGCACGCGTGAACAGCCAGCGTGACGTGATCGACCCAACCAAGCCAGCCGCAACCCGCCATGTCGGTACCCAGAGCTGGCCGGTGTATCTGGTCGATGCAGGCATGTCGCTCAACCTCACGGGCCAGCGGACATTCCACGGCGTGGTTCCGGTGATCTACACAGGAGTCGGGCTCGCGAGCGATCTCGACAAGGCAGTAGATGCCGACCCGTTCAACCTCGGCACCACATTTGCCTTTTCCTTCGCCGGTGGTCTGCGATTCGTGCCCGGTGGAAGGTTCCAGGTTCGCGCTGATGCAGGGACTTACATCTATCAACTCAAGTATCCCACCGGGTACTACGTGACTGCATCGGACAACACTTCGGTGCTCGCCGCGACGCAGGCCAAGAACTTCTGGAAGAGAAACGGAGCGCTCACTCTCGGAGTGTCGTATCTCCTCTTCCGCTGATACGGCGCCAGTCGCGCCATTGCCTGCAGGAGGAAAGATGGCTGACGACTTTGACAACACGGACGAGATAGAGAATCTGAGCGACGACGAGCTGCGACAGCTCGTTCTCAACCAGCTGCGCGACCAACCGATGCTCGACGGCGATGCAATCGGCGTTCACGTTCACGCCGGGAAAGTGACCGTGTCGGGCACGGTTGGCACTGAGGAAGAGGTTCGAATTCTCGACCACGTTCTTACCGACTCGATCGGTCTGGCCGATGTGAAAAACAACGTCGTGGTCGGCGAGCTTTACAGAAAGGAAAGTCCCGAAGCGATCGACGAGCACATTGCCGACGAAGAGGAACACGAGGGATTGATCCTTGCCGACAGGGCCCAGCCGTTCAGCCCCGAGTCAGAGCATCTGGCGGACATCGACGAGATCGACTCGCTCGAGGATCCAGGCGGGACTCACGAAGTCGGCAAAGCGATTGAAGACGGTGAGCCGTGGATTCCGCCCGAAGGCCCAACGCCTGAAGGATTGAGCGGTCGCGAAAACGAAGGAACGTTCGGACACGACACCCAGCATTAGAGATTTCGGAAGCGAACGACGGCCGACCACCAACAGTGGCCGGCCGTTTCGTTTCCGGCGAGATTAACCCGATATGTCCAGAGCATCACTGACCCGCAGAGTCGCGTTTGCGGCGGCACACAGATACCGTCGTCCCGAATGGACCGATGAGCGCAACGA
>JADGQR010000129.1 GCA_017881685.1 Gemmatimonadaceae bacterium
CGGCACTAACCGGAATGGCAATACTTCCATAAAAGCCCAGCATACGACACACCTCAATCCTTCACTCGACCTAATCGACCAATGACACGAATTTCCGATTCAACCGACCGTCGCTCATTTCTAACACGACTATCCGGCCTCTCCGCGATGGCGCTGATCTCGCCGCTTGCCGAACTTGGCGCGGAGGAAACCAAAGAAACGAGCGCCGCTCCCTGGGACCTATCGTGGATGGATCAACTGAAAGGAAAACACAAACAGGTCTTCGACCTCGGCAAACGCGAAGTTGGCGGAGCGGACGTCGACGTTGTCGCAGGCGATACACCGTTGCGTGTGACGAGAAACTGGCTGAACGCGCACAAGGAAGTGTTTGGACTCGAGTATCCGGGCGTGAACGCAGTAGTAGGAATTACTTCAGAGGCCTTCCCGCTCAACGCAACCGATGCGATTTGGCTCAAATACGGGATTGGCGAGAAGTGGAAGATCAAGGATTCCACAACCGGCACGTGGGCCGTCAGGAATGTCTTTGCCGATCCGGCAGCGCCACTGAATGACAAGGGCGCCAGCATTCAGAACCTCGTGAAGAGAGGCGTCATTTTCTGGCAGTGCAACAACGCCTTGGGTGGTGTCGCCACGATGCTTGCGAAGGCAATGAAAATGGAAATGCCGGCTGTCCGTGAAGAATTGGTGGCGGGACTCATGCCAGGAGTGCATCTCGTGCCCGCGCACACAATGGCCCTGGGCCTCGTTCAGGAAAAAGGATGCACGTACGAGAGCCTTTGACCGTGTCTCGTTAAGTTCACTTCATGAAGCTGGAAAGATTTCTCGCTGCTCCGAAACCCGTTTCGCGTCGTGATTTTCTCGCGCGAATGGCCATTGCAACCGGCGCTGGAGTTATCGGCTGCAGGAATTCAGAAGTCACGCCGGACCCGGGTGGTAATACCGATCCATCGCTCGACCACATCATCGTTGTCACGATGGAGAACCGCTCGTTCGACCACTTGCTCGGGTGGCTTCCCGGAGCGGATGGAAAACAATCGGGCCTCTCGTACAAGGATACCGACGGCATTTCGCAGCCAACACATCGGCTCACGAGCTTCGATGGATGCGGACAAGCGGACCCCAATCACTCGGCTGCCGGAGGGCGCGTTCAATTCAACGGCGGTGCATGTGATGGATGGCTGCAGGCGCCGGGCAGCGACCTTTCCGCAATCGGATACTATGCCGCCGCGGATCTGTCGTTCTTTGGACAAGCCGCTCCGCAATGGACTGTCCTTGACCGGTATTTCGCGCCATTCCTCGGACCAACGTATCCGAATCGAATCATCGCTCAGGCAGGACAGACCGACCGAATATCGAACACGACGGTCGCGAGCACTCTTCCCACAATCTGGGACCGACTGAGCGCAGCAGGCCTGAAAGGCGCGAACTACGGAACATCTCCAGTGTCGGCTTCACTGTGGGGCTTCAAGTACATCTCGATCATCAAATCGATCGACTCGTTCTTCACCGACACAGCCGCGGGTAATCTTCCGCATGTCTCTTATGTCGACCCGGACTTCTCGGCCGACTTCGGCAACAGCTATCACCCGCCTGGCGATATCAGAAACGCTGAGGCTTTTCTGGGAAGTATCTACAAGGCTGTAATCACCGGGCCTCAGTGGAAATCGTCCCTGCTGATCATCACCTTTGATGAGTGGGGCGGATTCTACGATCACGTTCCACCGTCGGTCGCACCGCTTTCGCAGATCGAGCACGACGCCGGAAATACCGACGGTCTGCGCGGATTTCGCGTGCCGACAATTCTCGTTTCGCCATTTGTGAAACGACGCGCCGTCTCGAGCAAGGTCTATGATCACGCTTCGATCCTTCGGTTGATCGAAACACGCTGGAATCTCCCGCCACTCGCACTCAGAGATGCTTCCGCGAACAACTTGATGGACGAGATCGATCTTACGATTCCAGTCGCCACCGCGCCGAGCATCGACGTACCGGCTGGTCCTTTTGGAGTTGCATGTCAGTAAGCCAGCCACGTCTCTTCTCTCCGCTCCAGATCCGCGGGGTAACTCTCCGCAATCGCATCGCTGTTTCACCGATGTGCGAATACTCCAGCCACGACGGATTCGCAAATGACTGGCATCTCGTTCACCTCGGCAGCCGAGCAGTTGGTGGGGCCGGGTTGATCATCACCGAAGCGACGGCGGTAAGTCCAGAAGGACGAATCTCGCCTCAGGATCTTGGCATCTGGAAGGATGAGCACGTCGAGATGCTCGCGAGATGCGTGGCTTTCATGAAATCGCATGGTGCGGTTACGGGAATCCAGCTCGCTCACGCTGGAAGAAAGGCTAGTACGCGGGTTCCCTGGCATGGCGGCAAGTTCGCCATGCCCGAGGACGGCGGATGGCTGCCTATCTACGCACCAAGCGCGATTCCCTATTACGAAGGCAATCCAGTGCCGGTGGCGCTCGACAAAGCTGGCATCGACCGAATTCGTCAGGCTTTTGTCGATGCAGCTCACAGATCGCTGGCGACAGGGTTCGAAGTAATCGAGCTGCACGCTGCGCACGGATACCTGATGCACGAGTTCCTGTCGCCGCTCAGCAATCATCGCACAGACGAGTATGGCGGATCGTTCGAGAACCGAATCAGGTTCGTGAAGGAAGTTGTTGCTGACATCAGAAGAGTATGGCCCGAGCGATTGCCGCTGTTCGTTCGCATATCGGCGACAGACTGGGCTGATGGCGGGTGGGACATCGAGCAATCGGTGGAGCTGGCGCAAATCATCGGACCGATGGGCGTCGATCTGATCGACTGTTCATCCGGCGCGCTGGTTGCCGGAGCGAGAATCCCGATCAAGCCTTTGTATCAGACTCAATTCGCTGAGCGAATTCGGAGGGAGTCAGGTGTTGCGACTGGCGCCGTCGGCTTGATCACCAGGGCGAAAGAGGCTGACGATATCGTCTCGGATGGCAGAGCAGACATCGTTCTGCTCGCTCGCGAAATGTTGCGGGATCCGTATTTCCCTCTGCACGCCGCGAAGGAGCTTGGCATCGACGTCAAATGGCCCGACCAGTATCTTCGGGCGAAAGACTGACGAGCGCTACTGAGTCTGAACTACCTCGTCGGTGATGCGGTAGTCACCGTTCAGCCACGCCATTATCTCGCGTGCGCCCGGGTGATCGACTCCCTCGTAACGCGACCGGAGAAAGGCTTCTTTTTCACCGAGCCGGTCTAATCCGATGTCCTGCAGCGTCAGAAGGTCTTCACGCACGAGCTCGCCAAGCTCTTCTCCGAGTACTTCGATACACGCTCGTCTGAAAGATTCGGCGTACTCGTACGCATCGCCCAGACGATAGCTGTCAGAGAGAGTAATGGCCGGTATCAGTCCAAGCGTTGGCTGAAGTGCCGGATTGATTCCGTGTGCTGCAACGTGATCAGCCATGGCTGAAGGACGTCCAGTAAATCCGCGCAGGTGGAGGTACTGTGACATCCGCTGTCCGTCATTGACTGGATAGTTGTCCCAGACGAACGGCTTTCGTTTCAGCAGATGTGTTACTCGCTCAAGGTGTCCGGTCGAGAACTGGCGCGAGATCACCTCTTCACCCGTCCAGAAGATCTCGATTTTCGAATCGAGATTGGCACCGAGCTCTTCCAGATAACCTTCGGGTCGTCTGCCGAAGACTCGGTCGAGAATTGGATCGTCCGAGTAATAGCTCGGACACGTGACCACCCTCGAAGCTTTAGTCCGCTCTGCGACCCAATGAATGATCTCGATCTGCTTCTTCGCAAGATCGTCGACGTCACCGCGCATGTCGTCGAACAGGACTGCGACATCTTCGGCGCCAATTGAATCGAAGAACTCGAGTTTGCGACAAAGCGAGTTCCGCGTTGCATCATCGAAGTTGTTGAACAGCTCGTACGGACTGAGGCCGATTCCAAATCGTACGCCTGCATCCCGGCAATGCTTTCCGAAGGACTTCAGCTCAGCCGCGTATGCATCGGGATGCGACTCCTGCCAGCGCCTTCGGAGAAAGACATCCGCTTTCGGCGCATACATATAGAAGCGATAGCCGTATGGAGCGAGAAAGGAGACGGTTTCCCTTCGAGCCTCCCAGGTCCACGGCTTCCCATAAAAACCTTCGATGATTCCCAGCTCTGGCTTCAAATCGCTCTCTCTGGTGTACGCGCTGTATGACTCCGAGCAAGAGTAGTGCGCCTGCGGCACCTCGGCAACGACGACACTCTTCCACGCGCTAATAGATTCAAGTCATGGCATTTGGATTTCTGACTGACCGGCGACGGGAACGACTGCGATCCCAGCCATTCGATCCCGCATGGCGGAAAGCCCTCGAGCGCAACTTTCCCGTATTCCTTCGTCTTTCGCCGAAGGATCAGGCGGAGCTTATTGGGCATATGCAGGTGTTCCTGGCCGAGAAGCATTTCGAGGGCTGTGGAGGTCTGGTGCTGACGGATGAGATGCGCGTGACGATCGCAGCGCAGGCATGCCTGCTCCTCCTGCATCGTGAGGCCGACTACTACCCCGATCTGACTTCGATTCTCGTGTACCCGTCAGGCTACACGGAAGAAAACATTCGGCACATTGGCGGCGGCATCTGGGAAGAAGGTCCGGAAGACCGGCTCGGTCACACAGCCCACAGACTCGGCGCACTCGTACTCGCGTGGGATGCAGCAAGTCATGGCGCGAGGGATCCGAGCGACGGACAGAATGTCGTCCTGCATGAATTCGCCCATCAGCTCGATTTTGAAAACCGCACTGCAGATGGAACGCCAGCGCTCGATTCGCATGCGCAGTACGTCGCATGGGCGAGAGTGATGAGCGCTGAATTCAACGCATTGAGAATGGCAGAGGCTCGGGGAATACCGTCAGTTCTCGACGGATACGGTGCGACGAACCAAATCGAGTTCTTTGCAGTCGCGACAGAAGCTTTCTTCGAACGGCCGCGCGCGTTGAAAGCGAGGCATCCCGCTCTCTTTGCGGAGTTGCAGAAATTCTACAAACAGAGTCCTGAAGAGTTTTCTATCGAGCCGGATAGCGAGCCCGGTTAATTCCTCCCCGCGAGAGTAGGCCACACTTCCTGCAGCGTTCTCATCGGATTGCAACCGCCGGCAGAAAGCGGATGGCGAAAATCAAGTCGCCGAGCAGATGGTCAGGACGACGAGCAACGGTACAACGCGCGAAGTCTCGACCGAACGCGTATTTTCCGGCGCGACACCAGTCGAGTGATTATCCGTCCCTGTCAATCCGGCCTCCATTTCTGACAATGAAACGAGCCCTTCAGATCCTTGCGCTGCTACTGGTCGTTCTCGCCGTTATTGTCGTGGCGCGCGCAATCGCATTCAAGCCGAAGCACGTAGAAGTTCAGCCGCCTCCCGCGTTCATGCCACCTGCCGGCGCCATCGAGCGACTTGCGGGTGCAGTCAAAATTCCGACCGTTTCACCAGGCGACAGTACGCAACGGGACAGCGCCGCGTTTCGCGCGATGCATGACTATCTCGTAAAGACTTTCCCGCGCGTCCACGCGACGCTGACTCGAGAGCCGGTTGGAGAGGACGCACTACTATA
>JADGQR010000130.1 GCA_017881685.1 Gemmatimonadaceae bacterium
GACAACAAGGAAGGCTGGGACAATATCGACATCGTCGGCTGGATGAACTATCCGATGCAGATCAAGATCAACTTTCTCTGCCGCGATTCGATTCTCGCAGCACCGATCGTTCTCGACCTCGCGCTGTTCTCGGATTTCGCGCATCGCGCCGGAATGAAGGGAATTCAGGAATGGCTGTCGTTCTATTACAAGAGCCCGATGGCCGCGCCCGGCCTGCAGCCCGAGCACGATCTCTTCATTCAGCAGACGAAGCTCAAGAACACGCTGCGTCACCTGATGGGCGAAGAGCAGATCACGCATCTGGGATTGGAGTATTACGCTTGATCTCAAAAAGCCGACTGACGCGGCTCGCCGCGTCAGTAGCTGTTCTGGTCGGGGCCATCGCGTGCGGCCCTAACCCGCGCGCTCTCGATAACAGGCAGTGGTCGGACAGCTACGCATTCCGTGTCACAGTGAACCCGTCGCCGCCGCATGAGATTGACGATGCCACTTACAAAATCGTGGTGCAGGACAAGAAAACAGGTGAGCCGATCGAGACGGGCGAGGGACGTATTTTTGCGACAAACAGGGACGACGCGCGGATCAACACGAATGACGGGTTGGCAAAGGGTAAAGAGGTCGGGACTTACTACGGCCGCTTGCGCTATCAAGTAACTGGGGACTGGGGCGTGGCCATCCAGTTCAGGCGCAATTCAAGTTCAAGCCTCGAGCGGGTTGACTGGATTCAGACGGTCACGAGTTCGTCCAAATAGTAACCGAGACAATGCGCCATTTCTTTAGAAGTCAGATGACACCCGTCGACGTGCTGAAGATCGCCGACGATTTCTTTCCAACGCTGCCACTCGAGCGAACCGCCCACACGGCGCGGACGAGAACCTTTTCCGGATTGCTCGGCACGCTCCAGCTCTCCGTGAAGAAGGAAGGCGGACATTACACGTTCGTCGAAGTCCACACGGATCAGATGGGCGAGAGTCGTCTCGACCGCAACGCCAAGAAGTTCTTCGTCGAGCTCCATCGAAAATCCGATCCCGCGCACAAGCTGGAAGCGGCCTACTGATTCGTGTCAGCCGCCGGAGCGCTTTCTGCTGATCGCGCGGCGAAAACAGGCAACGCGAATCGTTCCTCGCCACTTGAAGTCCTTCATTTCATCTACGACGATCCCGCCAATCCATGGGTTGGCGGTGGCGGATCGGTGCGCGCGAGAGAGATATACCGCCGCCTTGTGGGGCGCATCGATGCGACAATCGTCACCGGAAATTTTCCGGGGGCTCGCGACGAGACAATCGACGGGGTTCGCTACAGGAGACTCGGCTCCTCGAGACCTTATGCATGGAGTCGCGTGAGTTATGCAGCGGCTGCGAATAGAATGCTGAGAACAACGCACTATGATGCAGCCTTGTTCGATTTCTCCGGCTACACGCCGTTGTTCATGCCGCGTCATCGGCCAACCGGAATCGTTCTCCATCATCTCACTTCGCCTACCGCAGGTGCTCGCTGGGGTGGCATAGTCTCAGGAATGATCGGAGAGCTCGAGAAGACGATGCTCCGGCGCGCGACACGAATCAGCGCCACATCGCAGTCGTCTCGCGAAGCCGCGAATCGTATCGCGCCTTCGACTCCCGTCGAGATGGTGAGCGCCGGAGTGCCGGAAGAGCTTTTCGGGATTCAAAGAAGACCGCAGAGCTTTCTGCTCTATTTCGGACGCCTCGACATCTTTCACAAAGGGATCGATACGCTGCTCGAGGCCGTCGCACTGCTCGCGAAGCGCCGTCCTGCGATCGAGCTTCGAATCGCGGGACGCGGTTCATCGGCATCAAGAATCTCGGCGATGATCAGCGACCTGGGAATCGAGAAAAACGTGAAGCTTCTCGGTGCAGTGTCGGACACAGAGCGCAACGAGCTCCTTGCGACGGCCGCGATTCAGTTGATGCCGTCGCGGTTCGAAGGATTCGGTCTTGCTGCGGCCGAGGCGATGGCGGCGGGAGTGCCGCTCATTGCGACTTCGGTCGGATCCCTGCCGGAAGTCGTGGATGCACCACGCGGCGGTGTCCTCATACCTCCGGAGAATCCGGCTGCGCTTGCAGATGCAGCCGGGAAAATGCTGGACGATCCATATGGCCGGTCGACTTTGTCGATAACCGCAAGAGAATCGGCGCGCCGCTTCAGCTGGAGTGCAGTAGCGGACGCACATCTTCAATTCATCAGGCACGTCGCTTCAGGCGGCGCGTCAATGACGGAAGCAGAGCAACGATGAAACAGTCAACAGCCGCGGATGCGCGCTCGAGCGCAAGCATGTCGCGGAACAGGAGCACGTCGGGCTTGTCACGCGAGCAAATGCTCGAGCTGTATTACTACATGCGGCTGACGCGTTCGCTCGAGGAGCGCCTCGTCAATCTTTATCGGCAGACGAAAGTCGTCGGCGGACTCTTCAGATCTCTCGGCCAGGAAGCTGACGCTGTTGGAAGCGCCTACGCTCTCGACCGATCGAAGGGCGACATTCTCTCGCCGCTGATTCGCAACATGGGATCGATGCTGGTGCAGGGAGCGACTCCCCTCGAAGTAATCAGGCAGTACATGGCCAGGGGCGATTCGCCGACCCGCGGGCGTGAGCTGAACATCCACTTCGGTGATCTCGTTCGCGGATTCATCGGTCAGATCTCGCATCTTGGCGACATGGTGCCCGTGATGGCCGGAGTGACTCTTTCATTCAAGATGCGCGGGGAAGATCGCGTGGGTCTCGTTTATGTCGGTGACGGCGCAACATCGACTGGCGCATTTCACGAAGGGATCAACTTCGCAGCGGTTCAGCGGTGTCCGCTCGTTGTCGTTGTCGAGAATAACGGATACGCCTATTCGACTCCGCTATCGAAACAGACCGCCGCAAGGGAACTGAAGGACAAGGCAGTCGGTTATGGAATCGCTGCCGAGCAAGCCGACGGAAACGATGTGATTGCGACGTACGAGGCGACGAAGCGCGCAGTCGATCGTGCGCGCTCGGGCGGAGGCGTGACGCTGGTCGAGCTGATTACGTATCGCCGAAAGGGACACGCCGAGCACGACAATCAGTCCTACGTTCCGCCCGGCGAGATCGATAAGTGGGAGAAGACGAACGATCCAATCGATCGGTACATCCAGGTGCTTTCGAAAGATTTCGCAGTCGATAAGACTGAGCTCGAGAGCATCGACAGTCGCGTGAAGTCGGAAATCGACGATGCGACCGACGAGGCGGAGAAGTCGCCGATGCCGGAGCCAAAGGATGCGCTCGTCGGCGTCTACGCCGATCCTCCCGAGGAGAAACCGTTGTGGTTCCGCGAAGGTGTGCGCGCCGCCGTCGAAGTGAACGAGCGACCCGCGAGCTGGGGGACGCACGATGGCTGAGATCACCTATCTCGAAGCGATTCGCGAAGCCCTCTTCGAGGAAATGGACCGCGACGAGAACGTTTTCTGCCTTGGCGAAGACATCGGCGTTTATGGCGGTGCGTTCAAGGTCACTGAAGGTCTTCAGGCGAAGTTCGGCGAGAAGCGCGTGATCGACACGCCGATATCGGAGATCGCGATCATTGGTGCCGCAGCAGGCGCTGCTCATATGGGAATGAAGCCGGTGTGCGAGCTTCAGTTCATCGATTTCATCTCGTGCGGCTACGACATGCTGACGAACTACGTCGCGACGGCGCGCTATCGCGCGATGCTGCCGTGTCCAATGGTCGTTCGCGGACCAAGCGGCGGATACGTCCGCGGTGGTCCGTTTCACTCGCAGAATCCCGAGGCCGCATTCCTTCACACGCCCGGACTCAAGATGGTTTATCCATCGACGGCGAGTGATGCGAAGGGTTTGCTCAAGGCGGCAATCCGCGATGAAGACTGCGTTCTCTTTTTCGAGCACAAGTATCTTTACCGGCGGATCAAGGAAGAGATGCCCGCCGGGGATCACGTCGTTCCAATCGGGAAAGCGCGAGTCGCGCGAGAAGGGACAGACGTGTCGATCATCACGTACGCAGCGACAGTCTGGAAATCTCTCGAGGCAGCGGCTGAGCTCGAGAAGGAAGGCATCAGCGTAGAAGTGATCGACTTGCGGTCACTCGCTCCCATGGATGATGAGGCGATCGTCGCAACGGTAAAGAAGACCAATCGTGTTCTCATCGTTCACGAAGACACGAGAACAGGCGGCGTTGCCGGTGAGATCACGGCCCGGATCAACGAGCTGGCATTCGAATGGCTCGACGCGCCCATTCTTCGCGTAACGGCGGTGGACGTTCCGCTTCCGTATTCGCCGCCTCTCGAAGACTACGTGCTGCCACAGACAGCTGACATCGTCAAAGCGGTCCGCCGGCTTGCGGCATACTAAATGACTGACGCGAGTGAAGAATTCAGAATGAGTCGGCGGATTGGCGTCGGCTGCGTAACCGCGGTGGCGGGGCTTTTCAGCGGCGGAATGATTGGTGTCTTTGTAGCCAAGGTCGTGGGGAGCATCAGGGGCTGCAATCCGGGTCCCGAGCTTCCGGCGTGCGATTGGCACGTATATGCCGGTATCGGTATGTTGATTGGAGTTCTGACCCTGCCTGTACTCGCGCTGAACCGCTTACTGCGCGCAGACAAGGCGGATCGCGAATCGGATTGAGGAGATCAAGGTGGCGCTTGTAGACATAATCATGCCCCAGATGGGCGAATCGATCGCCGAGGGGACGTTGTCGAAATGGTTGAAGAAGGTGGGCGACGAGGTGAAGCGGGACGAGCCCATTTTCGAGATTTCGACTGACAAGGTTGACGCCGAGATTCCGTCGCCGTCTGCCGGAGTGATCACCGAGATCATCGTCATGGAAGGCGAGACGGTGGCAGTGCAGACGATTGTCGCGCGCCTCGAGACCGAGAAGGGCGCGGCGGTCGCTGCGACGGCCGCTGCGGCCGCGGCTCCGAGTGTGCCGGCGGCGGTGAGTACTCCGCAGCAGGCTGGGGGGCCCCCCCCGAAGAGCGAATCTACGCCTCTTCCGGCGGCAGCCGCTCACCAGACTTCTGCCCCGGCAACCTCTTCAGCGCGCGGCAACGGCAACTCCTTCGAAGAACGCGTCAAAACGCGATCGTCACCGCTCGTTCGCAAGATCGCTGCGGAACACGGCGTCGACATCGCCGCCATGCAGGGCAGTGGCATCGCCGGCCGCGTGACGAAGAAGGACATACTCGGCTACATCGAATCGGCACCGCCGGCCGTCGCCGGTCGCGCACCGTCGATGCATGCGCCTGGAGGCGCAGAGCCCGATCACGGTCCGCTGCCCCAGCCGTGGCCTGGTGACCGGGTAGAGCCGATGTCGAAGATGCGCGCAATCATCAGTGACCACATGATCGCATCGCGGCGCACTTCCGCGCACGTCACGTCGTTCATGGAAGTCGATCTCACGCGCATCGCACGAATTCGCGCTCGCAAGCGCGCAGAGTTCGAAGCGGCGAACGGGCAGAAGCTCACGTACCTGCCGTTCATCATCGCGAGCGTCGTGAGGGGAATTCAGGCATTCCCGATCATGAACACGTCAGTCGCGGGCAAGGACATCATCTATCGCAAGCCGATCAACATCGGTGTCGCCGTTGCGCTCGATTGGGGCTTGATTGTTCCAGTCATCAAGCGTGCGGAGGATTTGTCCCTCGGCGGCATCGCGCGCGGATTGAACGATCTCGCGGCTCGTGCTCGCGCGAAGAGACTGTCGCCTGAAGAGGTTCAGGACGGAACGTTCACGATCACCAACCCTGGCGTTTTCGGATCGCTGATGGGAACCCCGATCATCAGCCAGCCGCAAGTTGCGATCATGGGAATCGGCACGATCGAAAAGCGGCCAAAGGTGATGACGGGAGCCGATGGCGAAGACACAATCGCGATCCGTACGTGCTGCTACTTCTCGATCTCATTCGACCATCGAATCATAGACGGAGCTGTTGCAGATCAATTCCTCGCGTTCGTCAAGAAGACGCTCGAAGAATTTCCTGAGAGCGCAGTCTGAGAATGGCGCGCGCGCTCACGATTCAGAGAACGACCGTCCCCGCCTCGGAGAGAGCGCGTTATTTCGAGCGGGTGAAAGCCTGCCGCAGCCACTACGCGGCAGCGAACTGCCGCTTTTATGTTTTCGAGGAGGCGTCGCTTCCGGGCGCCTTCATCGAGTTCACCGAAGCCGATGATCAGACCACACTGACAGTGGCTCATGCAAACTCGCCGTACCGAATTCTCGATCCGGCGCGGATCTATAACGAAACGGAGATCGCCTGAAATGCCGGCGAAGAAAATCAATGTCGATGGGCAGGAATGGTCCGTGACTCCTTCCGGCTACATCACGCAGTACGATCAGGACGAGTTCGGATTGTTCTTCACGCGCGGCACTGGAGCCACGCGCGAAGTCCGCGTCACGCGTTATTCGCCTCAGGGGTCGCGTTCACGCGAACAGTCATTTGCCGAGTTGAGCGATGAGCGCCTCGTGTCGCTGTTCGCTCAATCTCAGCCGAGCTTCACTTCGCCCGAGGCCGGCTACACGCGGTGACCTCGCCCAGCGCGGCAACCGCGCAACCGGGCGAAGTCGATCTTCACATGCACTCGACAGCGTCCGACGGAGCGCTCCCGCCCGCGGAAGTTGTCGCGGCGGCGCATGCAGCCGGAGTCGCTGCAATCGCGCTGACAGACCACGATACGCTCGACGGACTTCCCGAGGCGACTCGCGCGGCAGGCGCGGTTGGAATCCGGGTCGTGCCGGGAGTGGAGCTGAGCGCTCATGATGGCGCTCGCGAGATTCATGTTCTTGCGCTGCACGTCGTGAATCCCGGCCCCCTGGAGCTTCGCCTTGCGTCGTTTCGTGGAGCGAGAGAAGTGCGCGCGCAGCTAATCGTTGACAGGCTCAACCGCATCGGCGTGCCTGTCGAGTTCGACAGCGTGATGACGGAAGCAGCGGGCGGCGCAGTCGGGCGCCCGCACATTGCGCGCGCGCTCATTAAAGGCGGTAAGGTTCGTGACTCCCGTGAGGCCTTCGACAGGTATCTTGGCGCAGGGAAGGCCGCGTTCGTCGAGAAGGAGCGACTCGAAATTCGCGAGGCAATTGCCATCGTGCACGCGGCAGGTGCGATCGCGATCTGGGCTCATCCGGGCACAGACGGGAGGCGTGATCGACTGGAGCCGCTCGTCGCAATGGGACTCGACGGTGTAGAGGTGAGACATCCGAGCCACAATACTGAAGACGCTCAGCGACTTGCTGCGCTTGCCGACTATTTCGGTCTTCTGTACAGCGGTGGATCCGACTGGCATGGAGTGCCCGGAGGAATGCGCAACATCGGCAGCATGCACATTCCGACTTCGTGGCTGGACCGACAGGACGAGGTAGTCGCTCGTCGCCGCGCGGCGGAAGTGGCGTGAGCGACGGGCGCGTCGCGCTCGTTACGGGCGCCGGTCACCGTGTCGGGCGGGCGTTTGCTGTCGCGCTTGGCAAACGGGGCTACGACGTCGCGGTTCATTAC
>JADGQR010000131.1 GCA_017881685.1 Gemmatimonadaceae bacterium
GCAGTCGATGGTAGTGAGTACTGAGGCCGCAATTGAAAAAGAGGCGAATGATCCTTAAGGATCATTCGCCTCATCCTTGTTTAGTGCCGAAGGGGGGACTCGAACCCCCACGGGCTTGCACCCACTGGCTCCTGAAGCCAGCGCGTCTACCAGTTCCACCACTTCGGCGTCGTTCGTCCAACTTAGACGGCGAAGAAAGTGAAGTCAACGCGAAAACCCTTTCTCAACTTGTGCGTCTCTTCTAAGTTGCGCGATAGAGATAATGGCAGACACAGAGGAGAAAACTGAGCGGGAGACGATTGCGCGGAACAGACGCGCTCGTCACGACTATCAGATACTCGATACCTGGGAGGCCGGTATCGTGCTGACAGGAAGCGAAGTGAAATCTCTCAGAGAGGGGAAGGCCAACATCTCCGACGCTTATGGAATCGTGAAGGACGGCGAGGTTCATCTGCTGAACCTCCACATCTCGCCATACGAGAAGGCCAGTCACTTCAATCACGAGCCGACGCGTACGCGGAAGCTGCTGCTGCACAAGCGCGAGATTCGGAAGATGATCGGCGCAGTAGAGCGGCAGGGACTCACGCTCGTGCCATTGGAGCTCTACTTCAAGAAGGGCCTCGTGAAGGTGGCGCTCGGGCTCGGCCGCGGAAAGAAGCTTTACGACAAGCGGGCGGACGAGAAGAAGCGCGACGACGACAGGGAAATGCAGAGGGCGGTGCGGATACGGTGATTGGAGCGGCCCTTCTCTTCTTACAGGTTGCGGCGGCGAGTCGTGTAGCTCTCGTGGTCAGGCAGGGCGAGGCCGAGAAGTCGGTCCCGGTGATCTCGACTGTCAGCGGCTCGTATTTGCGCGCAGATCTGCTCGCCACGGCGCTCGGCGGCCGGGCTGGTGCCTCGCCAAAGGGCAAGTACGTTCTGTCTCTTGGCGACTCGCGGATCGAGCTCACGGAAGGCATTCCTTTCGTTCGCGTCAACAACGAGGTAGTTCCGACCGCACTCCCATCGCTTCGCTCGGGTGCGACGTTCCTGGTTCCGTTTCAGGTTGCATCTGTCGTCATTCCGCGATTCGCGACCGGATACAATTTCGACCTTGCTGCCGGTGTGCTGCGAATCTTCTCGACGCTCGCGCGAAAGGCGCCGGAAGAATCGGCTCAATCGTCCGCAGACGCCGCTCCGCCGGAATCGCCGGCGTCGAGTTCCTCATCGGACCTCGGCAGTCCTCCCCGGCCGCGCCGCAATCAGAGGCGCCTTGTGGTCGTCGATGCGGGGCACGGCGGTCCCGATAACGGAATGACCGGTCCAATTGGGGACGGGCCGAGAATCGTCGAAAAGAACGTCACGCTTGCTGTTGCGACGATGCTTGCGCAGGAGCTACGCGACAGCGGCGTCGACGTATTGATGACTCGAACGACCGACACGCTGATCGCGCTTTCTGACCGCGGGCGGATCGCGAACAGGAACAAGGGCGACGTCTTCGTGTCGGTTCACGTGAACGCGACAGGGTCGCGAACCTCCGCCGGAGCCCGCGAGCGCGGATATGAGACATATTTTCTCGCTGAAGCCAAAAGCGAGGACGCGCTGCGCGTTGAAAGAATGGAAAACGAGGCGGTGAAATTCGAGACCGGCGCAAACGCCCCCAAAGGAGATCCGCTCAGCTTCATCATCAACGACATGGCTCAGAACGAGCATCTCCGCGAATCGAACGATCTCGCGGAGACGATCCAGGACGGCTTCAGGCTATTCCATCCGGGTCATGACCGCGGAGTTCAGCAGGCGAATTTCGCCGTGCTCCGCGGCTCGTACATGCCCGCCGTGCTCGTCGAGATAGGCTTCGGGACAAATCCAGCCGAAGCGGCGTATCTGACCGACAGCGACAATCAGCACACTATCGCGCGCAGCATCGCGAAGGGTGTTCTCGACTACCTGAACCACTACGATGCCCGGGTCGGAGCCGGGGGTCATTGACGCACCACGCGTCGTTGCTCTCCGTCACCGCTGCATCGATTGATTTTCAAAATCCCGTAATCCTCGCCGCTGGTACGGCCGCATACGGGCGCGAGCTTGCAGGCGTAATGAACATCGACGCTGTCGGCGGAATAGTCACGAAGGCAGTCAGTCCCGAACCGCGAAAAGGTGCGCCATCACCGAGGGTCGCGGAATTCGAAGGTGGGATGATCAATGCCGTCGGCCTTGCTAATCCGGGACTCGAAGCTGTTCAGCGGGAGGATCTCCCGTGGCTCGCACAGAATGTCCGGAAAGCGCGAGTAATTGTAAATGTCGTCGGAAGTACGGTTGAGGATTTCGAGACCGTCACGAGAACGCTTTCGGACAACGAGCGCGTCGATGCATTCGAGCTCAACGTCAGCTGTCCGAATACGAAGGCAGGCGGCACGGAGTTCGGCGCTGATCGAAATACGCTTGCGGCGCTCGTTTCAAAGTGCCGCGCTGTCACGCGCCGGCCCTTGTTCGTGAAACTCTCGCCGATGCTTCCGGACATCGCGGATACCGCACGGGTCGCGGTCGATTCGGGAGCCGACGGGCTCACACTCGTTAATACGATTCCCGGACTGGTGATCGACGTTGAATCGCGGCGCCCCGCGCTGGGTTTCGGATCAGGCGGGATCAGCGGTGTTGGCCTCCTGCCGGTCGGCGTGCTTGCTGTCTGGAAAGTCTCGCGCGCGGTGAGTGTACCGTTGATAGGTGTTGGCGGGATCAGCAAAGGCAGCGATGCAGTTCAGTATCTTCTCGCGGGTGCGTCGCTTGTTGGACTCGGGACGGCAGCACTCCGCGATCCCAGAGCGCCGGAAAGAATCATTGGCGAGCTGGAATCCTGGTGCAGATCACACAATCTCAGATCAGTGAGCGATTTGAAAGGCAAGCTGGAGTGGCCGTCATGACGGCAATCCCCATCGTCGCACTCGATTTCCCGGATGCGGAGCGGGCGATGACTCTCGTCAAGACTCTCGACGAGAAGGTTCGCTTCTACAAGGTAGGGAGCGAGCTCTTCACGTCTTCAGGCGCCGAGGTAGTCCAGTGGCTGCGTGATTCCGGCTGCGACGTATTTCTGGACCTGAAATTCCACGACATCCCGAATACGGTTGCCGGGGCCATGAGGCGAGTTGCCGAGATGGGAGTTCGTCTCGCGACGGTCCACGCGACCGGCGGTGTGAAGATGATGCAGGCGGCAGTCGAAGCAGCGGGTGCGAGCTGCGGAGTTCTTGCGGTCACGGTGTTGACGTCTCTCAACGATGCGACGCTTGGCGAGGCGTGGGGCAGAGAGCGGGTGGACGTCGAGAACGAGGTCTTGAGACTTGCCGAGCTGGCAAGGACAGCCGGATGTCACGGCATCGTATGCAGCGGTCAGGAAGCGAAGGCCGTGTCGAGCCGGCACGGGAAAGCACTGAAGCTGCTCGTGCCTGGCATAAGACTTCCGGGGGACGCAGCCGACGACCAGGCCCGGATAGTTACGCCGGAAGCCGCTGTCGCAGCGGGCGCAACGTATCTCGTCCTGGGCCGGGCAGTGACGGCAGCGAAGGATCCACGGGCCGCCATGGAAGCGGTCAATCGGGCCCTGAAAAGCTGACGTTTGGTGGGTCGGGCGCAAAGATCGTCAATGGGCGGCGGTGCAACCTCCCAAAAGAAGCCAACTTGTTGAGTTGACTTCGTTTCCGCCCCTCGGTATTTTCAAAGGCTAACTCTGAATTCTTCCCCGCGGCCTCCCGAGGGGACTTTGCACGTCCATAGGAGCTTTTTTGTGAAAGTACGAAGCAGCGTCAAGCCGATCTGCGAGCACTGCAAGGTGATCAAGCGCCGGGGCGTGGTTCGGATCATCTGCAGCAGAAACCCAAAGCACAAGCAGCGGCAGGGCTGACATAAATGGCACGTATCGCCGGCGTGGATCTTCCACGCGAGAAGAAGCTGGAAATCGGACTGACCTACATCTTCGGCATCGGCCGCGCGACTGCGCAGCGGATCCTCAAGGAGACGGGAGTCAATTCCGAACAGCGCGTCCGTGACCTCAATGATGCGGACACGAATCGCCTCCGTCAGGCGATCGAGAAGGACTTCCGCGTCGAGGGAGCTCTCCGCACTGAAATCGCGATGAACATCAAGCGACTGATGGACATCGGCTCGTACCGTGGCAATCGCCATCGTCGCGGGCTGCCTGTCCGTGGTCAGCGTACACACACGAACGCCCGCACCAAGAAGGGGCCGCGCC
>JADGQR010000132.1 GCA_017881685.1 Gemmatimonadaceae bacterium
AACAAGAATCTTTGCGCCGCGGTAGAGCGTCTTGAGAATTTCGACGCGCTGCGCTTCGCCGACTGACAGATCGGCAACTTTTCTGTCAGCCGAGACCGCGAGTCCGGTATCACTGCTCAGCTTCGTCACCTGGTCGACGGCCTTGTTGTAATCGAACCGGCCATTCTTCACCGGCTCCATTCCCAACACGATGTTCTCGGCCACAGTCAACGTGGGAACCAGCATGAAGTGCTGATGGACGACGCCGATGCCTGCCTGAATCGCATCGCGAGTGCTCCAGCCGGTAACATCGCGGCCGTTCACTTCCATGGTGCCTGCGTCGGGCGGCTGAAGTCCGCCGAGGATCTTCATCAGCGTGGACTTTCCGGCGCCGTTCTCTCCGACAAGAGCGTGAATCTCGCCCTCACGGACGTCGAGCGAGGCACCGCGATTCGCCCGGACCGATCCGAACGTCTTGTGGATGCCTTTCATCCTGATCGCGTACTTATCGTGATTCTCAGTCGCCACTGGAGATCCTGTCATCTCGTGCTCGGCACCTTGATCTTGCCGGCGATGATCTCCTGCTTGAGCTGCTCGAGGCGTGTGTGAACGCTATCGGGAATCAAGGCCTTGTTGTGCTCATCGTAGATGTAGCCGACGCCGTCTTCAGCCAATCCGAACGAGTAGATCCCGCCCTTGAAGGTGTGATTCTGAACTCGCTTGATGGCGTCGAAGACTGACGCACTGACGCCCTTCACCATCGAAGTGAGGACGTGACCCGGTGCTTCGTCGTATTGATCGGCGTCGACACCGATGGCGAGCTTGTTCATCACGCGAGCCGCTTCGAACACGCCCTGCCCGGTGGATCCTGATGCGTGAAAGATCACGTTGACGCCCGATTGGTACTGACTCAGGGCAAGCTCCTTTCCCTTGCCTGGATTCTTGAACGCGTCGGGCGTAACACCAGCGTACTGAGCGATGACTTCGCAATCGGGACAGACGTGCTTCACACCTGCGCGATAACCCGCTTCGAATTTGTGGATGAGCGGAATGTCCATTCCACCGACGAATCCGACTTTCTTCGATTTTCCGACCATCGCGGCGAGAGCGCCGACAAGGAAGGAACCTTCCTCTTCGCGGAACTTGAGAGCTGCGACGTTTGGTGGCGGCTGAAGAATGTTACCCTTGTCGTCGACGGCGAGTGCGTAGTCGACGCACGCGAATGAAGTGTTCGGGTATTCCTTCGCGAGCTTCGTGATGTCGTCGGAGAAGATGAAGCCGACTCCGATGACCAGATCCATTTTCTCGGCGGCGAGAAGCCGCAGTCCAGCTTCGCGATCGGACCCTTCGCCCGGCTCGATGAACCGGATGTTCGGTCCGAGGATTCGGGCAGCGCTGTCTGCGCCGGCATATGCTCCGTCGTTAAACGACTTGTCGCCGCGGCCACCAACATCGAGCACAATGCCGACGTTGAGGGCCCCGGGCTTGCTTGTCTGAGTTACTCCCCGGCCGCCGGCAAACAGAAGTGCGGCGTGAACCACGAGGAGTGTTACGGCGACGAGGAGGAGTTTCCGCATTCAGGGGGATATTCGCCCACAAACCACGAACGGGCAAGGCATCGCCCCGAGAACGATTGGATAGATTCTTCTCTATGGTAGAACGCATTCGTACGCGATTTCTTGTCGTTGGAAGCGGGGTCGCCGGGCTTCACACTGCCCGGCGCGCGTCGTCGGAAGGCGACGTCATGGTGCTCACGAAAATGTCGCTCTTCGACAGCGCGACCGCCTATGCCCAGGGTGGCATTGCCGCCGCGCTCGGCGCCGGGGACTCGCCGGAGCTTCACTGGAAGGACACACTCGCTGCCGGCGCCGCTCTCTGCGACTCGAAGGCTGTCGAGGTGCTCGTCGAAGAAGGACCCGCCAGAGTTCGTGAGCTGCACACTGCTGGCGCCGACTTCGATCTTGAGCCGGGAGGGTCCTTCAAGCTTGGCAAGGAAGCAGCGCATTCGCGCCGCCGCATCGTCCACGCACACGGCGATCAAACGGGCGCCGAAGTCGCCCGGACGCTCATCGATCTCGTTCGGAAAACGAAGAACATCACGGTTCTCGAGAAGACCCGCGTCCTCGACCTGATCGTCAAGGATGGTGTCTGCCGCGGAGTTCGCGGAACGAAAGCCGGCGCTCCCATCGAGATCATCGCCGACGCGACGGTCCTTGCGACGGGAGGATGCGGCCAGGTTTATCGCTACACGACGAATCCCCGGGTCGCGACAGGGGACGGCTACGCGATCGCCCACCGGGCGGGCGTCCGTCTCGCTGACATGGAGTTCGTGCAATTCCATCCGACCGCGCTCGAAACTCCGGAAAATCCGCTCGCTCTCATCTCCGAAGCCGTTCGCGGCGAAGGTGCCGTGCTGCTCAACGATGCGGGCGTGCGATTCATGGTGAAGAAACACAGACTGGCCGAGCTGGCGCCGCGCGACATTGTGGCGAGGGCGATCTTTCGCGAGCAGGCCAAGGGCAGCCGCGTGTGGCTAGACGCAAGAAAGCTTGGCAAGTCGTTCCAGGAGCGGTTTCCCGGCATTTTTGCGCTCTGCAGGGCGCGTGGCATCGACCCATCGAAAGATCTGATTCCGGTCATCCCGGCTGCCCACTATATGATGGGAGGCATCGTCACCGATCTGGCGGGCAGGTCGAGCCTGAAGCGCCTTTATGCGTGCGGTGAGGTTTCGCGCACAGGCGTACACGGCGCAAATCGGCTGGCCTCAAACTCGCTGCTGGAAGGACTGGTATTTGCCGAGCGGGTGGCGAGGGACATGAGCGCGCTGGCGAAGATGACTGGCGTGCCAAGGAAGACTGCGTGGGACGCACCCGTGCTCGCCGACCGCGGTGCGGCTCAGGTGGCAGCGGATGATATTCGCAGCGTGATGTGGGAACATGCGGGAATCGATAGAACTGCAAAGGGTTTGCGAAAGTGCCTCGCAGTTCTCGATGAGATAAATAAGCGCCTGCCTGTGGGGGCGACTGAAGAAGGCAACATGATTGACACCGCTCGGCTCATTGCAGAAGCAGCGCTGATCAGAAAGGAATCGCGCGGTGGACATTTCAGAAGCGACTTTCCCCACGCCGTGAAGAAATGGCGGGGGAAGCACATTGAATGGTGAACTGACTTTGATTGCAACCGAATACGACGTTTCAGAACTTCAGGCTGAAATCAAGGCGCTTGCGACAGAGCGTAATGCAGTAATTCTTGCGCACAACTACGAGCGGCCCGAAGTGCAGGATGTCGCCGACTACGTTGGCGATTCCCTCGGACTGAGCCGCGAGGCGGCGAAGACGAGGGCAGACATCATCGTCTTCTGCGGTGTGCACTTCATGGCGGAAACTGCCGCGGTATTGTCTCCTCAGAAGACTGTTCTGCTTCCAGACATGGCCGCAGGTTGTTCGCTCGCGTCTACAATCGACGGGGACCAGCTGCGCGAATGGAAAGCGGAACATCCCGGAGCTGTCGTAGTCTCGTATGTGAACACGACTGCGGATGTAAAAGCAGAGAGTGACTATTGCTGCACGTCCGGGAACGCGGTGGAAATAGTGAACTCGATTCCCGCAGACAGGGCAATTCTCTTTCTTCCCGACATGTTCCTGGGCGCGCACGTTCGACGCGTGTCGGGGCGGCAGAACATGCACGTGTGGATGGGAGAGTGTCACGTTCACGCGGGTATCAGTCCGGAGCACATCAACAGACAGCGCGCACTTCATCCTGATGCTGAATTTCTGATTCACCCGGAATGTGGATGTGCAACGAGCGCCGTAGAGGCTGTCTCGGCCGGCGACGTCGATCCGGAAGGTGTTCAAATCCTCTCAACCGAGGGAATGATCAACCGTCCGAAGATTTCTGCTGCCGACGAGTACATCGTCGCGACAGAGGTTGGCATTCTGCATCGGCTCAGGCGCGAGAATCCAACGAAACGGTTCTTCCCTGCCAGCGAGCTTGCCGTTTGCGCGTTCATGAAGGTGACAACGCTGCCGAAAGTTCTGAGAGCTCTTCAGAATACGGAGCACGTCATTACGGTCGATCCCGAGATAGCGGCCCGTGCACGAACCGCGATCGAGCGAATGATTGCAATCGGCGGCCAGCGCCCCTTGTCGCTGAAGCCTGAAACGACTGAGGATCCGGGAGAGTGACACTTCGAAGCCGGCGGATCACTGTTCTTGCCGAACGAGGACTCGCACCGTCCGCCGGGCTGAAATTTCCGTACACTCGACTCGAAACCGCCGCAATCGTTCGAGAAGCTCTCGATGAAGACGGCGCAGATAACGACATCACCGGAATTGCGACGATTGTCTCCGACCGGCGCGCACGCTGTGCGATGGTTGCAAGACAGGCCGGCGTGATTGCCGGCATCTCGCTCGCACGAGAGGCATTCAGGGCGAGAGATGCGAACGCTTCGGTGCGGGCAGAAGTGAAAGATGGGCAGCGAGTCGATGCAGGAACCCTCGTCATGTTCGTCACCGGTCATGCTCGCGGACTCCTCTCAGCGGAGCGTGTCGCGCTCAATTACATGCAGCGGCTATCGGGAATAGCGACTCTCACCGCAGAGTTCGTCAAGGCGGTGAAGGGCACTGAGGCATGCATTCTCGACACACGGAAGACGACGCCGGGCTGGAGGAAACTCGAGAAGTACGCTGTGAAAGCCGGCGGCGGAATGAATCACCGCATGAATCTTTCGTCTGCTGTTCTGATCAAGGACAATCATCTCGCGGCTCTCGGCGGCGACGTAGCGCTTGCCGTGCAGCGCGCGCGTGAAATTGCGCCGCGTAACACGCCAGTCGAAATCGAGTGTGACCGCGTCGATCAGGTGGTCGCGGCGGTAGAAGCCGGCGCCGACGTGATAATGCTGGACAACATGACGAACGCTCAGTTGCGTGAGTCAGTCGGTCTGATTGACGGGCGTGCTGTCACCGAGGCGTCCGGTGGGGTAACGCTCACGACGGTGCGCGCGATCGCGGAGACCGGCGTCGACTGGATTTCAGTCGGCGCGCTGACTCACTCCGCGACGGCGATGGACCTGGCGCTGGATTTCGAATGAGTCAGGAAGTCTGCGACATCTGCGGATCGACGGACATCCGCGAGATCAAATGCAAGGTGATCTGCATGAACTGCGGCACGATCCTCAAGAGCTGCGCTGATCTTGGCCTTGATGTCAGTCAAGCGGGTTGAGTGCGTCCGGCCATCTCGAGCTGTTCGGCCAGCGCAGCGGGAGTCGAGGCAGGCTCCTCACAAGCGTACGACCTGCAGACGTATGCTGTTGCCTTGCCGTTGCGCGCCTCTCTTCCGTCGAGAAGTGCGACAGGCGGTCCTTCTTTTCCGCCGGCAAGTACGAGCGACGGGATGTATCTGTCCGCGACCACACGCTCCAGAGCGAGGAAAGATGCGTCACTTCTGTTGCCGGCAATCGCTACTTCCACGGCGCCATTCGTCGACATGTCCGCGACTCCGAGCAAATGACCGAACGCGGTCGGGTATCGAATGAGCGGAGTAGCAAGCGTCTCGATGACGAAGTCGCCACGCCGCCGCATGTCGGCGTCATGAGTCAGCTCGGAAAGCGTGAGCAGGAGATCCACGGCGAGTGACGTTCCCGATGGAATCGCATTGTCGGTCACATCTCGTGGTCTTGATATGAGGACTTCGGAATCATGAGCAGTGTCGAAGAATGCACCAAGCTCCGCGTCCCAGAACAGCTCGACCATCATGTGCGTGATATCAGTCGCCCGGCTGACCCATCGCGAGTCGAACGTCATTTCGTAAACCGCAAGGAACCCAAGGGCTACTGCCGCGTAGTCCTCGAGAAACCCGTTGATTCTCGTCTGGCCTTTCATGTGCGAGCGCATGACCCGGCCACCGTTGACCATCTCGCGATAAAGAAACTCCGCGTTCCGCAAAGCCATCCGGCTCATTTCTTCGTTCTGAAATGCTCGCGCGGCAACCGCGATCCCGCGTAGCATCAATCCGTTCCAGCTCGCGAGAATTTTGTCGTCACGCGTCGGCCATGCCCGGCGGGCGCGAACAGGGTAGAGTGTCGCCCTCGCGTCGGAGATGATCCGGTCGAACAATTCGCCCGACATGCTGGCAGCCGCTGCAACCATTGCAAGCTGTGCCCGCACATGCAGGATGTTATGCCCCTCGAAATTCCCCGCCTTCGCCACGCCGTAATAAGCCTTCACAGGACCGGAGTCAGAGCCAAGAAGCTCGTCCATCTCCCGCTCGCTCCAGACGTAGAACTTTCCCTCTTCCCCCTCGCTGTCAGCATCGAGCGACGAGTAGAACCCGCCTTCGGGCGAAGTCATCTCGCGACGCACCCACTGAATGGTCTCCTCAGTGATGCGCTTCGTATCTTCGTCGTGAGTCGCCTGCCACAAATTGGCGCCGAGCCGGATGATGAGGGCGTTGTCGTAGAGCATCTTTTCGAAATGCGGCACCAGCCAGGAGGCATCCACCGCATAACGGTGAAAGCCGCCGCCGATGTGATCGTAGATCCCTCCTCTCCACATCGCGCGAAACGTGTCGATGACCATCTCGAGTGCAAATCCGGTGTTGGTTCGCCGCCAGTATCTGAGGAGAAAATCCAGGATCATGGTCGGCGGAAACTTCGGTGCTCCATCGAGACCGCCATGTCTTACGTCGTACTTCTGTACGACGCCGCGATAAGCGAGATCGAGCGCATGAAAACCCAGTGTTCCTTCGCTGCGCGCCTGCATCTTCGTGGTGTCGTACATCTCGCGTATCTGCGCAGATGTGTGCATCACTGAATCCCGGCGGCTCCGGTAGGCATCCGAGACTTGCTGCAGCACTCGCCGGAACGCTGGCATTCCCTGGCGGTCTTCCGGCGGGAAATACGTTCCCCCATAAAACGGCTCGCCGAGCGGCGTGAGAAACACGGTCATCGGCCATCCACCATGACCTGTCATAGCCTGCACAGCCTGCATATAAATGCCGTCGATGTCTGGTCTTTCCTCTCGGTCGACCTTGATGTTGACGAACAGCTCGTTCATCAACCGTGCTGTGTCGTCGTTCTCGAATGACTCGTGCGCCATCACGTGGCACCAGTGACACGCCGCGTATCCGACGCTCAGAAGTATCGGACGGTCTTCCTTCTGCGCGAGGTCGAGTGCTTCGGTACCCCATGGATACCAGTCCACCGGATTGTTCGCGTGTTGGAGCAGATAGGGACTAGTCTCGTTCGCCAGCCTGTTTGGCATCCGTTCAACCGGTTCAGTGTTTCATTCCCCAGCCATTCGCAAAGCCTTCTCAACTATGGCGCGCTCACTTTGGAAGGCAAGAGCGCGAAGCTGTTCCGCCTTTGTGTCGTCACGGGTTGTCCTGAGGCACAGGTCCTTTCCTCAGCCATGCGAGTAACGAACCAGAGCAATGAGGCATATCCCGCGTTAACTTCTCCGCCATGCTTTTATGGATTGGGCTGGGCGGCGCTGCCGGCAGCATTCTTCGCTACGTCATTGGCGCATTGGTGCAACGGTCGTCTCACTCGGGATTTCCGTTCGGCACGCTTGCGGTCAATGTCGCCGGATGTTTCCTCATCGGCATCCTGGCACAATACTATATGAACGTACAGGTTCATCCGCTCATCCGAGCAGCAATGATTACGGGATTCTGCGGCGGATTCACGACTTTCTCTGCTTTCAGCCTCGAGACGGTCGGCCTGCTCCGTGGCGGCGAATATGGCAGAGCCGCGGCATATCTGGTGCTCAGTGTGACGTTCTCGATCCTCGCGACTATTTCCGGAATGGCTGCCGCAAGAGCGGCTGCGTGACGGACTGTCTCCACTAACAAAAACAATGGACTCAACAACAAGCGGAAGCGCCAAAAGCGACCTGACCGAATATCTGGACAAGAACTACTCACGAACGCGTGACGAGCTCTTCGACCTCCTTCGCATCCCAAGCGTAAGCGCGAAGTCGGAGCACAACGCGGACACGGCACGAACGGCCGAGTGGGTCAGGTCTGCTCTCGAGACGGCCGGGATGAAAGCAACGATTTTCCCGACACCAGGACACGCGATCGTGGTCGGAGAATGGCGCGGTGCACCTGACGCGCCCACCGTCCTGGTCTATGGCCACTACGACGTTCAGCCGCCCGAACCACTCGATCTATGGACGTCCCCGCCATTCGAGCCGACGATCCGGAACGGAAACATCTACGCTCGCGGATCAGTCGACGACAAAGGCCAGCTCTTCCTCCACATCAAGGCAATTCAGGCACACCTCGCTACACGAGGAAAGCTTCCGGTAAACGTCGTCGTGATCGCTGAAGGCGAAGAAGAGATCGGCAGCGACAATCTCGAGAAATTCATCGAAGACAAGAAGGACCTCCTCGCAGCCGAAGCTGTCGTCATCTCTGACTCGGCCATGTTTGCACCGCGACAACCGTCAATTCTCTCGTCGCTTCGCGGTCTCGCGTATTTCGAGCTGAACGTGAAAGGACCAAGTGTCGATCTGCATTCGGGCGCATACGGCGGTGCAGTGGTGAATCCGGCGATGGCTCTCGCGAAGATTCTCTCGACCATGCACGACGACAACGGCCATATCGCAATCGAGGGATTTTACGATTCGGTCAGAACCTGGGAACCGGCCGATATAAACCAGATGAAGACTCTGCCGTTCGATTCGGAGACATTCCGGCAGGAGACCGGCTCGCCGGAGCTCGGCGGCGAAAAGGGCTACAGCATTCTCGAGCAGCTCTGGTCCCGGCCGACGCTCGAAGTGAACGGCCTGCTGAGCGGATATACGAGCGAGGGCGCAAAGACGGTGCTTCCGTCAAAGGCGATGGCGAAGGTAAGCTGCCGTCTCGTTCCCGATCAGAATCCTGCCGACATCGAGAAGCTGATCCTCGCGCACGTTCAGAAAGTTGCGCCGAAGGGAGTGACGGCGACTGTAAAATTCCTCCATGGCGGAAGGCCGTGGAAGGCGGAGCTGACTGGCCCGCTCTACGATGCTGCGCGTCGTGCTCTTGCTACTGCGTTTGCCAAGCCGCCCGTACTCGTCGGCGAAGGCGGCTCCATTCCCGTCGTCGGGGATTTCGAGCGCATACTCGGCGCACCGGTGTTGCTCGTCGGATTCGGACTGCCAGGTGAGAACGCGCACGCTCCCGATGAGTGGATGAGCGAAGAAAACTTCAAGATCGGAATGCGCGCGATGGCGACGTTCTGGGACGAGTACGGCGTTGCTTCAAAGACGGACTGACGCTTCGCGCGCTCTCACGCGACCGAGGTTCCACTCGAACCAGTTGTCCGTGTGAGGGTGCAGGTATTGCTTCTTGACCGCTTCCCGGAGCTGTGACTTTGCCGGCTCCGGCAGTGAGGGAAGCCGGCGGACCAATGTCGGAGTTGCATCGGCCGACAAGCCACGTGTCAGGTAAGCCGTATCGAGTTTGCCTGTAGACGCGTAGAGATCGATGTTCCGATCTGCGATCCACGCCGAGTGGTTCCAATAGATCAGAACGACAAATGCCAGGGCTGCGGTCATCCACGCACGCAGAAAGAGTCGCGGTAGTTCCAGCGTCGTGAGCACCTCTCGCACGAGCGCCACGAAACTGATTGCAACCACGATCATGTACACCTGCGCATAAAGACGGGCAGTCGTGTAACCGTATGCGTCTTCGTAGAGAGATACCCGATGAAATGCGGAGGCCAGAAGGAAAAACACCGCGACGATCACCAACAGCGTGATTGCTCTCAGCAGACTCTGCCGTTCGTCGGTCTTTCCGTATCTCTCGGCAGCGATGATGAGAATTGCCGTGATTGAAGCCACAACTGACAGCTCTCCAAATCCTCGTCGCGCATACTCGGCGAAGGTCATTCCCGAACCGGTAATGCTCGGCAGGTTGCCAAACAGGTAGCTGACCTGAACAGCAAGAAAGATCCAGAAGAGCAGGGCGACTCCTCCCATGAGTGTCAGTCGCTCAGTTGATCCCAGCCAACGGTTGGAAGTCCGGTCCGGCGAGCTGAAGGGAGAGGAGATTGCTGGAATTCCTGACACCGACCCCCGGTCGGCATATCCAAACGCGCCAAGTGTGATCGCGAGCATCCCGAGGAGGAAAAGTATTCGCGGAATGAACGACCAGCTTGCAAGCAGATCGTGAATCGTATCACGCCACAATGCGAAGATCGGGTCGGCAGTCGACAGCAGCAGTGCGAAAATCAGGAGAATCGGAACTGTCAGCGCGACGCCTCTGACAATTGCGCGCACCCTGGGCGATCGAACCAGGTTCAGCCCCTCGGTCGCGCGACGCAGTGACTCAGCCAGGGCGAACACGAATGCGATCGGTGCTGCGAGAATGACGAAGGAGGCCTTGATGCGCTCGACGCGGATATCGACAGAGAGGAGCATTGCGACTGCGAGAAGCAGGATCACTGACACGCAGATCAGCGCGTGAAGGAACGGGTCGGCGGTGACGGAAGCTCCGCCTGCGATGACGACTGCGAGTGTAGACAGCCATGTCATTGGCGAGCCGAGAGACAGGCCCGATCGTACGAAGAGGAGTAGTCCGACGGCCGCCGCAAGCGTCCAGATGACCCAGTTCACTCCGGGCATCGCGTCGTACATGATCCACGTGCCGAGGGCTGCGGTGGCGAGTCCGGCGGTCCAGAGCGCTACCGGTGAGCGATATGTGGTTGGGACCTGCACCTCAGTCATTCCTGGCTTCCGCGAATATGGCTGACTGAAATATCCCCGCAGTATCTATTCTGTCAAGTACTTTGTACCATAAAGGCAGCGGAGGGAAGAACGTTTGTTTTTGGGCACTTGGGGCTAGTACCGCCAGCTTCGAATCAGGAACAGGCTGAGAACGCTCGTCGTAGTGGGCGCCTGCAGGTCCAGCGCCGGGTCCTTGAGCAGGTAACGCGGCTGAAGGCTAGTCTCGAGGCTGTAGCCCTTCAGTCCGCCGAAGCGATGCTGCAGGAGCAGGCCGGGCCGCTGAAGCGCCGCGGGATCCGGCCTTGCTGTGACCGAGACGAACGTGTGCGACTTGATGTACTTCCCGTACTCGATCTGCGTGCCGCGCAGGAAGTTGCCCACGTCTGTCTCAACGTCGGCAGGTGCGATGTTGAACACGTCGGCTCCAAGAGCACGCGCAGCCTCGCCTGATACCTGGTCCGCAAACACTCCAAGTGCGACCGCAGCGAGCTGCTTGCTGGCGAGCGCCGCGCCGGCGCCGACGAGATTGTTACTGCCGCCAAGCCCGCTTCCTTCGAGCTGAAGCAGGGAAGAAGACGAACGGCCGAACGCCAGATAACTCAACAGATCACTTTGCGAGATCGGCGGCTGTGCATCGCTCTCGAGCGAGATCTGGGGATTCCGCATCGTTCCGCCGATCAGGATCTGGATATTGATCGCTTCGCGCGACGGAAGCCGGACTTCATATCCGCCGGTGACCTGAAGCGTCGGATTGATCTCATCCGAGTTCACGAACGTCGCTGATCCGTGCTTGATGTCGAATCTCTTCGACAGGAACGTGTACTCGCCTCGCTCGCTCAGAAGTACGCCGTCGAGAACAAGCGATTCCTTTGCGCGGTTTACGTGAATTACCAGGTCCCCGTCGCTGTAAACTTCGATATTGAAGTCGGGCGAGCGAACGAACACGTCGCGATCGACGCGCAGGTTGACGTCCATTCTGAGATTCGCGAGCAGCGGCGACTGTGTCGGGAAGATCTCGCGATTCGCGAGAATCGCCGTGTCGAGAACGCTGAACAGAGCCGGATCGTTGGTCCCGATGATCTTCTTGCCTTCAGACTTCGGAACGAAAAGAACCCCGTTCAGAACGCGGACATCTCCACCGATGTGCGTATCGGCGAATGGCCCGGTTACGGCAAGGTTGATGTTCGCCGTGAGCTTTCCGTCGTTGTCGTTCATCACGGTGGCATTGTTCGCAAACACCTTCAGATCGAACGATGGCTGCCGAAGTGACCCGATGCCGAGTCCGCCCGTAATTGCGATTCGGCCACCGCTGTAGGCAACGAGGGAATCGACGATGATCGTATCGCGCAGCATCCTGATTGCGCCGTTGATTCTCGTGAACGTGAGTCCGAGCGGAACGACGTGCGCCTGAGCGCTGTCGAGAAGGAAGCTTCCCGTGATCTCCGGACGCGAGAGAGTGCCGGCGACCTTGAAGTCGGCAACGGTCCTTCCCTTTATGTCCGTGACGTAGGTGTTGATCTGCGGAATCAGATCGAGCGGCAGGCTGTCGGCCTTGATCGCGAGGTCGATCTGCCTGTCTCTCGGGAAGCGCGAACCGGTAACGCCTGTCAGTGCCAGGTTGATCGGGATGGTTCCATTCAGCGTGATGACAGGCGTCTCACCGGCGCGCATTCCGTCGGCGCGACCAGTGAGAGTCTGATTTGCGTAGCTCAGAGTGCCGTGGAGCTCGGGAACCGGACTGTCGTTGTAGAAGAAATTCTGCGTACCGAACGATCCGGAGAATGTCGGATCGGCAGCCGTTCCAGCTGCCTTGATGTCGAATGAAACAAGGCCTCGCGCCGGGACGTCGCTCTGCGCGAGGGCGATGAGGTCGGCAACGTCGAAGTTGTCCACCGCTACTTCAAGTGTCGCACGGCCGTTCTTCGGCAGGAGACCGTTGACGAAGATTCGGCCGTTCGTCTTGTTGCGGAGCTCGAGGTTGTTGATGTCTATGCCGGCGGTGCCCCAGTGTATGACCGATGAGCGGGTCGACGCCCAGACAGTGGTATCGAACCGCAGCTGCATCCGGTTGAGCTTTACCTCGTTCGCGACTTTGTTGAGCACGAAATCGGCGGTGGCGTCGTAGGTGTCCTTCTCGTTCTGGACGACAGTGACGTCAACGGTTCCGTTCGGTTTTCGATAATTCACCTTGGCGCGAACGCTATCGAGGTCGAAGCCCGCGGCGATGAGTCTCGTCGCCGATGCATCGATGTTCACACGCGACTGCGGCGTCAGCGCATTTGTCCAGTCGTATGCGGCCGTGAATTTCTGTGCGGTGCTTCCTCGCGCGACGATATTCTCCCCACTGGCCGTTCCCTTGAGGCCGAAATTCCTGATGTTGCCCGTGGCAACTCCGTCCGCGCGCAGCGAGCCCGAAAGAACGCTCTTGCTGATAACCGTCGGCGTGTCGACCGGCGCGAGCTTTGGAAGAGCTTTTCCTGTTATCGCGCGCTCGACTTCAGTGGCCTTTGCGATCCGAAGAGAATCAGCCCGCGCCTTCGCCGCGCGACTGGCGAGGATTCCGGGACGCGGCAGAATTACACCAGTGTCTGTCGGGAAGTACGGAGCAAGCCGGTTCAGCGAATCGATCACGACATGATACGTGAGCTGTCCGCTCGTTCCTGGAGCGAGACCGAACGTTCCTTTCGCGTCAGCGACTCCCTCGGGAACCTGAAGCGAAAGAGTATCGACGCGGGCCATTCCGTTGGCTGCAGACAATCTGACAATCGCACTCGTGATCGAGAGCGTGTCGTAACTCGATCCCTTGAGGTCAGCAACGATATTCGCCCGCATCGTCGCCGGATCGAACCCCTGGCCATTCGCCGTGATAGTTCCGGTGACCGAGGTGCGGGGCGCCTTCGCGAGAATCGCGTTCGCGTTGAACATCGCCGCATTCACTGTCGCGTCGTACACCGCCTGTTTGCTCGCGAGATCGAATTTCCCTGTGATCCCGAGCGAACCTCCATCGGCAAAACCAAGGTCCGTCTTTACGGCGAGATCGCTCATCGTTCCGGTCAGCCTGATCGGCCCCGACGCAGATCCGCGAAGTCCCGCCGACGGGAAGAACCTTCCTGCAGTTACAAGAGAAAGCGGATGCAGCTGCGCATCGACGTCGAACCATGTCGATGCCATCTTCCCGCCCGGCGACGTTCTGAACGCTGCGGTCCCGGTGAGTCTCGACACGTTGCCGCCGTCGGCATGGGTGATGTCACCCCTTGCCGTCATTCTCGAGCGAGACGATCCGTTGAGCGTTGCCGTTCCCATCAGCGTTCCACCGATCGGCAGCGTCGTCGCGTAACTGCGCAGAAGCGCGACCTGCAACGGCCGCATTGTCAGACGCAGATTGTCGGCGCGGAAATCGTTCTTCAACAAGCCGACGTTTCCGACGGCGAGAACATGACTGCGTCCGACCTTCTGATTGTCGAGAACGACGTCCGCGTTGAGAGCCAGGTTTGCCTGCGTACCATTCAGGGTCGCCGTGCCCGTCAACGTTCCGCCGTGCGGCAGGCTCGTCACATAGCTGCGAAGTACGTCAACCTGAAGAGGACGCATGGTCACGCGCAGATTCTTCGCGTGGAAATCGCCCTTCATGAACCCGACGCTGCCGACCGCGATGACGTGATTGTGTCCGGCCTGGCGATCGTCGAACGCGACATCTGCATCTATCGCAAGATTCTTCTGGTCGCCATCCACCTTCGCCCGACCGTTCAATATTCCGGATCGTGGAAGCTTGACAGTTGGGAAAACACGCTCGATCAGTCGCGTGTCGAGTGAAGTGAACTGGCCATTGGTCTTCTGAATCGAAACGTCCTGTCCCCTGTACGTGATGCCCAGGTCACCGGTGAGATGCGCATTTTCTACATGCACATCTGCGTTACGCGCGACATAGATGCTGGTATCGCCAACCCAGTCGAGATTGAAGTCGAGCTTGCCTGAGCCTTGCGCCGGTATTCTCGGATAAACCCACCTGATGTCCGCTGAAGAAACCGGGTCAGCATGCAGGCGGAGCGTCAGATTGTCGTTGTTGATGTTGTACTTCCCTGAGCCCGAAATCCTGCTGCCGGGAAGAACCGCGTTTGCCTTCTGCCACCAGATCGAGTCGCCGGTGAAGTCGAACGAACCCACGAGGGATTTCACATCCGCAACGGGCGGCTTGAACGGCTGGGCGATCATGCTCAACGAGGCAATGTCCGCGTGGCGAACCTTGTATGCAGGATCTTCGAGACGAAGAAGAGGGACTTTCGCGTTCACGTGGTGGAACGCCGAAATCTTCTGGTATCCGTTGGAAACCTTGACGATGAGGAATCGGCCTTCCGGTCCCATTGCTGCTCGAATTACGTCGGCTTCATTCAATCCCTTAGTGGCTTTTGGAGCCCATGGTGATTTCGCGGTTATATCGCCGTCCACGAGCGTCACATTGCTGAAGCGGATCCACGTTCCCCAGCCTGTCCTCTTCTTTCCATTTCTCGTCATCGTGTCGCGCGGGAAGATCCGGTCCCAGTTCCACTTGCCGCCCGGCTGCTTGTCGAGGACAATCACGGGCCGCACGAGCTTCACGTCGTCGAATTCGATGCGCTGCCCATAGAGAGAACTGAGTCCGTATCTGGCAGACGCTTGATCGATCTTCACGAAAGGCGCGCCACTGCTGTCAGTGACTATGAGATCATGAGCCGTGAACCCGTTGAGAAGATTTCCGCTCACTGATCCGATTCTTACGATGCCGTGCGAGTTGCTCTGAATGATCGCGAGAATGCGCTTGCGAACCTGGTCGCGCCCCCAATCGGTGTTCGTTATCGCGAACACCCCGATGATCGCGAGTATGACCAGCGTCACGATTACAAACAATCCGCGGATGTAATGGTGGCGCTTCATCAGAACGCTTCACCAATCGACAGGTGGAGAACAACGCGGTTGAGCGCGCCACGGAATCCAGACCCGGTCTGGCTGAACAGCCGCCGCTGGTCCAGCGTCACGAGCTTCTTCACTCCGTTCACGGTCGTCTCTGTAACCACCGGAAGTTCTTCCGCGCGACCTGGATTGATGCCGAGATCGATTCGGATGGGGCCCACGGGTGACCGGTAGCGTACTCCAAATCCCGGCGTGATTGCCTTTGCACTCGACGGAAGACCGGGAGTCGTCTTCTGCGAGACATAGCCGCCGTCCACGAACACTGCACCGACGAGCTGCTGCCAGATCGGGAAGCGGAACTCAACGCTCGCTTCCGCAACGAAATTTCCGCCGAGCGGACGTGGCTCGAAGTCGGATCGTCCGAGTCCGGCAACGTTGGGATTGCACGTCGTGATGTCCACAGCGGGGCCGCAGCCGGGATCCTTCGCGCGCAGTTGCGACGCAGGAATAGTCAGCACACGTGGTCCGAGCTCATTCTCACCGAAGCCACGCACTGACCGCGAGCCGCCGGCATAGAATCTCTTGCGGGGATGCAGAAGCTGCTCGTCGGTGTTGACGCCGACAGCCGAGGCGGTGCTGCTCAGCGCTTTCACGTAGCCTAGCCGAAGGTGACCGGCGATTGCGCCGCGCTTTCGTACGGGGTTGTAGATCGCACCGTCGGCACTCGTGCGATTGTATCTGAAATCCGAAAGAGTGAATGCCGATGCATGCTCTGCATCGATTGTCGTTCGATAACCACGTGTTGGGGAGAATGGATCGTTCGCGCGGTTGATAGTGCTCGTGATGGTCAGTGGCGAGAGTCGCTGACGATCCCTCAACGCTCCGAGCGTCGGCTGGTCGCACACGCCGAAGTTGACGCAGAAGTAAACGTCTCCCGCTTCGACCCTGTTTTCTTCGAATCTGTAATTGATACTGGCGGGGCCACGATCGATGATCTCACGCGTAAACGTGGCGCTCGTTCCGAAACCCTTGTCGACGTATATGCCGGGCGCGCTGCGACGATGTGTGAAAACACTGAGAGCGAGCTCATTCGCCTGAGCGCCGAACCATGGCTCGCGAAGATTGAGGCTCAGGTTATACGTGGGGTTGAAATACTTCGCGTCGTCGGCCGTTGGCGTCGTCCTGGTGAAATCGCGGAAGATGAATTTTCCGTTCAGCGCGTTCGCGAAAAGATTGCCGACCGCACCCTGGACGTCGAGCTGGCGGGCGCGTCCGAGAAAGTTGTAGTGCGTGAAACGTCCTTCCAGCTGAAAGAAGTCGACGGTGTTGAAGCCGAAACTGAGACGGTTTTCCCGGAGAGGCGCTTCCTGAACGGTGACGATCAGCACTTTCGATGAATCGCCCTGTCGCGGAATGTCGATCGCCGCGCGACGGAAGAGGTTCGACTCGTAAAGAGCGCGCTGGCTTCGCAGAAGCTCGGACCGCTTGAACAGCGAGCCGGGATGCAGGGTGAGCGACTTCATGATCGTGCTCGTCGCGATCTTCTTGTTGCCCTCGATGATGATGTCGGAGACTGTCGCTTTCCACCGCGGAT
>JADGQR010000133.1 GCA_017881685.1 Gemmatimonadaceae bacterium
CGGACCGGGCGAGGGTGTTGATGCTCACATCGCCGAACTCTTCAACCGCCTGGTCATCCTCGTGCTTTTCCCCGCTCTTCGCACGGCGAAGAATCGCCTGCACTCTCGCGAGCAGCTCGGAAAGACTGAATGGCTTGGTGACGTAGTCATCGGCGCCGAGTCGAAATCCGAAGACCTTGTCGGCCTCTTCGCCGCGCGCGGTGAGGATGAGGACCGGAACGTCCTTCCCTTCTGCCCGCAGTTTCTTGAGGATGCTGTATCCGTCCATGCCGGGAAGCATGAGATCGAGAACGACGAGATCGGGATTGCCTCCACGTGCAAGCTCGAATCCCCGAATGCCATCTTCGGCCGATTCTACCTCGTATCCTTCGGACTCGAGGCTTCGGGTCAGCCCAAACACGAGATTCGCATTGTCTTCGACGACGAGAACCTTGGTCATGCGCCCACTCCGGCTGATTGAGGGTGATAACCTGGCGCCGTGTCGAGCAACCGCGCTGACTCGCGAGGAAACTCGACGACGAACCGCGCGACTCCTTCAGGAGCATCTTCGACCCACGCGCGACCCGCATGCAGGCGCACGAGTTCTCTCACGATCGACAAACCTATGCCGCTCCCACCCGCAGCGGATTCAGTCTCTCGAGACAATCTCACGTACGGATCCCACACTTTCTCGCGGTCGCCCTTCGGAACTCCGGGGCCCTTGTCCTCGACCGAGATCAGCACCTTGTCATCTGTCCCTTCGAGAGCCACGGTAACTGTCTGACCGAGCGGCCCGTACTTGACGGCGTTGTCGAGAAGATTCAAGACGATCTGCCTGAGTGCGCGCGGGTCAACCCGCGCAATGAGTCCCGGTTGAATCGTCGAACGGATTGTCGCGCGACGAACCCGGGCAAGCGGAGCGAAAGCGTCGATTGCCGCTTCCATCTCATGATCCATCTCTACGGGCTCGACGATCACGGTGTTTCGACCGTGCTCGGATCGAGCGAATGCGAGGACGTTCTCGACGAGATACGTCAGGCGCTGCGCCTCTTCGTCGATGATGCTGAAGGAGCGCTCACGTTCCTGGTCGGAACGGAGCTGACCATTCCGCAGCAGCTCGGCGAACAGGCGGATCTGAGCAAGCGGGGTACGAAGCTCATGGGATACGCCTGAAACGAAATCGACACGGAGCTGCGCGAGCTGCTGCTGGCGGCGGAGCTGGATCACAGCCGCAGCAACGAGACCGACCGTGAGGAGGAACAAGCCTGCAAGCATCGGCAGGCGCGACCGCGGCAGTCCGCCGACGACGAGACGCGAAGCTATTTCGGGCCGAAGAGCGACCGCCAGCTTCATCCGGCCAAAACGCTCATCGAGCGTCTCGACCTTCATATAAGAGGTTGGGAACCACGTGTCGGTCGAATGGAAAATCTTCGCAGACGCCTGCGACAGCACCGACACGGCAATCACGGAATCGCGCGACACGCCGCGGAGAAGGGATGGCGGCAGCAGCATGCTGCGCGACAACACCGAATCGATCAAAGGTTGAACGAATTTTCGCGCGTCGGTTTCGAAACCGTACGTCACGAGCGGCTTTCCCTCGTAATCGCGCGAGATCACGTAGCAGACTACGCGAAGCCTTCCGTCCACGCTGTCGACACTCGCGACGTACGAATCGTTTGTCACGATGATGCCAAGCCGCGCGGCAGGACTTCTGTCCGCCGAACCGAAAGCCTGCGTGCGAATCGGCGGCGTGCCGAAACGTGACGGGGCACTCGACACCGTGTCCTTCACCCACTTCAACACAGCGCTGGATGGCTGCTCGCCAGCAATGGTTACAGAACTGTCTCGCCAGTCGAACCTGAAGAAGAAGCGAACGCCGTCGAGATACTTTGCAGGCGCAGGCGGCTGAAGAGATGCAGCGCGGAATTCTGCCGGCGACGGCCACGACTTTGGATCGTTCGATTGAACCCTTGTCAACGGAACGATAAACGTCGAGATCATCGCTCCGAGGATTTCCTGGCCCGCCTGCTGGTTGAGCTGCCATGCGGCGAAGGACGCGTAATCATTCAGCGCCCGTTGCGCCGCAGCACGATGTGTTCGCTCCGCATCGATCGCCTGGTAAGCGAGGATGCTCGTCAGGATCAGCGCGAACACGAGAAGAGACACCAGCAGCGCAGAGCGCGACCGCCTTGTGGATGACAGCTGCCTCACTCTAGTGACCTGCTGTAGGCATTGGAATCCTGCGATCAGGGATTTCGTTTGGCCGCGGAGGGTCCGGCTATTGGCAGGTGCGGCCGACAGTTACGACGGATGAATATAGGACGGCTGCAGGAGCCTGCGAGTCAGCAGGAGGTTCTCGGTTGGTAAGGAGTGTGTAAGCACGCTCAAGCCGATCCCCGAGGAGGCGGCTGATAGCTGCCGGGTAAAGAAAACGGCGGGAGCTTTCGCTCCCGCCGCTGTACTTCGACCGAGAAATGTTACGGCTGTCCGCCGCCATCCTCGTCCTCGTCGTCTCCGCCAAACCCGGTGTCAGGACCGACATCCCCGACTCTCTCGACGTGAACGACGCGTTTCATCGTCGTTCCATTCGCGGTGATGGTCACGAGGTAATCGCCCTCCGCGACGGGTGCGCCCGGTCTCGCGCCACCGCCAAAGCCTCTTCCTCCACCGCCACCGCCCGGAAAGCCCTGCGCTGCACCCGGAGGAGCCTCGGCCGGACGGAGATTGATGCCGCCCGCCCCTGCACCAAATCCGCCGGGACCGCGACCACCACGACGGACGCCGCCGCCCTGAGCCTGCATTCTTTCACGAAGCCCACGAATGCCGGCCGTGTCGCCGCGCGCCCGCATTGCGCTCATCGAATCACGCATCGCACGCACGGCTGTCGTGTCCATTCCGGGAATGCCGCGTCCTGCGCCGGTCGTGTCGCTCCCGGTTGCGCGCAGTGAATCGGCGACTCTTTGCCGCGCACGCGCTGCGTTCATGCTGTCACGAACTCCAGCGGGTCCCAGCGGTTTCGGAAGGCCGCGGAGATCCCACGTGACGCTGTGCACACCAGCGCCGCCAGGTCCCGTGAGACGACGGACCACGTCGCCATTCACGTCCGAAACAACGATGCGGGCGGAATCACTGCGGGCGTTTCCACCCGTGAGACGATAGGTGAACGTTGCGCCGTACGGCGGATTGTCCGCTGCAAAGAGCTTGTTACCGTTCCAGGCCTGCGTATTGACCAGCGCGTACTGATAAGCCTGTGTGGGCTGGAAGAAATACGAGCCCTTGCTCATCACGCTGTCGGACATCTGCTCGAGCGGAGCGATGTCGGTGATCCAGATCGATCTGCCGTGCGTTGCCGCAATTATCTCGCGGTCGCGCGGATGAATCCTCAGATCGTGAACTGGAACCGTCGGCAGATTGGTCATGAACTTCTGCCATGACGCGCCGCGATTGGTCGACACGTATGCTCCAACGTCCGTACCGACGAACAGCAGATCGCGGTTGTAAGGATCTTCGCGAATTACATGCACGAAGTCCGGGCCGCCGGTCGGCAGATTGTTCACGATCGACCGGAACGTTTTGCCAAAGTCATTCGACACGTACAGGTACGGACGGAAATCGTTGTCTCTGTGCGCATCAATCGATACCCAGACAGTGGCGGTATCGAAGTGCGACGCCTCGATGCGCGTGATCCACGCCTTGGCGGGTGCGCCCGGGAAACGCTTCGTGAGGTTAGTCCACGAACCGCCGTCGTTCGTCGTCAGCCAGACATTCCCGTCATCCGTGCCAGCGTAGAGAATGCCCGGGCGAATCGGCGACTCTGCGATCGCCGTAATCGTACCGTACGTCTCGGCGCCGGTTGCATCGGAGGTGATTCCGCCGGTCGTCTTGGTGCTGACGCGGATTCTCATCGAGTCCATCGTCGAGAGGTCGGGCGAGATCGGATAGAAGTTGTCACCGCGATCGAGCGAGCGAAGGAGACGGTTGCCTCCCATGTAGATCGTCGATGCGTTGTGCTGCGACAGCATGTACGGCGTTGACCAGTTGAAGCGGTAGCGATTCGCCGTATCCTGCGACGCCCGGGTCCGCACGGCCGCGAGTGCCGCCGAAATTCTCGGGTTCAGCGGCTGCGTTGAATCACCGCGGGCAATGATGAGGGAATCCTCGAAGTTCACTCCGCGTCCGCCGCTGCCGCGCATGATCGGATAGCGTGCGCCCGACGCCAGATCGAGACGCGAAGCATTACCTCCCTGCGACTCGCTGTAGACGATGTTCGGATTGACAGGATCCATGGCCGAGTAGAAGCCGTCGCCGCCGCCGGTGTTGAACCAGTCGGAATTGGTGCTGCCTGTGCGACTGCGAGTGCGACTCGGTCCGCACCACGTGCCGTTGTCCTGCAATCCTCCGCAGATACGATACGGCTTGCTCATGTCGTAGCTGACGCCGTAGAACTGGCCAATCGGGAAAGTGTTCGGGAAGTCATACGTGCCGCCCTTGTCCCACGTGATCGCTATTCCGCCATCGTCACCGATGATGTAGTGATCGGGGTCGTTCGGATCTATCCACATCGCGTGCCAGTCAGTGTGGATCGACAGCGCGCCACGACGCTCGGTCTTGCCTCCGTCATCGGAGAATCTGAACACCGACGACATCCAGTAGACACGATCCGGATTCTTTGGATCGACTCGGACCTGCGAATAGTAGAACGGTCGCGCATCGCCCGCATTGCGCTGCATCAGAGTCCACGTCGCACCAGCATCTGATGAGCGGTAGAGTCCGCTGATCGGCTTCTGTGCCTTCGACGTATCGGCGACTTCGCCTTTCTTCGACGCGTGCTTGAGTGTGTCCGCTTCCACCCACGCGTAAACGACCTTCGAATTCGACGGCGCGATCGCGATTCCGATTCGCCCCTTCATCGTCTCGGGGAATCCGCCGCCCTTGACCTCCGTCCACGTTGCGCCGGCGTCGGTCGTTTTCCAAAGGCCGCTGCCCGGTCCGCCACTGTTCAGGAAATACGGTCCGCGAACACGCTCCCAGCTCGACGCATAAAGCGTGTTGTGATCTGCCGGGTCCATCGCGAGGTCGACGAAGCCGGCCTTGTCACTGATGAACTTCGACAGCTTCCACGTCACGCCTCCGTCGGTGGACTTATATAGTCCACGCTCGGGGTTTGGTCCCCACGCGTGCCCGAGAGCGCAGACGTAGACGACGTTCGGATCCTGAGGATCGACCACGATGCGCCCGATCTGCTGAGTGGCTTCGAGACCCATGAGCTTCCAGGTCTTGCCGGCGTCGGTCGACTTGTAGAGGCCGCCACCGGGAGACATCGAGTTACGCGAATCCTCTTCTCCGGTGCCGGCGTAAATGATGTCGCCGTTACTGGGAGCAATCGCGATGTCTCCCATGGAGATCACGCGCTCCTTGTCGAATAGCGGGAAGAACATCGTCCCGTTGTTGATGGTCTTCCAGATTCCGCCTGCCGCTGTCGCGACATAAAAGATCTTGGAATTGCGGGGATCGGCTTCGATGTCGGTAACGCGTCCGCCCATTACGGCGGGGCCGATGTTACGCCAGCGGAACGCTGCAAGTGCCGCTGAGTCGAGGGGAGAGGACAGTTGGGCTGCCGCCGATGTCGCGAGCGAAAGCAACGCTCCGGCGGTAAGCAGGGATACGCGTGAGTATCGCATCATGGGGGGCTAACTGTGGGGGTTGGCGAATAACGTCGTCCAATGATGGCATTACGGGATAAAGGCTGTAAGTGTTGGACGGCAGGAAACCATCCGACTGGTGCCACGTGGGGCCCGGTGGGAACGGGCAGCCGGTAACGGGTAACTCAAAGCCGGGATATCTTCTCTGCCGCTTACGCTTCCCCCTTCAACGGCGAGAAAGCATGCTCACTGATACCGGCTTCTTTCAGCTCACTACCACAACCCCGCAAGGGATGGTCATTCCCCTCGCTGCGCAGGTCCAGCCGGGAAAGCCGTTCGATCCCGTAGCGGCAACGAACGCCTACCTGGCCACCCTCCCAGCCGACAAGCGCGCCGCGTCCGATGCGTATTTCGAGGGCGGATACTGGATCGGCCTGTGGAGCAGCGTCATTCAGATCATCATCGTGATATTTCTTTTGCGATCGGGGTTGTCACGTGCAATGCGAGACCGGGCCGAGCGCTGGACGAGACGCAAGCCGCTCCAGACGTTTGCTTATTGGGCGCAGTTCATCATCATCACAACCCTGCTCACGTTTCCGTTCACGGTCTACACGGACTACTTCAGAGAGCATCAGTACAACCTCTCCAACCAGACTTTTAGCGCCTGGTTCGGCGAACAGGCCAAGGGGCTGGCTCTCAGCGTGATCATCGGCGGTCTTGTCGTGATGGCGCTCTACGGAGTCGTGAGGCGCTTCCCCAGAACGTGGCATGTCTGGGGAGCTGGAGTTGGCGTCGTCTTCCTGGTGATCGGCATTCTCATCGGGCCCGTGTTCATCGTGCCGATATTCAACAAGGTCACTCCGTTGACCGACGCGCGAATCCGCGATCCGATTCTTTCGATGGCCCGCGCGAATGGCATTCAGGCAGACAACGTCTTCGTAATCGACGCGTCGAAGCAGTCAAAGCGAATCAGCGCGAACGTCTCGGGCATCGGCAACACGATGCGCATCACGCTCAACGACAATCTCCTAAACCGATCGACACCGCAGGAGATCCAGGCCGTGATGGGCCACGAGATGGGACACTACGTGCTGAACCACGTCTACAAGGGCGTGACGTTCTTCACGATCGTGATTGTCGTGCTGTTCGCGTTCGTCAAGTGGGCGTTCGCCTGGGCAACCGCTCGCTGGGGTGAGAAGTGGGGGATACGCGACGTCGGGGATACCGCCGGATTGCCCATCGTTGCGGGCGCGTTGACGATCTTCTTTCTCCTGACCGGCCCGGTTCTCGTCACCTTTACCCGAACGGCTGAGGCCGAGGCGGACATGTTCGGCCTCAATGCGTCGCGGCAGCCGGACGGCTTCGCACATGCCGCGCTTCAACTCTCGGAATACCGGAAGCTCGACCCCGGGCCGGTCGAGGAATTCATCTTCTTCGATCATCCGAGCGGCCGCAACCGTATCTATCGATCGATGGTGTGGAAGGCCGAACATCTCAGCGACTACACCTCGTCCCAGATCCGCTGATCGCTGGTTTCCGGCAAGGTGATCGTGCCGACGACGAAAGTCATCAGCGCGATCACCGTCGGGTATACAAGGCCGGCGTAGATGTTTCCCGTCGATGCGACGAGTGCCGTCGCGATGAGTGGCAGAAATCCGCCGAACCATCCGTTGCCGAAGTGGTACGGCAGCGACATTGACGTGTAGCGTACTTTTGCGGGGAATGACTCGACCAGGAATGCTGCAACCGGACCCGTTACCATCGCGGCGAACACGATCATCACGACGATGATGCCAACGATCGCCGGCGCGTTGACCGGAGATGAGAAGGCCGTCATTGCGCGGTAGAGTGCGATATAGGACAGAGCGGACAGAAGATTTCCAGCCATCATGATCTTCTTTCTGCCGTATCTGTCGGACAATCTGCCGAAAAACACGAATGCAGGAGTGCCGATGACGACTGCCACTGCGACGATCGAGTATGCCTGAGTCGCCGGAAGTTTGAGAACTGTCTGAAGAAAGAACAGAGCGTAGAAGTGCGACGTGTAGTATGTGACCGCCTGCCCGGCCGTCACACCGAACAGCACGCGGAGGACGACTTTCCACTTCGGCCACGTGTCGAAACTCTCCTGAATCGGAGCCTTCGAGCTGCCTCCTTCCGCTTTCAGCTTCGCATAGAGCGGCGATTCGCCAAGCTGCATTCTGATGTAGAAAGAGAACACGACGAGAATGAGCGAAAGAGCGAACGGAATTCTCCATCCCCACCGTGCGAATTCAGCCTGTCCCATCAGCTTCGACGTGACGAGGATGACAATAAGAGACGTGAACAATCCGAGACTCGCGGTTGTCTGAATGAAGCTCGTATAGAACCCTCGCCGCGAATCCGGAACATGCTCCGCCACATATACTGAGGCGCCGCCGTACTCGCCGCCGATCGCGAGTCCCTGAAGCATTCTCAGCAGGACAAGAATCACCGGTGCTGCCCAGCCGATGCGACTGTAGCCCGGGAGAAAGCCAATGGCTGCCGTCGAGCTGCCCATCACGAGAAGCGTCGTGAGAAAAGCGAACTTGCGCCCAACGAGATCGCCGAGTCTTCCGAAGAAGAGCGCGCCGAGTGGACGCACGGCAAATCCTACGGCAAAGGTCGCGAGTGTCTTGAGAAAATTGGCGGTTGCGCTTCCGGCGGGATAAAACTGAGTGGAAAGGATCGTCGCGAGACTTCCGAAGATGAAGAAGTCGTACCATTCGATCATCGTCCCGGCCGTCGACGCCGCAATGACGCGCCAGACGCCTTTCGACGCTTTTTCCAGTTCCTTGGGCTTAGGCATGGCGCTTATCTTGGAGACGCACATCCCGCTCGACAACCATCGACGATGACTTCGACCCGATCAATCGACCTGAACGCGGACCTTGGCGAGCACGAAGGCGACGGGGCGCGTGCTGACGCTGCAATGCTCGACGTAGTGTCGTCGGCAAGCATTGCGTGCGGAGCGCACGCCGGAACGCGAGCCGTTATGGAGATGACCGTCAAGGCGGCGTTCGAGCGCGGAGTGTCCATTGGAGCTCATCCGTCGTACCCCGATCGCGAGGGATTCGGACGACGTGAGATTGAGATCTCGAACCGCGATCTCATCGAGAGCGTTCGTGAGCAGATCACCCAGCTGCACGATGCCTGCACCGCTGCCGGCGCCAGGTTGGCGTACGTGAAACCGCACGGCGCACTCTACAACAAGGCCGCGCGAGACGGGGAGCTTGCGAGGGAGCTGGCAGCGTGCGTGAAGTCAATCAACCCGGCTCTTGCCATGCTCGCGTTGTCGGGAAGTGCGTTGGAGAATGAGTCGCGTGCTGCCGGACTTGCCGTTGCTCGTGAAGCGTTCATCGATCGCGCCTATGTGTCGGACGGAACACTTGTGCCGCGCGACCGGCCCGGCGCAGTGATCAACGATGCGAGCATCGCGTCTGCGCGCGCTGTCGAGATGGCGCGCTATGGAGCGATCAGATCGCTCGACGGAAAGCGAGTCTCTGTGCCGGCCGATTCGCTTTGCGTTCATGGTGACAGCAAGAATGCAATCGAGATCGTCACCGCCGCCCGTCGGCGGCTCGAAGAGGTCGGTTTCACAATCGCTCCGTTTGCAACTTGAACTTCACGCTCGCTCCACTTGGCGACAGAGGCATCACCGTAGGACTTGGTGAAGGAATCAGTGTCGAGCTCAGCGACAGAGTAGTCGAATTTGCCAATGCGGTAACGAGCGCTTCCATACGGGGCGTCACGGACGTGGTTCCTTCCTACGCGTCGTTCGGCGTTTTCTACAATCCGCTCGAGTTGTCATTCGCCGACCTGAGCGCTCGCGTGGAAAGCGTGCTCACTGACGTCGAATCGGACGATGAGGAGTCAGTTGAAGGAAGGCTCGTGCATATTCCTGTTGCGTACGATGGCGAGGACATGGACGACGTGTGTCGACGCACGAAGTTGACTCGGTCCGAGGTTATCGAGATTCACAGTAGTCGCGAATACCGGGTATTCGTCGTCGGGTTTGTTCCCGGTTTTGCCTACCTCGGTCCGCTTGATCCGCGACTCATCGTTCCTCGACGTGAATCACCGCGCAAGAAAGTTCCCGCTGGCTCGGTCGCGATCGCTGAAGCGCAGACAGGGGTCTATCCGTCCGAGACTCCCGGTGGTTGGAATCTCATCGGAACCACGACGGAAAGAATGTTCGACCCATCGCGGCTCGACCCTGCTCTGTTGCACGTAGGCGACAAAGTGAAATTCGAGGGCGTCACGTGATCGCAGTTCAGCGCGCTCCGGCATACGCGACGATACAGGATCTCGGCAGAACAGGATTTCGGGCAAGTGGAGTCCCCGGTTCCGGCGCGATGGATCCAATCGCACTCGCGACACTGAACGTCCTCGTCGGAAACGACCGCGCAGACGCGGGAATCGAAATGGCGCTCACCGGCGGAGTGTTCGTGTTCGATTCGGCAGCGGTTTTTGCGATCGGCGGCGCAGAAGCGACGGCCAGACTCGCCGGCAGGGACGTGGAGACCTATCGGGCGTATCGCGCTGCTCAGGGGGAGATGCTCACCATCGAAAATCTTTCAGCGGGAAGATTCCTGTATCTCGCCATTGGCGGCGGCATCGACGTCGAGCCGGTGATGGGGAGCCTGTCGACTTACCTGCCGGGTGGATTCGGCGGGCTGGAGGGGCGGCGGATCAAGTCCGGAGACGCCATCAACGTGCGTGCGCGGAAATCGATGCGAAAACACCAGGTCGCCGATTCGCTGCCGGAAAAACTTCGTCCGCCGATTGGCGGAACTGAGATTCGATTTGTCCCGCGGCCCGGAGTCGATCCTGAAGAAATCGCAGGCATCTATCAGCTGTCTGCGTCGTCCGACAGAACCGGATGCCGGCTCGAAGGAAATGAGCGAACCGGCGGCGCGTCGGTTACGTCCGAGGCGGTTTGTCGGGGTGCGATCCAGCTGCCGCCCGGCGGTGTTCCCATCGTGTTGATGGCAGATGCGCCGACGATTGGCGGCTACAAAGTCGCTGGCGGCGTGATCTCAGCCGATCTCGGTGTGCTTGCGCAAAAAAAACCGGGTGATGCAGTGCATCTCGTTCCGATAACCGTCGAACGCGCTCAGCGGGAGATCGAGAGGCTCGCAGAGATCGAGAGCCTCATCGAAGAGTGGGCGCTGTCTTAGGGCGGAGTCTCCTGCAGCATGATCGATACGATTTGGTCGGCAAGCCAGTCGCGTACTGTCTCTGAATAGTGGAGCTCGTCGTTGTTCACGTGAAGCGACGGACTTTTCCAGGTTGTTCCATCAGCGCTGAAGGTGAACACCGCAAGATCGACCACCCGTACTCCCTTCGCATTGAAACCGCGAATCGCCGAGTTCAGGACGGCAATCCTTGCATTGTCCGTCGTACCAGTCCGGCGGGGCGGCAGAGTGGTGATCATCAGATGATTTGGCGGAAGGTTGTGCTGAATCCAGTCGTCAACCATCGTCTCGAGATTCGCTTTGATCTTCGCGACAGTGATGGTGTCGCCAATGTCGTTAGTGCCAATCGATATGTATCCGAAGTCAGCGGACCTTGGGGCAAATGCCTGAACCCGAAGCACGGGACCAGCCGGGTAGAAATCGTTGGTTCCCTCCCCTCCGCTCCACGGATAGCCGAGTCCGAGCACCTCGCCGCGAAATCGCGTAATCCCCGCGACTTGTTCGAGGGCGTTCGGAGCCGTGACGAGGCTCCGGCCGATGCCAGACTCAGTTCCGGCAATCGCGTGATTGACAGCCTTGATGGTCTGCGCCGGACGATTCGCCTTCCACCGCGATTCGATTTTTCCGGCAAGCTGAAGCGCGCTGTTAGGCGCATCAGCGGTGAGTCGAATCGCGGGATTGATGCTCGAGACATACGAGCCAACCTTTGCGGCTGGATCCGTACCCGAGAATCCGAGATCGGTGTTGGAATCTCCGAACGTCACGATCTGGACGTCAGCCTGACCGACGGCGACGAAGACGACCGGACTTCCGATGAGTCCCGCCACCGATGCCGTCAGCGAATTTCCGCCCAATCCCAGCGTCCAGGCGACAGATGCAATTCCAAGCGAATTCGTCAGGGCGTTGGAGCTGGAAATCGAGCCAGTGCCGCTTCGAATCGTGAACGTCACACTGACGTTTGCGACAGCGAGTCCGTCAGCGTCAACGACTTTAACCGTTGGCGGGATTGGAGCCGGCTTGCCCGCCGGCGCGTTCTGACCGTCGCCCGCGGCCAGGTTGATGTTTGTCGGCGGAGCCGGGATTGCAGTCGCGTTGAACGTGAACGGACTTCCCGCAAGCGTGCCGGACGATGCAGTTAACGAATTGGCGCCGGCCGACGGACCAAGCACCCAACTCCCGACGGTCGCAATGCCATCTGCATTCGTTGTCGCTGATGCACCCGTGATCGACCCGCCGCCAGTTACAACTGCGAAGGTGACGCTTACTCCTGGGACCGGAACGCCGGCCGTATCGGTGATGATTACCGCGGGAAGAACCGAGACCGCGAAATTCGGCTTCGCCGACTGATTGTTTCCTGCCCACCCAGCAAGATTGCTCGCCACTGGAGCAACTGCGGTTGCATTGAAGACAACGGGAGTGCCCGTGAGACCGGACGCCGCTGCGCTGAGAGACTGCGCTCCGGCCGTGGTGCCGAGCTTCCAGCTTCCAACGGTCGCAATTCCTGATGCATCTGTAAACGTTGAACCAAAAGTGACCGTGCCACTTCCGCTCGCCGGAGTGAACGTCACCGCGAAACCAGAAACAGGATTTCCGTTGGCGTCCGTCACGATCACCGACGGTTTCGTCGCAATGAATCCGCCTGCGGTTCCCGTTTGATTGTTACCGGCGAAGCCTGCGACCTTGGCGGGCGGACCGGCAACCGCTGCGGCAGTGAACACCGCGGACACGCCGGTAATTACCGGCGAAGTCGCCGTCAATGTGTTCGGACCGGCTGTTATGCCAAGCGTCCAGGTTCCTGCCGCAGCAATGCCGTCGGCATTCGTTGTGGTCGCGGCGCCGGTAATGCTTCCACCACCAGTGGTCACCGCGAAATTGACGGCAACGTTGGCTATCGGGTTGCCGATTGCGTCAGTGATTTTGACGGATGGGGCAACAGAGACTGCGGTTCCCGCCGCAACGCTTTGGCCGTTGCCATCGACGATGACGATTTTCGCCGGTGGTCCGGGGACAACCGTCAGCGATTGCGTCGCTGATTTAGTCTCCGACGTCGCTGTAACGGTAACGGTGCCGAGCGTCTTTCCGGTTGCGAGGCCGGACGTGGGATCGATCGAAAGAATCGCTGGATCAGAGCTGGACCACGCGATCGCGCGATTCAGAAGCGTGAGTCCTTCGTTGTCCTTGAGGGTCGCGCCGAGCTGTCGCGTGGTCGTCACAGGAACTGGCGTGAAATCTCCCGTGATCGTCACTGTTTCGACTCGCGCCTGCATCAGCACCCCGTAGGTGCTGAAGTGACTCACCGCGCCTGTAACGGTTTTCGTCGAAAGATTGACCGTGCTTCCAGGCACGACACGCCACGTCGAGCCCTGCGCTTCGTAAAGCTGAAGACCACTTTCAGGACTGTCGGCGGCGACTGTCGACGAATCGTACTTGATCGTGACTGTCGCCGGCGTCGCGAACGTCGTTCCGCTCGGGCCGAAGTCGAACGCGGTATTCGGCAGGAGACGCGGACTGGCGGGCGCTGTGGTCGATCGCTCGACTGTCAGATTAACGGTTTGCGAAAGAGCGCCCGCCGGAACTGTGACGGCTACTGCGCCCTGGATTCCCGTGAACGAGCATCCGCTTGCACCGCAGACTGCGCCTTCCTTTATCTGGACATCGAACGACGCAGTGATTCCCTCGACCGACGCCGTTATCGTGGCTGTTCCAATGGCAACACCGGTCACGAGGCCGGCAGCAACGGTCGCCTTGGAGGCATCCGACGATGTCCATGTGACAGTGCGATCGACGAGCGGGTTCCCTTTTGCGTCCTTTGGGACAACGGAAAACATCTCCGTGCCGCCAGGCACAAGCGCGAGAGCCGGGGTCGGACTGATGACTACCGTCGTGACCGGTGGAGGCGGAGCGGTCCCGTCGCTGCAGCCCCAACCGAATGCAAGCAGCCCGGCCGCGAGCTGGAGGAAGACCCGTCTGGCCGCGCTGCGCGAATTACCGTGAGTTATCCGCAAAGGATTCACGGCAGCGTCTGGGCGAGGCTGCGGGTTGGAAGACTTGATGTCCAATTCTTACGGGAGAGAGGGACGCTGACGGGCTTATCATTCTAATGATAGGACCCGCCCCAAACAACTTTTCACGGGAAGCAGCTCGCGCTTCGACTGGACAGGCCTGGAGATTTCTCCGATAGTCTAGCGACCATCAACCCACGGAGACCGCATGTGGAGTGAATTCAAAGCATTCCTTCTCAAAGAAAACGTCATAGCGCTCGCCATAGCGGTCGTGATCGGCGCGGCGCTCGGAAAGGTTGTCACCGGTGTCGTCGATGACTTCATCATGCCGATCGTCGGCGCGGCTACACCCGGCGGTGCCTGGCAGACGGCGACGTGGGACATCGGCTCGATGAAGTTCGGCATCGGCAACTTCGTCAGCGTCCTCATCAACTTCATCATCATCGCGTTCGTCGTCTGGCGGATCAGCAAGGCATTCATCAAGCCCGCCCCCGCCGGTCCAGCAACGAAGCCGTGTCAGTTCTGCAAGATGACGATCGATGCAGCGGCCACCCGCTGCGCACACTGCACCAGCCAGCTCTAGTCGCCGAGTAGCCGGACAAGTCCCGGCCATTCGATGTTGCCGCCGCTGAGCACTGCTACTGTCGGCCCTGTTGGTTTCACCACGCCAGTGAGCAGTGCCGCGGCGGTAATCGCGCCACTCGGCTCGACGACAATCTTGAGTCGATCAAGCAGATGACGCATTGCCGCGGGAAGCGGTTCATCGTCGACGAGCACGACATCATCGATGTACGACTGGTGATGGAGAAAAGGCTTTCCACCGATCTCAGTCGCCTGTAATCCATCCGCCAATCCGCCGGTCGAGCTGAGTTTCACTGGCTCGCCTTTCTTCCGGGCGAGAAAGAGCTTCGGTGCACTTACCGGTTCCACTCCGACGACCCACACGTCGGGCAGCAGAAGCTTGATCGCCGTCGCAACTCCGGCGCTCAACCCGCCGCCGCCAACCGGCACGAGCACCATCCGCACATCCGGCATGTCCTCGGCGATTTCGAGTCCGACCGTGCCCTGTCCGGCGATGATCAGCGGATCGTCATATGGATGCACGAGGGTCGAGCCTTCTTCGGCGCAAATCTCTTTCGCCCTCTCGTAGCGATCCTGCGTCGTTGTTCCGGCAAGCACGACACGCGCACCAAGTCTCTCAGCTCCGGCCCGCTTGGCGTCGGTGACGTTCGTCGGCATTACGACAGTCGCCGGAATTCCGAATATCCGCGCTGCCATCGCGACACCCTGGCCATGATTTCCGGACGACGGTGCGACAACCCCTCTCGCCCTGACATCCGCCGGCAGTGAGCTCACGAAGTTGTACGCGCCGCGAAACTTGAACGCACCTCCGCGCTGAAGTCCCTCCGGTTTGTACCAGATCGGCTGGCCGAGCTTCTGTGAAAGAACATCGTCGAAAAGGAGCGGCGTTCTTACCGCGACGGGCGCGAGTGTTTCCGCTGCGCGGCGGAGATCATTCAGGGAGACGAGTTGATCTGGTGGCATTTCGTTTTTTTCGGAGTGGATGAGCTTTAACGACGGAATTGTTTGCCGCGAGGGTCGTCCCGGTTCTCCGGCATGTGTCGGCACTCAGCGTCTCTTGCCTCGAAAAGCAGGTGCAGAGGACGGTGAGAAAAACAGAACTACAAAATTGGGGAGAAAACCTCTCGAATTCGAGGATTCTTCGAACTAACACGACTTTTGCCCGTCGTCTCGACGTCCGACGTTCAGTTCTTTTCCGCTGTTCCCCTTAATCAGTTCCGTAGTTCTCAGCGTCCTCTGAACCTGCCCTTCGAGGCAAGAGATGCCGAGGACAGACGAGTGCCAGTGAGTCGGGACGACCCTCGCGGCAAATCAACCCGCTTGTCATGCGCCGTCATAGCTTGACCCTCCCAAAAACCCGGTTAGCATCCCACGCATGACTGAATCCAAATCAGCAGGATCAAAGACGAAAGCCTCGGGCGGACCGGTGTCGCAGTTCGTCCGCCATCATTACCGCCATTTCAACGCCGCGACCCTCGTCGACGCTGCGGATGCGTACAGCGCTCACCTCGCCAACAACGGCAAGATGATGGTCACACTCGCCGGCGCGATGAGCACCGCGGAGCTCGGAATCTCGCTCGCGGAGATGATCCGCCAGGACAAGGTCCAGATCATTACGTGCACGGGCGCGAATCTGGAAGAGGACATCTTCAACCTCGTCGCTCACGATTTCTACGAGCGAGTGCCTCACTATCGCGACCTGACGGCACAGGACGAACAGGATCTCCTGAACCGCCACATGAACCGCGTCACCGACACCTGCATCCCCGAGATGGAAGCGATGCGCCGAATCGAGAAAGTGGTTCTCGACGAGTGGATGGCGGCCGATCAACTCGGAGAAAGGTTGTTTCCGCACGAGTTCATGTACCGCATCCTCAAGAGCGGGGTTCTCGACGGCAGCCATCAGATCGATCCGAAGAACTCGTGGATGATCGCCGCGGCCGAAAAGAATCTTCCCATGATCGTTCCCGGCTGGGAAGACTCGACACTCGGCAACATGTACGCGGGTCACTGCATCTCAGGTGACGTGAAGAACGTGCACACGGTCCGGACGGGAATCGAGTACATGATGCATCTGGCCGACTGGTACACGAACAACGCGACGGACGACAGCACGATCGGCTTCTTCCAGATCGGTGGTGGTATCGCCGGAGATTTTCCGATTTGCGTCGTCCCGATGCTGCATCAGGATCTTCAGCGCGAAAACGTTCCGGTGTGGGGCTACTTCTGTCAGATCTCGGATTCGACGACGAGCTACGGATCTTATTCCGGCGCAGTCCCGAACGAGAAGATCACATGGGGCAAGCTGGCGGTCGACACGCCGAAGTTCATCGTCGAGAGCGACGCGAGCATCGTCGCACCGCTCATGTTCGCGCTAGTGCTGGGTTGGTGATCTGATTCCCGCGGCGGGTACTTGCCCGCCGTGCAGCTCCTCGAGTACAAGATCGCCGAGGTGCTTGTAATCACTGTCGTAGTGATGTCCACCGGGAAGCTCTACGTTCCGGGTTATCAGTCCGGGTGGCGCATTGCGGCATCCGGATTCTTTTTCGTCCGACCCGTACACGCACAGCATTCTCATTCCCTTCAGCTGAGCGAGCACCGGCAACGTCAGCTGGTCGGTGGGACGCCTCACGGCGACGAAGATATCCTCGAAGTGAAATTCGAAACCGGCTCTCGTTGCCAGACCGAGCATGCCGAGGAGGACGATCCGGCTTCGCAGATCAGCCGGCATTCCGGCAACGCCGAACGGCATCAGGTCGGCACCACGTGAATAACCGACAATCGCCAGGCGCGGACGATTCCACGCAGCGAGATAATGGCGGCTGATTCGCGTCAGATCATTGGCTATCTCGTCCGCCGTTTTCTTCTTCGACAGATACGGACGCGTATTCAATCCGACCACGGCCACGCCGTGCGCGCGCATCACGGCCACAACCTGCTTATCGAGCGACGCCCAACCGCCGTCACCGGTCAGAAAGATCGCGAGGACGCTTCCGGTGTCGGGCTGCGCCCGCAACTCCGAGAGTGGAAGCTTCGACAGATCGTCGC
>JADGQR010000134.1 GCA_017881685.1 Gemmatimonadaceae bacterium
CTCCTTGGGACGAACGAAGTTTCGGACCTCACCGAGGACATCGCTCCGCCATACGCAGGGGCTCCGACCGTTCATTCGAAATTGCTTTCGAGGAACTACCGGCACAGTGCAGAGGGCCAGTTGCTGTTTCAGCTTCCGTCGTCGGGGACGCTCAACATCGGTGCCGAATACTTACAGGAGCGCGAGCGGAGCGGAGACTCCGAGGGCACGCCTGGAAAAGCGCTGTCTCCGACGTCAACCTTCTCGGCCGATCGGAACAACAAGGCTGCATATGGCGAGCTCACCGCGACATCTTCAGATGGGGTTTCCTACGCGCTTTCGGCGCGTCGCGATCAGAACTCCGACTACGATGCGTTCAATACTTACAGAGTCGGCGCCAGCACTCCTGTCACGAGCGCGCTCCGTCTTCGCACTTCGGTGAGCACGGCCTTCAACGCTCCGGCTTTCGAGCAGCTTCGTCCGACCCTTTACACGACCGGCAGTCCCAATCTCAGGCCGGAGCGGAGCCGCGCATTCGAGGTGGGCCTCGAGCAGAACATCATTTATGGAATCGTGCACCTCTCGGTGGATTACTTCAATCAGCGCTTCACTGATCTGATCCAGTACATTCCAGGTGGACCGCCAAACTACCTCGGCAGTTACGCAAATCTTAGCGAGGCTCAGTCCCGTGGTTACGACATCGAGATGACGATGACGCCCGTTAACGGGTGGTCTTCGAGCGCGAGCTATACGATCGCGACGCCTCGCGTGACGAAGATCTCTTCAGCATACACAGGTGATCTGAAAGTTGGCGACGCTCTCGTAAGGCGCCCGACGCATACAGGTAATGCCGCGGTGTCTTATTCCAATCCAAGCTCCGGCTCCTTCTCGCTGATGGCCAGCTATATCGGCAAAAGGCCGGACTACGATTTCAGTCAGTTCCCGTCGCCGGTCGTCACGCTTCCATCGTACATGAAGTTCGACGCCGCAGCCTCACTCGCGATCTTCCACACGGACTCAGGTAACGGCTCGCTCTCGATTACCGGGCGAGTGGATAACCTCCTCGACAAGAAGTACGAAGACGTCCTGAGGTTCCCTTCGCCTCGCCGGACCTTCCTGATCGGCGCGCGGCTGACGGGGAGTTTGTAAATTGCCCGGGTGGACCCGCTCGTAACCGAAGCTATTGTTCTTCACTCGTTCGACTATCTGGAGACATCCCGCATCATCAGGCTGATGACGCGGGATGCCGGGATCCAGTCGGTTCTGGCGCGAGGAGCACGGAGCTCGAGAAAGCGGTTTGCGAGTGCGCTGGATCTGTTCGCGCAGGGTCGCGCCGAGATTCACATCCGCCCGAACCGGGATCTCCAGTCGCTCGTCTCCTTCGAGGTGTCGCGTGCGCGGCCGCAGCTCGCGACTGATGTCGGCAGGTTTACCGCAGGCTCGATGATCGCTGAGCTCGCGCTGAGATGGTCGAGTGACGAGCAAGCCCCGGGGCTTTTTGATGCGGTAGAGCTGGCACTCGACAGAATTGCGAGCGCGTCCGAGGACGAGAGTGTCGATGCTGCGCTCGCCGGAGCGTGGAATATCATCGCGACACTTGGGTTCACTCCTGCACTCGATGTGTGTGCGAACTGTCACAACGAGCTCGATACGAACGCGCGCGTTGTTTTCTCGCACGCCGCGGGCGGTGCGTTGTGCGCGAAATGCGGTGCGCTGGCGGCGGGAAGCAGGACGCTTCCACCGTCGGCGAGAAATGCCATGCGTGAGTGGACAACGGGCGGCAGCGCGCGCCTGGAAAATCCCGCCGAAGCGCGCGCACATCAGCGTCTGCTGCGTGAATTCTTCCTGGAGCATCTCGGCGGAGAGAAGGAGCTGCGTGCCTACCGTGTCTGGGAACACGGAGCCTGGAGCGCCGCGTGATACTCGGCACCGCCGGCCATATCGATCACGGCAAGACGGCGCTCGTTCGAGCTCTCACCGGCGTCGATACAGATCGTCTGCCCGAAGAAAAGCGTCGCGGAATCACCATCGATCTCGGATTCGCGCCACTGGTAGTCGAAGGTGTTGGAACGATTGGCATCGTAGATGTTCCAGGCCACGAAGCTTTCATCAGAACGATGCTCGCCGGTGCGAGCGGGATAGACATCGCGCTCCTCGTGATTGCTGCCGACGAGGGAGTGATGCCGCAGACCGAAGAGCATCTCGAGATCCTGAAATTGCTGGGCGTCAAGCGAGGACTTGTCGCTCTCACCAAGAGCGACCTTGTTGACGACGAATGGCTCTCGCTTCAGGTCGACGAAGTGGAGTCATTCCTGGCTCGAGCGGCATCGGAGCCATGGCGGGTCATTCCGGTCTCTGCGAAAACGGGAGCGGGAATCGATGATCTGAGAGATTCCATCACGGCCGAAGCGCGTTCGATTCCCGCGCGAGAGGCTGACAGCGACCTTTTCAGAATGCCGGTCGACCGCGCATTCACGGTAAAGGGAACTGGAACAGTCGTCACCGGGACCGTGTGGAGCGGTGCGGTCCTGCGTGATGCGTCGTTGATCGTTCAGCCGACAGGCACAGTTGTGCGCGTGAGAGGCATCGAGCACCACGGGGCTGAGGCAGACAGCGCATCGGCTGGACAGAGAACTGCTCTCGCACTGGCCGGCGTCGATCTGAGCGACGTTCAACGCGGCAGCGTTCTCGTTTCGGAGCCTGCATGGAAAGCGAGCTCGGAGATTGACGCAGTCATAGAGCTCAACCGCGATGATCTCAGAATCACTCCGCGGACGCGAATGCTGTTTCATCTTGGGACCGCCGAAGTAGAAGCGAGACTCGCGATTGACGGGGCGGTTGAAACAGCCGGCGAGAAGGTCAATGCGCGCATTCATCTCGCAGAGCCAGTCGTTTCAAGGACCGGCGATCGTTTCGTATTGAGAATGCCGTCACCGGCGCGAACGATCGGCGGCGGAATTGTTCTCGATCCGTATCCACCGCAACGACACCGCGGGCGACGCCGTGCAAAATGCGGCCACGATGGAATGCATGGATTACCGCTGAGTTCGCGTCTTGCAGTTCTTCTCGAAGACGCGGGACCGGATGGTACCGGCAACGCGTCATTGCCCATGAGAACCGGATTGAGCCCGGACCTCGTCGCGATTCAGCTCGAAGAGGCAGGCGCGATCAGGCTCGGTTCGAATGTCTACGCGCCCGGTGCCGGCGAAACGCTGATGAAACGAATCGAATCGATCGTTGCAGAAGGAGTGGCAAACCATCCGCTCGAGCCCGGTGTCTCATTGCAGGCAACGAGATCGGCGGCAGGCGCAGCCGATGACCTGGTTGGATGGGCAATTGAAAAGCTGGTCCTGACAGGAAGGATCGAGATTTCGCAGTCGCTGGTCAGGCCCGCCGGATGGAAACCGAACGTCGGTCAAGCGGAACAGGAGCTCAGCGATGCAATCATGCACGAGATTTGCATGGAACCTTCCGAGCCGCCGAGCATTGGCGAGCTCGAAGCGAAGTTCGGCGGGAAGACGCGGCCGCTTGTTCGAAAGCTGGAGAGGGAAGGACAGCTCGACCGTGTTTCTGATGACAGGTACTACTCGTCCGAGGCAGTGTCGCAGATAGTTGCAGAAATGAGGGCGAGGCTGGAAGTAGGGCGGGTTTACAGCCCGGCGGAGCTTCGAGAGGTTCTTGGGGTTTCAAGGAAGTACCTGATCCCGTTTCTGGAGTTTTGCGACAGGACCGGGGTGACGGAGCGAAGGCAGGATGGGCGGGCCGTACGACCGTTGGCTGTCGATGGTTTGAAGTGAAGGTAAATGGGTGTTGGTGCAGGCTTTACGGTGCTTGACACCCTTTCACAATGACCGTAGGTTGGCCAAAGGGAACAAACCGTACAACCAGTATTCCAAGGGGTATTTCTCTAAAACTTTCTTTGTCAGAATTGGAGTAACAATGAAACACCTGTGGGTGGCACTAGCGGTGCTTGCCCTCAGCGCGTTCATGCCAGGCAAGGCGTCGGCTCAGGGAAGTTCACCCCAATCCGGCAAGTTGCAGGGCGCCGGATCGGAGCTCGGTCAGAATTATCCGAACCCATTTAATCCGGACACGCGGATCCCGTTCAGTGTTGGTGGCGGTGCTGAATGCACGGATCCAAGCCGGTTGTACCGCGTCAGCTTGCGAATATTCAATGTGTTGGCCCAGCCTGTCGCTGTGCCGGTTCTGCAAGGCGGATCGGGGAATGTTGCTGGGGGAGACGTGCTGGACAAGTTGCTGTTGACCTGCGGACAGTACATCGCGTACTGGAATGGACAGGATGACAGGACGCAGCAGGGAGTAGCATCGGGCGTCTATCTGTATCGCCTCGAGGTCGATGGCAAGCCGTTGGTAAAAAAGATGCTCGTGTCGAAATAGCCGGTTCGATTGGCTATGGCGGGCTGAAAGCGGCAATTTGAGCGCGTTCCTTCGGGGACGCGCTCTTTTTTTGCCAGAATTTCCGCCAAGCTGGCAGACATACAGGGCACTCACATTGCACGACTTCTGGCCATGATCAATCCAGATCGATTAACAGTCAAATCCGGCGAAGCGCTCAACGAGGCAGTCTCGATCGCGCGTCGCGCGGGTAATCCGGTCGTCTACGATCTTCATCTCCTGCTCGCGCTTCTCGGTCAGGATGAGGGCATCGTAGTTCCCGTTCTTCAGAAGCTCGGAGTGAGCGTCGCAGCGCTTCGCGACAAGGCTGAAAAAGAAGCAGCCCGCTATCCGAAGCAGAGTGATGCGCAGCCGAACGTATCTCGCGAGCTCAACCAGGTCTTCGACCGCGCCGAGAAGGAAGCGAAAGACCTCGGCGACGAGTTCATTTCGACCGAGCACATGCTGCTCGCTCTCGCAGACGTCAAAGGCACCGATTCACGACGACTGCTCAATGAAGCCGGCGCGACTCACGAGAGCCTGCTCGAAGCACTTCAGCAGGTTCGCGGAAGCCATCGCGTCCTGGATCAGAATCCTGAAAATCAGTATCAGGCACTGCAGCGCTACACGCGCGATCTCACCGACGCGGCGCGCAAGGGAAAGCTCGATCCCGTAATTGGCCGCGACGAAGAAATTCGCCGCGTGATTCAGGTTCTCTCGCGCAGAACGAAGAACAATCCTGTTCTCATCGGTGAGCCAGGCGTCGGCAAGACTGCAATCGCCGAAGGTCTCGCGCAGCGAATCATGAACGGCGACGTACCCGAAAGTCTCCGTGACAAGCGACTCCTTTCACTCGACCTCGGCGCATTGATCGCGGGTGCGAAATTCCGCGGTGAATTCGAGGAGCGACTCAAGGCCGTCCTCAAGGAGATCACCGAAGCCGAGGGCCGCTTCGTGATCTTCATCGACGAGATGCACACGCTCGTCGGTGCAGGGAAGGCGGAAGGATCGATGGATGCGGGCAATATGCTGAAGCCATTGCTTGCACGCGGAGAGCTGCGAGTGGTGGGAGCGACGACACTCGACGAGTATCGCAAGCACATCGAGAAGGACGCTGCCCTCGAGCGCCGCTTCCAGCCTGTCTACGTTGGCGAGCCGAGTGTCGAGAGCACGATCGCGATTCTGCGCGGATTGAAGGAGCGATACGAAGTTCACCACGGCGTGCGCATCACTGACGGCGCGGTCGTCGCCGCTGCAACGCTTTCGAACAGATACATCGGAGACCGATTCCTTCCCGACAAGGCGATCGACCTCATCGACGAAGCCGCATCGCGGCTGCGAATCGAGATCGATTCAATGCCGCAGGAGATCGACGAAGTCGAGCGTCGCATTACTCAGCTCGAGATCGAGCGGCAGGCCCTGGCGAAAGAAAAGGACAAGGCGTCGAAGGAAAGACGCGAGGCTCTCGAGCGCGAATTGGCCGAGCTTCGCGAGAAGTCCAACGCGATGAAGCAGCAGTGGCAGAACGAAAAAGAGACACTCGGCAGCGTTGGAAAGATCAAGCAGCAGATGGAAGAAGCTCGTCTCCAGGCGGAGCAGGCGACACGCACCGGAGACCTTGGCAAAGCGGCGGAGATCACCTACGGAACGATTCCGCAGCTTGAAGAGAAGATGCGTGAAACGGAGTTGCAGCTCGCCAGCAAGCAAGTTGGCGGAAGGCAGTTTCTGAAAGAAGAAGTGACTGAAGACGATATTGCCGATATCGTCGCGAAGTGGACGGGCATTCCTGTGTCGAGGATGCTCGAAGGAGAGAAGGAGCGGCTCACTCGACTTGAATCATTGCTGAGCGAGCGTGTTGTGGGCCAGGGTGAAGCGGTCAAGGCCGTGTCTAATGCAGTCCGTCGCTCGCGCGCGGGACTTCAGGATCCCAACAGGCCGATCGGTTCTTTCATTTTCCTTGGACCGACCGGTGTCGGAAAAACCGAGACGGCGCGAGCCCTCGCCGAATTTCTGTTTGACGATGAGCACGCGATGGTCCGCATCGACATGTCCGAGTACATGGAGAAGCACGCCGTGTCTCGGCTCATTGGTGCGCCTCCTGGATATGTTGGCTTCGAGGAAGGAGGTCAGCTGACTGAAGCGGTAAGGAGACGTCCGTATTCGGTTCTGCTATTCGACGAGATCGAGAAGGCGCATGCTGATGTGTTCAACATCCTGTTGCAGATTCTCGACGACGGCCGGCTCACCGATTCGCAGGGGAGGACCGTCAATTTCAAGAATACGGTCATCATCATGACGTCGAACATCGGCGGCTCATACATACTCGAGCATGGCACTGAGGACTGGGCTCTCGTCGAGACACAGGTGACGGGAGCGTTGCGACAGCATTTCCGTCCCGAGTTTCTCAACCGCGTCGATGACATCATCATCTTCAAGCCGCTTGGGCAGGAGCAGATCGAGCACATTATCGGTCTGCAGCTGAAGAAGCTCGACCAGTTGCTCGCTGACAAAAAGCTGTCGATCGAGCTGACTCCGGCAGCTAAGCATCAGCTCGCTACCGAAGGCTACGATCAGGCGTTCGGCGCACGTCCATTGAAGAGAGCGATACAGCGTCTCGTTCAGAATCCGCTGGCTTTGCTCGTGCTGGAGGGTCGTTTCCTCGAGGGTGACAAGATCAGGGTCGATGCTGGTGCCGGCGGCGAGCTGACATTCACAAACCTTCCCGCATCCGACGGTGGGTCATCGGGAGGCTCAGCAAATACCGATGGAGCTGGTGCGAAGGGTCGGGGAGCGCCGGCGGCCGCGGCGTCCTGAGCCTTGCCTGATATCGAAGGTATGATCGGCTCGCAGGTGAGCCGGCGCATGATCGACGAGCAGTTCATGCGCAATGCAATTGCGATCGCGCACGACGGCACCAGACAGAACGAGGTGCCGATCGGCGCGATCGTCGTACAAAATGGGTCGATTGTCTCCGGTGCCAACAATCGAACGGTTCGCGATCAGGATGCAACTGCGCATGCTGAGCTCCTTGCGATCCGCGAGGCATGTGCCGCACTGGACCGATGGCGACTCGACGATTGCACGTTGTACGTGACCCTCGAGCCTTGTGCGATGTGTGCGGGTGCGATGGTTCTTTCGAGGTTGAAGCGCGTTGTCTTTGGCGCGTGGGATGAGAAAGCAGGCATGGCGGGATCTGTCGGCGACTTGCTCCGTCATCCGCGTCTCAATCACATGCCAGAGGTGGAAGGCGGCCTCCTCGCCGACGAATGCGGGTTGCTGCTATTGGATTTTTTCGGGCCGAAGCGGTAAACCATCGCGTGTTGAGCGCACTGCGCGCTGCATTGTCTCCTGCGACGCGCCAAGCTCCCAGCATGTGTCACAAAGCATTCGCTTGGGGCAATACTCCAGCCAGCAGGAAATATCGCCGAGCTGCGCGAAGAAGATTCGCGCGGCATGATCGGTCGTGCGGCCTTTGAGAAGAACGAGATCGCCGTCGCGCAGCTCATGACGAAGGAATTCCGCGGCTTCCCGCAACGATGGGAAAGCGTGAGCATCTGCGGGGTTCATTCCAGCGTCTGCCGCGCGTCGCGCGCCGTACTCCGCTCTTTCTCCGACGAATACCGCTGCGTCCGCAACTTTCGCCGCACGTTCACCCAGATACCTTCTGCGCTGGCGCCTGTGCGTTCCGAAATCCGATACGTCGGTGACGACGAGTATTCTCCGTTTGGCTGTCGATTCAGCGAGCACCTGAAGCGAAGGCTCGATTGTATCCACCGACGAGTTGTAATCATCGCGCAGTACGATCGCTCCCGAAGGAAGCCTTACTGGTTGAAGCCGAGCCGCGAATGGTTCGGTCCGTTTGATTCCTTCGATTGCAGCGGCAGAATCGACGCCCAGGCAGATGGATGCCGCAGCCGCAGCCGCAGCCGAGGCAATCCATTGTATTCCAACAAATTGTGTCGGGAGTCGATGCGTCTTGCCGTCGTTATGAAGACTGAATGTGAGTCGGTCTGGCCATTTGGAGGTTGCGTCGCTCACTCGAAAGTCTGCGCATTCCGCAGTGCCGAATGACTGCAGCCCCACTCCATCGGGAACTTCCATTTGCGACACGAGGGGGTCATCGGCATTCAGTATCGCCAGCCCGCCCGCTCGCAACGCGCGCACCAGCTCGAATTTCTCGGCCGCATGGATCTCGAGATTCGAAAAAGCGGCAGTGTGAGTGCGAAGGACGTTCAGGACTATCGCCACCTCCGGCGCCAGAATCCTCGCCGAGCGTTTCAGCATTCCGGGGTCGGAACCAGCCGCTTCGATCACCGCATACCGATGCCACGGTCTGACACGAAGAATGTTGAGTGCAACCGCGAGCGTATTGTTCTGGTTGCGGAATGAACGGAATGTCTTCGCTTGTGAGGCGAGAACGTTCGCCAGCGTCTCTTTTGTAGTTGTCTTTCCGAGACTTCCGGTAATGCCGATGAACGTCGTACGGAAAAGCATACGCCGCCACACGTACGCCGCGACGATAAGAAGCGGCCGAAGATTCTGAAGGATCGGGCCAGCGACCTGCTCCCGCAGTCTAAG
>JADGQR010000135.1 GCA_017881685.1 Gemmatimonadaceae bacterium
CACGCGCGATGGCTACTCGTTGCTGCTCGCCTCCGGAAAGCTGCGCGGGAAAGTGATTCGCTCTTTCGGTCAGGCCGACCAGGTCGAGTGCATCGGCCGGTTTCATTGGATTCTTGCTGATGTCCGTTACCAGCGCGACGTTCTCAATCGCGGTGAGGCTCGGTATCAGGTTGTAGAACTGAAACACGAATCCGACATGATCGCGACGGAAGTCCGTCAATCCCGCGTCTCCGGCAGACGTGAGATCGTGATCGAGAAATCTCACTGTGCCGCTCGTCGGTACGTCGAGCCCGCCAAGGATGTTGAGAAGAGTGGACTTCCCTGAGCCTGACGCACCGAGGATTACAAGAAATTCTCCGGCGTACAGATCGAGATCGAGGTCGCGAAGGGCCTGAACCTTCACTTCGCCCATCGTGTAGACCTTGGTCAACTGCCTCACCTGGAACACAGCGGCACGCGACGTTGCTTGTCCGTCGCCTGGCACAGCAGGGCGCGACTGCGCAACGAGCTGCGGCCGAGCGACCGCAGTCGGAACCGAGATAACGGCGCTCATCCTGCGTGTGCTGCGAATGAAGGAGTCAGGCCCAGCCAGTGGAACCAGGTCGCTCCGGCCAGCAGCATCAGCAGATAGCCGAGTGTGCAGACTGCCAGGCCAAACTTCAGGTTGTCGCGTGCTGAGTACTGGTTTGTACCGAACAGAATCACGTTCGGCTTTCCGCTGATCGGCAGGCCAATCACCCAGTCGATCGTAAATGCGGCCGGAAGTGCCAGGCTTGCCGGATTCCAGCCAAGACCCTGCGCCATGAGTATGATCGCAGGGATCATGATTACAGTTCGCACGGTCTTCGACGTCGACAGCAGATGACTGTACAACATCACGGCGATGACGATCGCGTAAGTCCAACCGAATGAGAACGTGGCGAGATCCATTCCGCCGAAGATTCGCTTCACTCCCCACGCCGCAGCGCCGGTCGACTCCAGTGTTAGACCACCTGCGTACGCCCCTGCGCTGAAAATCATCAGATGCCACGGAATGTCAGTGTCGTTCCATTCGAGCAGACCGATTCGCGGCGTGAGCGCGATCGCAGCACCGATCATCGCCGAGATCGACGGGCCAAGCTCGATACCGAACCATTGTTTCTGATAGCGGTCCGTAGCCCACAGGAATATGACGAGGGCGAAGATCGCGATCGCACGCCATTCACGACTACTCAGCTTCCCCATCGTCTTCTGCTCGGCGACAAGCATTGCCATTCCGCCCTCGAGCTTGGGCATCCTTTCTTCTTTGGCGAGCGGGAAAATTGCTCGCGGGCTCAGAAGCCAGGCACCGACGAGAGTCAGAATCGCCACCGGAGCTGATGCGAAGAGCCAGTCCGTATAGTAGACCTTGTGACCTCCCATGCTCTGGATGAAGCCAACGGCCATGACATTCGCGGCGCTTCCGGTCATCACTGTCGACGACAGTATGCTGATGCCGGCGAGGTTCAGAAGAAAAAGATTACGGCCGAAATTCGTTGGATGCTCCTGTGTTGATCCGTAGATCGAAGCGACTGCGAGCATCAGCGGCAGTGTCATCGCCGCTCGCGCCGCGGTTGCCGGGATCAGCGGAGCAAGCACGAGCTGAAGAATTACGAATCCGCCAAGTGCCCATGAAGCGCGTTTCCCAAACGTCATCATCAGGCGGAGAGCCAGCCTCTTTGCGAGGTCGGTCTTCACCAGCATCGCGCTCAGTATGAATGCGAGAATGTTGAGCCAGATGACGTCGAGTCCGAAAACGGCCATCACGCTCGCCGGGTCGGATGCCTGCGATACCACGAGCACTATCATCAAAACCAGCGACGTGACGTAAGTCGGGACTGGCTCCGTTACCCACCAGATGAGAGCCAATGCGAACGCAGCGGCTGACCGTTGTCCGGCAACAGTGAGCCCGGCAGGATTCGGCAACGCCGCGATGAGAAAGAAAACGGCCGGCCCAAGTGGAAGCCCTACGCGGCGCATCCAGATGTCGGTTTTCGTTTTCGCGGCGTGTCCCTTCGGCGACAGCTTGAAGCTGTCCATCTTGAGAACGCCCGAACCCGCTTCGGCTACAGCGGGAATCTCAATGGCGCTCGACATTGCCCCACCTCGAGTAAGGCTCGCGCACAAGATTGGAGTTGAAATACCGTGGATCGTCGGAGACTTCGGCGCCCGCCCACGGCGGCAAATCAAAATGCGTATCGCTTGCAGGAAGCTCGATCTCGGCCAGCAGCAGACCTTCGTTGTCGCCGAAAAACTCGTCGACTTCCCACATGTGTTCTGCGTGCTCGATCCGGAACCGTTTCTTCTCTATGAGCGGTTTGAGACAGAGCTGATCGAGCATGAGATCGGCATCGTGCGACGGAATCGCGTACTCGAACTCGAGCCGCTCCACTCCGCGCGTCACGCCCTTGACAGTAATGAAGGCGTCAGGGCCGGCGCTTCGCACACGAACCGTTCGCTCCGGTTCTACAGATAGATATCCCTGACGATAGACCACACCGCCGGCAGGCGCGGGCCACAACTCGCGATTGACGAGAAACTTTCGCTCGATCTCGCTCGCCATGACCCGGTACCCGTCGGTTCAGAACGCGAGAGACAAGCGCGTCTCGAAGATGTTGAACTTGTCGCCCGTGGTGAACGGAGCGACTCCAATGTCCGGCTTCGCGTTTCCGTCATTCGAGACGCGAGCGTAGTTCAGCATCCATTTGAAGTTGGCGTTGATATGCCAGTTGAGACCGAGCGTCATGTTGACAGCACGCCCACCTTTGATTCCGACACCCGGGCTCGTGTCGTTCAGATCCAGTGTGCTCCAGCGTGCGGCGACTTCCCACGCACCTATGCTCGACTTCGGGACGACTCTGTCAAACTCACCTTCTTCCATCACGTATGGCCTGTGCTCGCCCGTCAGGAAGTAGCTGACAGACCCGTACATTCCGTTAAATGTCGCGGTGTGGAGTGTGTCCAGCCGCGCGACTGAAACCCGTGTGTACTCACCCTGCACCGTCAGCGGACCGTACGTACCGGCCAGCTCGCCGTTGTAGTAATTGGTGTGATCGACAAATCGAATCTTGCCGGTGGTGATGAAGCGGGCCTTGCTGATGTCAGTCTCCGGACGTGCACGGAATCTGACCGTGTTCGTATCGGCACCTGCTGCTGCATCAGGCGTACGCCGGCTGAAAGCGCCGCCGATATGCAGAAGCGCATTATCGGTTCTTACCGGGGCGACCACGAGGCGTCCAGTGAACGCATAGCCTTCGGAGTTTCCCGTCGCGTCAGGCGTGCCAGCCACCTGACCAAATACGCCTCCAGTGACGTAGTGGTACTGTCCCCAGTTCGTGTACGATGCACCGATGTGGCGGTCAGGAGAAAAGTTGTCGATGTACGACCTCTCCATGAACGTGATGTACTTGGACGAAGTCAGCGTCTCGAGGCTGAATGGCTCCTTGAAGTTGCCGGCCTTGACGAGGCTGTTCTTGAATCCCATGTAGCCCACCCACATGTCCTTCATCTCCACGGCGTTTTCGGCAAAATCAACGTCGAACTCGCCATGCCAGTCACGATACATCGTGGTTTTCACGCCGAGGCGCGCGCGTCTCACGTCGGTCCCGCTGGCGAGCTCGTTGTCGTTCCCTCTGTAGATCGCGCCATCGATCTGCATTCGGCCGTCCAGCCAATAGGCAAATGCGCTGTCCGCGCTGCGAAACATGAGGAAGCCGCCGTCATACACTCCAGGCAGTGACACCTTCGGCGTCTCCTGCTGCGCGGTCGCAGCATTCGCAGACACCAGAAGCGCTGTGACAGCGATGAGCACTCTGATCAACACTTTCATACTGTCTCCATTTTTTCTTGTTTTTCCACGAGCTGGAATCCAACGATCCGCTTGAGAGCCAGCGGATAGCTCGTGTTCTCGGCGTTCTCGAGGCCGAGTGCTCGTACTGCACGCCACACCCTGTACGGGTCGGCGTGCTCGAAGGAAATGCTTTCCCATCCCTCGCCGTCGATCTTCAGCTCAACGTGCTCGCCAGGGCATCCCTGAACGAGCATCGGCATTCGCTGTTTCTTGACGGATACCGCGCGGAGGCACTTCTCTGTTGCGATGATTTCGTTGAAGAACTCATCGATCGTGCAGCGAGTTCTCTCGACGACGGGATGCGGCAGGCCCCACGCTATCCAGGTGGCATCGAGGGCGGCGGCGTCGATCGGAAAAGGCACCTTCAACGTCGGAAGCCATTGCTGAAGTCCCAATGCATCGACGTTCACAAGCGTTTTGATATCGAGACAGTCGTCCCGGATCTTCACATTGTGAACAGACACGACCGAGACGATGTACTGCTCGCGGGTTATGGGGATGCCCGCTCGATCAGCCGGCGGCCGAGGTCCTATGTGCGCAAGGTTCCTGGCGAAAGTGCGCCATTCCCATCTTCCTGTTCCATCCATGGGGTCTCCCGGAGTTCGGGGCCTTTTGTGCCTTCGTACAATCGTGTCGGCCTGCCTTTTTTCTAATCGGGGAGGGCACCCGAGAGGTGTCCTCAAAACCCTCACCTGTTTGTGAATGCGAGAGGCGACAAGCTTCTCCCGACATCCGTTTCTGGTTTTCCCGATGGTGGAATTGGCAATTCGGGCATACGATGAGCACGATGGATATCAGCGACGTTCAACTTGCGGATGCCTTTCGCCTCGCCATTGCGGCGTTAATCGGACTTGCCGTGGGCCTCGAGCGTGAGTGGTCTGGTCACGCGGACGGGCCTCAAGCGCGCTTTGCCGGCTTGCGGACCTTTCTCCTCCTCGGCCTTCTCGGCGGAATCGCTGGTCTGCTGACCACCGAAAATCACGAAGCCATAGCGGCGCTCGTCGCAGGAGGTGGAATTGCTTTCTCGATTGCCGCCTACGTCATGACCGTTCGTCAGGCAGGAGTCCAGCGAGACGGAACCACTGAAGCGGCCGCGATACTCGTCGTCGCGCTCGGGGTTTTCGCTGCAGCGGGTTCCTGGCTCCTTGCCGCCTCAGCCGGATCACTCGTGGTTCTTGCTCTCAACGAGAAGAAACGACTTCACGGCGCAGTTACACATCTGCGGCAGGAAGAGCTGAGAGCGGCGCTTCAATTCGCGGTTCTCGCGCTGGCCATCCTCCCGTTTCTTCCCACCGGCCCTTATTTCGGCTGGGCCGATTTTCGCCCACGCGCGCTATGGATAATTGTTCTTCTGTTCTGCGCGCTGAACTTTGCGGGATTTCTCGCGCATCGGAGCGCCGGCGAACGGCGCGGCTATATGCTGACCGGCCTGCTCGGCGGAGTGATCTCATCGACCGCAGTGACACTCGGATTCGCGCGTTACAGCCGCAAGTATCCCAAGGCTTCATCAGCTCTCGCGTGGGGAGTTATCGGGGCGTGCACGGTCCTCGTTCCACGAGTAATCGTCATCAGCGCTGTTCTGAACCCTGCCGTAGCGATTCTGCTGCTGCCGCTGCTCCTTCCGGCAGGATTAGTCGGTGCCGCGGTCGTGGCCTTTGCATGGCGATCCGATACTCCCATACCACAGGAAGCCGGAGAACAGCCGATGTCATGGCTGTCGGGAGATGAACAGAATCCGCTTCGCCTCGGTATCGCGATTCGACTTGCAGTGATCTTTCAGCTCGCGATGATGGCCATCACGTTTGCGCGCCAGACATGGGCAGTGAAAGGACTCTACAGCACCGCGGTCGTTCTCGGCCTCACTGATGTCGACGCGCTGACCGTTTCGATGAGCACGCCATCCACGCAGGTACTTACGAGCATCGCAGCAAAAGCGATCGCTGTCGGTATTCTTGCCAATACAGTTGTGAAGCTGACTATCTCAGCCGTGGTGGGCTCTCCGAGATACAGGCTGGTTGCGTGTGGAAGCCTCGCGGCGATTGGAGCCGCGATCGGGATCGCGCTGGCCGTCTGAACGCTGGCATGGTGCTGGTCTCGCGATCAGCACCCGTCTCACATCACTGCTTGCAGGGCCAGAAAATCACTCGCGCACCGCAACGGTCTGCAGCTTTGACGAGCGCCGCAGGCATCCTGCCGACGACGACTTCGTGTGTCCACTCGTTCGTCCGATGCAGACGGTCCAGCATCTTTCGAAGTGCCGCATCACGGAGCTGAATCCTGAGATCTTCGACCTGCGATGCAGGCTCGTCACCCTCCGGATGAGCACCATAGTCGGCAAACGGCGGCAGCACGCTCACGAGGTGAACCGGCACTTTCCATTCATCCGCAAGACGGCCGGCCGCTTCAGCGGCAATCATCGACGTCCTGGATCCATCAACAGCCACGGCGATACCGAGCTTTTCGACCGGAGCCGATTTCTTCCTGGTTTCCGAAGCCTTCGCAGGCGATGCGGCAATCGTCATTAGTTCCTCCTCCACCGAAACGTCCCTCGATCTATCGATCATTAGTCTTTCTTTTGTTGATGAGTCGGCTGCGGCACGACAAGCAGGGAGTGCTCTGTTTTTCTGAGCAGACCAGTCGCCACGCTTCCGATGAAGATTCTGCGCATCAGACCAGCTCCGTGAGTTCCGGAGACGATCAGATCCGCGCCGGCCTTCTTCGCAAATTCGGTCAATGCATCCGCTGGCTTGCCAACCACAATCGTGGTCTCGACATGCATTGTGTCAGGAGCAGCGAGCGTTTCCCGGAAGGTCTCGATCTGCCGTCTCGCAACGGTGTCGTACTCCTCTTCCCACAGACCCGATCCATCGAAGATCGTTACCGCCGGTCGCACGTGCACGAGGTGAATCAGGCAATCCGGACTCAGCAGGGGCAGGCTGGTACGCGCCGCGTCCATGCTTTCGGGGCTGAAATCCACGGCAATCACAACAACTCGCGGCAGCGTGGTGAAATCCTTCGACGCAAGGAGCACTGGCGTGTCGGACTCCCGCAAAAACTCGAGAGCCGTGTCGCCGTCAATGAGGCGGTCGACGATTCCGTGATGACTCAAACCGAGAATGACGAGACTCGCTCCATGCTTTCGCGCTGCGAGGGCAACTTCACTTGCCGGCCTTCCTTCCTCCACTTCCACAGACCAGGTCGGCACGTCAGCGTCGACTTTCTTCATCTGCTCGACTGTTTGCTTTCGCACCACGGCCGAGAGCTCAGGAGAGATTACGAGCGGCTGCAGCAGGCTTGTCGGCTCCGGCACGATCAACGGCAATGGCTCGATGACCGCCAGCACCGTCACCCCGCGATGGAGCGAGGCATTGAGAACTTCCGCTGCACGCAATGCCGACACCGCTGCTTCACTTCTATCGGTTGCGGCGAGTATCGGCCCGCTGTTCTTGACTGGAACCGCTGGATAGTACATCCCCAGCGTCGTTGTCTCGGCGTTATTCGATGAGATGGCCGTCATCGGCGTACCCCCCTTTTCGTAAAAACGACCTCGATGACGCCTCTGTTGGCGTCTGCATTTAGAATGCTCGTTCTCCTTGCCTCAATGAGTCAGCTTTAGGCTGGATTTACGTAGGGAGTTTTCCTATAAAAACAAAAGCGTGCTGATCGATGGGTGATGAGCACGCTTTCAGTGCGCCTGAGCAAGAGCGTTTCAGCCGGCCCGCAACGCTCCGATCAGCGGGAGAATCAGCGAAACCAGCCAGACCAGGGTCGCAGCAATCGCCGCCTTCGAGCGCGGTATCCCGGCGACAACGGAAAGGCCAATCGCCATCAGCACGACTGTCCAGATCGTGAAGACGTCGATTGCACCGAGTACCGTCATCATGAACGGATTCGAACTCGGGTCGAGAAACCGACCGACGCCGAGTGTCACGCTGTAGTGTGATGTTATCTGCTCGGGTGGAAGCAGCAGTCCCTGAAGAGCGTTGACCACGAGTTCCACAATCCGCGGAACCTGCGAGTACGTTGCGATCATCATCGCCACGGCAAAGCTTTCTTTCGCATCCACGAGCCTGCTGACTCCCCAGAGAATCGCTCCGGTCAGTAGAACCCCAATCGGCAGGAATACTACGTATCCGACTACTGCGAATTTTTCCATGGTGCCGGACATCGACGATATCTGATCGGCCGTAATGCTTGGATTCTTCGCAGCCATTGCCGCGGTAGCCTTGGCGAATTCGGCATCCTGAATTGGAGCGAGTCCGTTTCGCAGCGCGAGATAGAGCACAGCGCACGCGATGACGAGCACCAGCAGCGCCAGTCCGAATTTTCCGTCACGTCTCCGGTCGAATACGGCGGACGGCTGATAGAAAATGTCTATGAAGTCTTCCCAAAGGCTTGCTTTCGAAGGAGCCGGCGTGGCCGCATCCGTCATTGGAACTCCGGGGTTGAGTTATGGCCGGGCGCTATCGAAGCCCCGCGCCGGCGAGCCAATAATACAGCCCCTTCATGCAATGCGCGCTATTTGTCTTTCTTCCGCGGTCCTATTCCGGACCCCGCGCGACGAGCACAGGACAGGGAGCATGCCTGACCAGGCCGGTCGACACGCTGCCCAGAAGGAATCTTTCAACACGCGAGTAGCCGTGTGATCCGGCCGCGATCATCCCTGCGCCGACTCGCTCGGCGAAATCGAGCACCGCCTGCGCCGGTTTTCCGTTCAGAACTGTTGGCTCGATCCTCAACGCGCCCGAGGCAGTAAGCAACGAGCTCGTTCTTCGGAACCACCCAACGATGTCGGTCGGCGACCTTCCCTCGTAACGCACAGGAATTCCCGCGATCATGTCCTGCGGCTCGTCGACGTAGACAAGATGCATCGTACCAGCTCCGCCCATCAGCTCGGCAGCCACGCGCGCAGCTTTGACGCTCGATTCGGAAAAGTCAGTCGCGACGACAACGCACTTCATCGAGTGACCGTTCGAAGGAACGGCGAGAACGGGAATGGAAGTGACACGCATGACCTGTAATCCCGTTTCACCGCCGATCAGGCGCTCCATCGGGTTGTGCGTCTTCCTTCCAGTTACGATCAACTCTGCTCCGCGCGCCTCGGCCGTGGTCGCAATTGAACGCACCGGTCGGCCGATGACTACTTCCTGCGTATAACCGGAATCCGGACCGGCGGTCGCCACCAGGTCTGCGATTGCGGCCTTTCTGATATCGATGCGCATCATGTCGACTGAAGGATTCGCATCGTCGAGAGGCGGCATCAGTCCACGCGACGGAAACGGACTGATCGCGCTGACTACATGCAAAGGCCATCGGCGATCTGACGCGATACGAGAAGCCATCTTGAACGCTTCGACCGACTCAGGCGAATCATCGACGGCTACGACAATGCCGCCGGGACGCGGCTCCTCATACTCGAACAACTGATGACTCCCGGCTGATGCCGCTCGTTGCGTGGCCGTCATTTCCCATCCCCTGTTCCTGCGTGTGTCTCGAAGTCTCCTTAGGATGGCCCACGCGGCCAACAACGTGTGTAAGCAGAGACCGGATTCTTCGTGAGTATCGGCATTTCGTACCGTCAGCATTACCACCACAGAGGTTCGTCGAACCGCCGACTTCTGGCGAAGCACCAATGAACGATTCTTGGTCAGCGCTCTGGTCTCGCTTACTGACGGCATTGGAGGTGGCATGTTCCGCAACGTAATGGTCCCGGTCGACGGGTCTTCTTTCTCGCGAGAAGCCGTGCTCCAGGGTCTTCGGATTGCCTCGCTTTTTGGCGCTACGCTCAGGCTCGTGAAGGTCGCAACTACTCCGTCGTTCTCCGCGGGTCCCGAAGCCGTTTCGCTCGAGGCCAACTCGGCAAACGATGTTCATGCAGCAGAGCTCGCCAACCTCTACGCAATAGCAGCCGAGTGCCGCTCGCATTCGACGATCAACATCACTGCGTCACTGGAGCGAGGTCCGGTAGTGGACGCACTCTGTGGCTACGCACGTCGAAATGCAGTCGACCTGATCGTCATGAGAAGCCAGGCTCGGAGCGGAATCGCTCGCATCTGGTTCGGCAGCGTTGCCGACGGCCTGATCAGAGAGTCAGGTGTTCCGGTGCTGATCGTCCGCCCGCCGTCGATCGCCACAGCACTCGAGAAGGGTTTCAGCTACAGAAGAATTCTCGTTCCACTCGACGGCTCGATCCTCGCCGAGCAGGCGCTGCCGCGCGCCGTTTCACTCGGGAGATTCGACGGCGCAACTCTCGTCCTCGTACGTGTCGTCGCACCGACTCCAGCACCGGCCAATGGAATTCTTCTATCTGCAATAGGCCCGGCGTCCGAGCGCGACGTTGCTGCAGCTCAGTCCTATCTCGATTCCGTGGTCATTCATTACGGCACCGGTGTGCAGATGTTGTCGCGCGTTGTCGTCTCGTCGGATCCGGCGACGGCAATTCTCCGCGAAGCTGAAGCGGAGGAAGTCGACCTCATCACGATGGCGACTCGCGGACAGGGAACCATGGCGCGGAGTCTCGGTGGCAGCGTGTCGGACCGCGTGATGCGCGAGTCGGTAACATCGACCCTCGTCGTGCATCCTGTTGCCGTGAAGATCGTACATCCCGAAGCAGCGCCTGTAAGACAGCCGGTCATCGCATAATAGCGACGGCCGGCTCGCTGTTCGTCTGCCTAAGCGGAGACCGTGTCCGTCAGGCGGTCGATGATGCCACGCGACCCCGCAACGTGCTGCAACGACGACATCAAACGCTGACGATCTTCCATCGACGCGTTTCCTTCGAGACGAAGCCAGCCATTCTCGAACACCACGACGACGCGACTCGCGTCGTCTGAAAGCAGACGGTCCACTGCGTCGGCAGCCTCGACAGCAACCTCAGTCGGAGTACGCTGGATTCGAATCGGCCACTCCACGTCCAGCGACTGCACGATGCCACGCACGCCCGACACTCCGGCAATCGCATCATCGATCACGGATCGCAGATGCGCATCGCTCACCGTGCCCGTGAGGATCACCACTCCTTCTTCGACAGCGACGTGCACATTCCGCTCACGCTGCTGGCTGATACGTGCAATCTCATCGAGCACGGCCTTTCGCACGTGCGAGTCTCGAGCCGGGTCAGGACCGCGCTCGGGGCGAGGTCCTGAAGCCGCCGCCTTCCTGTCGCCAGCAGTTGGCTTCGCCTTGCGACCAGTTGTCTCTTCTATTGAAATACCGAAGAACTGATTTCTGAACGAAACGGGATCTTCATGCCCGAACGCGTCAGGAAACAATCGCGCCAGCTTCGCCTTTGCGTCTTCGTCTGAATCCGGATCGAGCAAATAGAACGATCCGTGAACCACAACGCTCCGCCACTCGAACGGGCCAGTGAATTCGTCAGCTTCGAACGCTACTCTGCGATTCCGGTCCAGGGTTCCGAGCTTGCCACCCGGATTTGTGCGCCCGTATATCCATCCTTTCTCGAAGGAGAATCCGAGCGGGACGACATCGACGACATCGTGCAGAGTGAATGCGAGCCGCCCGACGTGTGTGTGCGCCAGCAGCTCTTCGCATTCCTGCTGCGACATCATCTCGAACAACGGCGCAAACATCGGCCTGCCTTAAGAGCTGAGCAGGCCGAGCTTCAGAGCGAAGGCGACATAGTCGGAGCGATGTGCCAGACCAAGTTTTTCGTTGATCCTTTGCTTGTATGTGTCGACAGTCTTCGGGCTGATGAAGAGTTTCTCGCCGATCTCCGGAGCGCTGAAGCCACCGGCGACATAGCGCAGAACGTCGCGCTCGCGCTCCGTGAGCTTCTCGTACTTGTCGCGCTCGTCCGCGTGCTCCGACTTACGCATGATTCCCTGCGCAAGTGCACGCGTCGCCGTCGGCTGCATGTACATGTCGCCATGTGCGACAGCACGCACCGCGTCCACCAGCTCGCGGTCAGCAGCACTCTTCACCAGATAGCCGCTTGCGCCGGCTTCAAGCACTTTCACCAGGTATGCTTCCTCGGCATGCATGGTGAGGATGAGAATCTTCGTGGGAATGTTTTTCTCGACGATCTCCTTTGCAGCAGAAATGCCGTCCATCTCACCCATAGAGAGATCCATCACCAGCACGTCAGGTTTCAGCCGCTCCACGAGGTTGATCGCCTCGCGCCCGTTGGATCCTTCGCCGATTACCTGAATATCCTTGGCCGAGCTCAGCACGGCTTTGACGCCGGCACGTACTACTGCATGGTCGTCGGCGAGAACGACACGAATGATGTCCCCGCTCATTTCGTAACCTCTGAAGTCTGAATCTCTGCCATGACGCGCGTTCCCCCGTTCGGTTTACTATCGATCTTCATTGTACCACCCGCAAGCACCACGCGGTCCTTTACCGACGCGAGCCCGCTGCGTCCAACAACCCGGTTCATTCTGTCGAGATCGAAGCCTTTGCCGTCGTCAGCGACCTCGATGCGAATGCTTCCTTCTCTTGAGACGACATCTACTGTAGCCCTTTTTGCGCAGGCGTGCATCTCGATGTTCTTCAAAGCCTCTTCGGCCACCCTGTAGATGGTCGCGGAAACGTTGATGGGTATTGGCGTTGTTCCATCACGAACTGAAACTGAAACGTCTACACCCGATCGCGCCCTTACCTGTCGCGCCAGCGTCGTCAAGGCGGACTCCAAACCGAGATCCTCGGCGACTCGCGGGTGAAGACTGTATGAAACTTCCCTGATTTCATCGGTTACGGAAGCAATCATCGCCGAAATGGCGGCAAGACGGTTCCGCACATCCTCGTCGGCGCCGTTTCCCGCGGCTGCGATCTGGAATTTTACACCAGCCAGGGTCTGGGCGATCGAGTCGTGAAGCTCCCGCGAGACCCGGGCTCTCTCTGAATCCTGCGCATAAATGACTTCGGCGCCCAGGTCGCGAATTCGTTTCCGCTCGACAGCAAGCGCGTCCAGCAAACCGTTGATTGTCGTCCCCAGAATACGCAGGTCCTGGTCGGCGAATCGGGACCGCGTTCCTCTCGCCGAAAAATCACCTGCCGAAACCTTCTCGGCCAGAACCACCAGATCCTTCACGGGCTTGAGCGCAAGACGAACGAGTGCAACGTTGACGATCGATGCAACGACCATGGCAAACGTCATGGCGATCATTGTCGAGAGCTCGGCTGGCGCCCTTGCGATGATCTCGTAGACAAAGCCGGCCGAAATGATGATCACGTTCGCCCCAACGATCTTGTCGGCGAGCGGAACCATCAGAACCCGGCGCATCACTCGACGCGCCGGGCTGTCTCCCGATCTGGGCGGGTTTTCGGAAGTTACGGCTGTCATTGCTTTTTGGGGTGTTCTCCGATCGTCGTTTAGCAGCCAGATTTCAGGCTACGAACAAGGTACGGTTCGGCACCGGTGGGCTCTGTCCGGCACATTGACCAAAGATTTACCAGTTCCCTTTAGTCGGTGGTAAGGGATTCCCTTACGTTTTGTAGTTTCGGAAGTAGGGTCACATTCAGCGTTCCCATGACCGATCCAATCACAAACTCGCTTCTTGCTGGCGTAGTCACAATTTCCGCCGACGCGATCGTATGCGTCGACGAAGCTCAGAACATCATCTTCTTCAATGAGGGAGCCGAGAAGATTTTCGGCTACTCCGCACAGGAGATGGTCGGGCAGAAACTGGAGCTGCTGCTTCCAAACCGATTCAGGCCCACGCATGCTGGCCAGGTGCACGCCTTCGGCGAGTCGAACACGCACGCGCGCAAGATGGGAGAGAGGGGCCAGATCTCCGGGCTCCGGAAAAACGGAGAGGAATTCCCTGCCGAGGCCGCGATCTCTCATGTTGGAGAGAACGGCAGCCGGGTTTACTCGGCCGTTCTTCGCGATGTAACAGAGCGACGCAAGGCGCACGAAGCACAGAGCTTTCTCGCGGTTGCCGGAGAGACCCTGGTCTCATCCGTTGGCGCCGATGAGACACTGCGGAACGTCGCTCGGCTTTCAGTGCCTCGTCTCGCTGATGCATGCGTCATTCACTCGTACCACGGTGAGACATTCAAGGGCGTTGCGGTTGCGCACATCAATCCGCAACGAGCGATGTTGATCGAGCGCGCCAGAATCGAGCACCCAATCGACTACACGGGCGATCATCCAGTCGCGCGGGTCATCCGCTCCCGGGCGCCACTGTACCTGACAGATTCGAGTGAAGAAACTCAGGCCCTTCTGTCGCGTTCATCAGATATCTTCGCCGACAGGCCGTCAGCCGCAATAATTCTCCCGCTGCTTGCCCGTGATCAGCTGCTCGGCGTAATCGGCTTTTATCGGGAAAAAGGCTCGTTCGATGACACTGAAGTCTTTCTTGCTACGGAAGTCGCACGGCGTGCGGCTATCGCGCTCGATAACGCGAGACTTCACGATCAGGTGAGAACCGGAATAAGAGCGCGCGATGACATGATCGGGATCGTATCTCATGATCTTCGAAATCCCGTCAACGCCGTTAAGATGCTTATCGGAGTGATGCTCAGCCGCGAGCGTGCCGAACAGCTGGCGCCCGACATGATCGAATACGCAACGATCATTCGTCAGGCGGCAGAGCAGATGGATGCGTTAATCCGGGATCTTCTCGACGTGACGCGTGTGGAGGCAGGACGGCTTGCCGTCGATCCGCGGCCGGTGAACACGGAGGAAATGCTGAGTGACGCGCTTCGAACTCTCGCACCAGTTGCTCAGGCGAAGGGTCTGAGATTGAAGCTTTCCGCTCCCGACGATTTACCGCTGGTGAAAGCGGATATCGAGCGTATTCGGCAGGCCTTGTCGAATCTGGTTGGCAACGCAATCAAGTTTTCCGCGCCCGGCGGAGAGATCGACGTGCGCGCTGCAGTACTGAACGGCGACGTGGTGTTCTCGGTTGGTGACAAGGGGCGCGGCATGACTCCGCAGGAGCTGGCCAATGCATTCGACAGATTCTGGCAGTCGAGCAGAACTGACCGACAGGGTGCCGGCCTCGGTCTGGCAATAACAAAGGGCATCATCGAAGCGCACGAGGGGCGAATCTGGGCCACAAGTACGCCGAACGATGGAAGCACTTTCTTCTTCACGCTTCCGATCGCGAGAGAACAGGACGCATAAAAAACAACCGGAGCTCATTTCTGAGCTCCGGCTGCCTTGAGAGCGATAAGCTGCTCTCTGTCTTGATTAGAAGGCGACGACGCCCTCGACCATGTAGCCCTTGAACTTTCCACCGCTTCTGATGTCGGTGGTCGGGAAGTCGTTGTACTTCTGGTTGACCCACTCCGCCTTCATCAGAACGTTCGGGGTGAGGAACCAGCCGCCGCCGACGTTGTAGCGATCAACGCTGACGTCGTTCGAGATTCCAACGAGCTGACCCTTGGCCGTGTTGTAGCGACCGGCAACGTACACGCGATCATCGGCCATGAAGCGATAGAGTGCTTCGCCTGCGAACTGATTCCAGGTGCGATCCTTGGTCTCGGTTGCGCTTCTGCCCTTCGCCTGCTCGGCGATTCCGAAGAACTCGAAGCCACTGACCTTGACGAACGGGTTGAGCTGAAGTGCGCGAACCTTGCTCGACAGTCCGGGCTGGATTGCGCCAGACCATGCGTTTGCCGTCTCGGTTGACGCTGTGTTCTCGAGGACGTCGTAGTAGCGCGAGCCACCACGGTCGCCGCTGTAAAGCGTGTTGCTGACCGATTTCGCGGTCTGATAAAGCGAGCCCATGAGGCGAACGCGAACGTCCGTGTTGAGCTGCTTGTCGAAACCGAGCTTGCCAAGGTATGACGGAGCGCGCGACTGCGGTTTCGTTACCTGGCCGCGGACTTCGCCACCGGTCATTCCTGCCATTGCGAGGAAGCCGTTCGCTCTCACGTATGCTTCGGCGCCAATCTCGGTCGTAAAGGCATCCATGATATAGTTGCCGACGAGGGGATTGAAGATCGCGTTGCCTGCGTCAGTGCGACGGAAATGCGCATCACCGTAGTTGATCTCGAAGTGACCGACGCGAAGCGTGACGTACTTCATGATGTTGTTCAGCAATGCGACGTCAAACGGCGACTGGTCGATCAGGAAGTAGCCGTCCTTGACCCACGTCTCGTTGTGGTGACGAGTCGAGAGATACGACGTAAGAGCGACTCTGATTCCCTTTGCGAGCTGCGCGTTCATGTAGAGGTTGGCTTCTGCGTTGTTGAAGCCATGACCGATCTGAATGAGCTTGTTGGCATCGACGCCCGCTACGACTTTCGGCGCGGCTGTGTTGCTGTGATCGAGTCCCTGGAACTGCTGTGTGAAGCCGGCGCCCCAGTTGAGCTTGAAGCCGGTGTATGCAACGCCTTCATCCTTCGGAGGTTCGTAGACGTTCAAACCGCGCATATCGGTAGGACGAATGTTCTGAATCTCGATCTTTGGAGCCGTGTTGAAGAACGGGCTCAGCGGCTTCTTGCTGATGTTCGACTTCATCGTGTCGGCTGGAGGGGTCGTGGTTTCAGTAGTTGCGACCGTTCCGGTTGCGACCTGTGCGGGAGCCTGAGTCTGTGCGAATGCGAGCGCCGGCACCGAGGCGGCAACAGCCACCATAAGGGTTCTAATACGAAGGGATTTCATTGATGTCTCCTTGGGTTTGTCGAGCAACTACTGGTTGAGAACGAAATCGTACGACACCGTCACCAGGTTTCCCACTTTCATCGTGCCCAGCATGAGGGACGGTGGCTTGACACCAAACTCGGTCATCTTGATCTGCTTGGTGCCCTTGAGGCGGATGACGCCGTTGTCGGCGCTTCCGGTTCCACGGAGCTCGATCGGGTTTTCCTTGCCGGCGATGGTCAGTGTGCCGTTCAGAACGACGGCTGCGCCGTCAACGCGATAGGAAACGAGCTTCCACGTGATCTGCGGATTATCATCCGCCTTGAGCGCCTCTCTCATGTGGCCGTTCATGGTACCGTTACCACAATCGAGCGAGGCGACAGGAACTACCAGCGAAGCCGTCTTTACCATTTCAACGGGGCTGGCATCTGGCTCTGCGACGACATTTGCGTCGACTTTCTTTGCAGAGCAGGTGAAGGAACGGACGGTTGAGGTGCCGTCGAACCACAGGCGGCTCTCCTTGGAGAGCGAGAAGTTTCGAGGAAGAGCCATCTGGGCCGAGGCACTAGCGACGGCCAGGCCAGTCATTACTCCAGCGATCAGTACTTGCTTGAAAAACGTTTTCATCGTCAACTCACTTGGTTCGGGTACAGGCGAACGTTGTGGTTGGGGATGAAAACAAAATGTCGGGCGAGTCTGGAACTTTTTTGGGTGAAAATGCCCCGGTTTGTAGGGAAACTCTTTATGACTTGTGGTCTATCGGTTGTCAAACGACGAATTGGTGCAAGCCAGTCGAGACTGGCGAGAACGCAGAAATGCTTTGGGACACAGAGACCACAGAGATCACAGAGACCGCATCCGGGCGTCAGTCGAGACCCACTCGTTTTCCGCGATCAGGTGTTTTGTATTTGTGGTTAACTACGACAAACGGGGAACTGAGGGTCGCAGAGGCATCACCTTCCGTAATTCAACCAGACAAGGAAGAAACCTGCCTTCAGAGAATGCCGCGGGTTCGGAGACGCCTGCGATGTGGTCTCTGTGGCCGCTGTGTCAAAGAGCAGTTCTTTGCCCTTCAGCGCGCCGCTTGATGCCCAGAAGCATCGCGCGCTCCATGATGAAATGAGCCGGCTCGAACACGAGCAGACCAAGTGGCGTAACTGCAATTCCCGAGAGTGTCGGTTCGCCGCTGCCTCGTGTGCGGATATGCATCCGCGTGGTATGCGCATCGATCGGGTTCAGCACGAATGCTCCCCACCCATCGAGCACCATCGCTCTTCCAGGCTCGATCTGCGCAACTCGCCAGCCCAGGTTCGCGCCCAGCATTCCGCCCAGGTAAGTAGGCTGCACCGCGCGGACCATGTCTCCTTCCGAACGCTGCTGCCACGCCGGATCTATTCGGTCTGCGTTCTGGATATCCGCACCGTACGCCCTCTCGAGCCAATCGTAACTGTAGAAGCCGGCTCTGTCCTGACCGATCTGGACGAGCCACGGCCAGACTGAATCAACCGGCGCGTTGATCGTTATCGCATGATCGATTCTGTAGTGGGATTCTCCGAGGGGCGGGTCTCCAACGAGCACCATCTGTTGCTCGGATCGTGTGCTTCCCCACGACGAATGCCACGGCCGGATTCCTATCACAACCGCTACGTACAGAATGAAGGCGATAACCAGCCGCTGAAGCATTCGCGGCATCACCGGCGCCGGCTCGATGGGTGAGACATTCCACCAGCTAAGGATTGCTATCGCCAGAATGATGATGTCGGCGACTATGCCGACGACGAACAGCGGATGACCGTATATGCCGAGAAGTAGCAGTGAGCCGATCGATGCAACGACGACAAACACCCGCCACGTCCTGCGAAGCTCCGCTACGCCGAGAACTCCAGCGCCGGCAGCGATGAATCCGACCGATGCGAGCTCCCACAGGACAGTAACGAGCCCTCGACCGCCAATGTCGGTGGCCCACATGCCGGCCGATGCATGGGCGAGCCCATGCGCGATCATGGTTATTCCGAAAAGAAGTCGGCCGAACTTCACGGCTGAGCGGGGATGAAGATCTCGAATTGAATCAGCACGCGATCGGCAGTGCGCAGAAGCCCGCCCCATGGTCGCGGCGGTGTGATGCCAAAATCAGTCATGAGTATCGGCACTGTTCCTCTCGCTCTCCTGGTTCCATCTGCAAGAACGTCACTCATGACACTCATTCTCACCCTCCTCTGAACTCCCGCAATCGTCAGCTTCGCTTCGGCATCGACCATTTGTCCGGTGACTACACTTTGCGGAATCTGTTCGACGTCTGCCGTGATAAAGCCGGGCGCGGTATCGGAAGAGTTGAGAGCTGCGTACATGTGTGCTTCCATGTGGCGATCACCGCATTTCAGCATTCGCACCGGCACTCTCACGGATACTCCCTTCACCACTTCTGAACGAGCGCGTCCTGAAGAGTCTGCGTTGCTCACTTCGATCGTGGCATCGAGCGCCGTTGCACGGCAGGTCCAGTCACGCACATTGGAGCTGCCCTCGAGCCAGAGACGACTGTCGTTACGGACAGAAATGCGCGTGACGTTTGAGCGATGATGCGCAATGGCAGCTTCTACCGCCATCTGCTGCGCAGTAACGGCTTCTGCAGACACCATTAGAAAGAGGGCAATGGGGAGGAAGAGAATTCGTTTCACGCCATAACGATGCTCTTCTGTTTGCCGCTAGTATGTCGGGCGGTGCTCCCTCATCATGTGCGGGAAAACCTCTCGTCGCTATCCTGCCAGACTCGCTCCAATCAAACGACCGACAAGGAACGTCAAAGCTGCAGCAGCAATTCCAAACACAAGCTGTCGTGCGCCCGAGAACAGGACTCCTCTTCCGGTCATTAGCGTGATTGCAGAGCCGATTCCAAAAAGTCCGACGGCGCTCAGAGCGACGCTTGCAATGACGGCGGTATTTCCAGACGTGAAAATGAACGGCAGAACTGGCAAAATTGCCCCAGTCGCGAACAGCAGGAACGACGTGATTGCGGCCTCCCAAGCGGACCCGCCGAGAGCTTCCGGATCTATTCCAAGCTCTTCGCGAGCGAGTGTGTCGAGAGCTTTCTCGGGCGACGCGATGACTCGCTCCGCAATCGCTTTCGACTCCTCGACCCCTATGCCTTTCGCCTGATAAATGAGAGCAAGCTCTTCGGCTTCCTGCGCCGGGCTTGTCTCCAGCTCCTGTTTCTCTATTCCGATCTGACGCATGTAGAGCTCGCGGGAGCTTTGAACGGAGAGCCATTCACCAAGGGCCATCGATCCAGCTCCGGCGAGCAGACCGGCCAGCCCGGTGATCAATACACCCTGGCCCGGAAGCTTGGCTCCGGCAACTCCCATAACCAGGCTCAGGTTCGACACGAGTCCGTCGTTTGCCCCAAGCACTGCCGCGCGCAACGCATTGCCACCCGCCGCGCGATGCCTCCCTTCGAGTCGGGCGACAGTTGGGCCCTCCATGCCTGATTTGGAAGTTTCGCGAATCGTCCGAAGGACGCGCTGGTGAGAGCGCTCCTCCGCAGGCATCGAACTGGAGGCGGTCTCCGGCTGCGTGAGGTACGAAGCCGTGCCGCCGGACTCGTTCTCCATGAGCGTCGGAAGAACTGCTGCCGTGCCCAGTTTGCGCGCGAGCCACCGGAGCGCTCGCGCGCGCCATGCAGGCTTTCGAGGTGGGACCTGGGCTCCAGCTTCCTTCAGCTTCGTTTCCCAGTACTCGATGTGAGTCGTCTCCGTGGCCGCAAGATTTCGGTAAACTCCCGAAATGGCAGGGTCATCTTCCTGCTCGGCCAGCGCTTCATATATGAAGGCGCTGTCGATCTCGGACTGCCGGTTCTCTCTGTAGCGCGCGATGCTCGATGGCGAGCGCGGGTCGGGAGCTGTGGCGTTCAATTGAGCCTCCTGTTCGATCAAGTCTTAACCGAAAGTGTCACAAAAACCGTCGGATACAACGCCTCTGTTTTGTCCGGTAAAGCCCGCTCGTTCCCGCTAGCGTGAAATGTGCGTCAGGAATCCTCTGGCGCGTGTGCTACGTACCCAGTGAAGGGATTAGCTTTCGCGAGACTTTCCTCAACCACGCTTCACTCGATGCATATCACCAGTATTCTCGCACGGGGCCTTGGAGGCCTCGCGCTTCTGACAGCCTGCGCCACAAACGACGCCCAGCCGGCGACTCCTCCAACGGCACTCGGAACGTCACTCGACCCGGTCACCGTAATGGCGATCGACTCCACAAAGGTAGCGCCACCGAATCCGGCCGATTCCACCAAGGCTCCCCGAATCACCGTTCCACCTGTCCCTGGCCGGAACGGCCGCGACAGTCTCGCTCTGGTCTCGGCCATTCGCGCCGGGATGAAAGATACCCGCTGGCCGGTGAAAACCGCTCTGCCGCTTCCTGGATCGATTCTGCCCGCCAAGCGTATCGTCGCGTTCTACGGAAACCCGCTCTCGAAGAAGATGGGCATTCTCGGAGAGTTGCCGCCCGATCAGATGCTGGCGAAGCTCGATAAGGAAGTCGCAGCGTGGAACAAGGCTGATCCGACGACACCAGTTCAGCCAGCGCTGCATCTAATAGTTGTAGTTGCGCAGGGCGCGCCCGGGCGTGACGGGATGTACCGTCTCCGAATGCCCGACACGCTGATCGAAAAAGTCGGAGCGTGGGCCGCGCAGAAGAACGCGATTGTGTTCCTCGACGTTCAGGTCGGACTCAGCAACGTCCAATCAGAAGTACCCCGGCTCGAGCAATTCCTGAGGCGTCCGAACTTCCATCTTGGAATCGATCCTGAGTTCTCGATGAAAACGAGAGTGAAGCCCGGAACGAAGATCGGCACGATGAGCTCGGCCGACGTCAACTGGTGTGTCGATTACCTCGCGCGGCTAGTAGAGGCGAATCATCTGCCGCCCAAGGTTCTCATCGTGCACCGGTTCACACGCAACATGCTCACGAACGCGAAGGGGATTAAGCTCGACCCACGTGTTCAGGTGGTCGTGAACATGGACGGCTGGGGTGCGCCGTGGCTCAAGTTCGATTCGTACCGCGACTACGTGCAGTCCGAGCCTGTTCAGTTCACGGGATTCAAGCTGTTCTATCACAACGATACGAAGAAAGGCGAGCCACTTCTGACACCCGGCGAGCTGCTTCGAATCACACCAAAGCCGGTTTACATACAGTACCAGTAGCAACCGATATGTCGATCGCCACGATCAACCCCGCAAACGGACGCACGCTCAGGACGTTCGAGTCGCTGACACGTGAAGAGATCGATACGAAGCTCGATCTCGCGGCGACAGCATGGGCTGCTCACCGCCAGACGACGTTCGAGCAGCGAGCGACATGGATGAACCGCGCGGCAGAGCTGCTCGAATCGGAAGACCACAGTCTCGCCCATCTGATGACCGTCGAGATGGGCAAGCCGATTGGAGCTGCGGTCGCCGAGGTGAAGAAGTGCGCGACTGCGTGCCGTTATTACGCGGATAATGCTGTGCGTTTTCTCGCCGACGAGAGCGCCCCCTCGTCCGATGGACAGGCGCGCATCTCATATCAGCCGATCGGTGTAGTGCTCGCGGTGATGCCGTGGAATTTTCCGTTCTGGCAGGTCTTTCGTTTCGCCGCGCCTGCATTGATGGCCGGCAACTGCGGCGTGCTCAAGCATTCGTCGAACGTTCCGCAGTGCGCTCTCGCAATTGAAGACGTGTTGCGCCGAGCCGGATTCCCCGAAGGTGTTTTTCAGACTCTGTTGATCGGGTCGTCAGAGGTCGCGGCGCTGATAGAAGACGATCGCATCGCTGCAGTGACGATCACTGGGAGCGAAGGGGCCGGAAGATCGGTTGCCGAAGCTGCGGGACGCAGCCTCAAGAAATCGGTGCTCGAGCTCGGCGGAAGCGATCCGTTCATCGTGATGCCGAGTGCCGATATCGAAGCGGCGGTGAGCACTGCCGTGAAGGCACGAATGATCAACAACGGACAGTCGTGCATCGCCGCGAAGCGCTTCATTGTTCACAAATCCATCTACGACGACTTCGTCGAGAGATTCGTGGCCGGAGTGAAGGCGGTGAAGGTTGGAGATCCGATGGAAGGGTCGACCGAGCTTGGACCTCTCGCAACGAGCGCCATTCGAGACGAGCTGGACCAGCAGGTTCAGAAGACTGTCTCCGCTGGAGCCCGGGCGCTGTGCGGCGGCAAGCGTATCGACGGCGAGGGCTACTACTACGAGCCGACCGTTCTCGTCGACATCCCTGAAGGCAGTCCCGCGGACGAAGAGGAGTTGTTTGGTCCGGTGGCTTCGGTATTCAAGGCACGCGACCTCGATGAAGCGATACGAATCGCGAACAGTACGAAGTTCGGCCTTGGATCGAGCGCGTGGACGAGCGACTACGACGAGATCGAGCGCTTCATCGCCGACATTGAAGCGGGCATGGTGTTCATCAACGGAATGGTTGCGTCAGAGGCGACACTTCCGTTCGGCGGCGTGAAGAGCTCAGGGTATGGACGCGAGCTCGGTGTCTTTGGAATTCGCGAGTTCGTCAACATCAAGAGCGTGAAAGTCGCGACGCCATCGACCAGCCACGCAAGTACGGAATAGCGATCAGCCGCCGCCCGGTGGCCCGAGAGAGATCTTGTGCAGCTTGAAGTTGACCGTGTTGGTCTCTCCGATGACTACTTGCAGCGGCTTGTCGTTCGTTTCGTTTACTGCCAGAGTGTATCCAGTGCCGACCAGATCTATCCGGACGATGTAGGTCTGCGGTAGCACACCACCGTCTCCAGGACGGAATTCTCCAGTGCCGTCCGCACTTGTTCGGAGCGCTGCCCATGCGGTAGTCCGGTCGTTCAGGAAAAGAGTCAGGGCGAGATTTCCCACGCCGGCATTTGTAGCGGAATCAACTACCAGCACCTTGGCGTGGCCAAGCTGCGGAGGCGGTGACGAAAAGTCCGTACACGCCGAAACTGCGATAATCGCCAGGGCCATCACCGTGCTGCCCAGCAGAAATTTCCGACAAAGCTGATGCATCAAACCTCCTTCCTCAGAAACGAGTGGGTACTCCAGTGATATACCCACGCGGCAATGGAATGGGAACCGGGTTTACCAACCGTTGACACGATCCCAGACGCTGACGACGTCCGTGCCGCCGTCGACAATGAAGTACCGATCGTGGGCTGCGGCAGTCAGGCAGGCGTGATTGGGTGCAACCCGCACCCGGGTTCCAATCTTCACTTTCTCCATCACGCCGGGCTCACAGGTCGCCGCGCCGTGCTCCTGGTACGCACGCTCGATAATGCACCTACCGAGCCCGTACCCGTTTGCGATATCCCGAATTTCGCCGTATCCGGCATCGTGCTCGGTCGCCTGAGTGCTTCGATCCTTGGACAATGCGATCGCGCCGGCATCGATGAGGATTCTGCCGGCTTCCGCATTGTGACCGATTACCGAAGCCAGCACTGTCATCGCGATATCACTCTTCTCACACGATCCGATCTCGGCCTGGAAGAGATCCTGAAACATGTACACGCCGGGTCGCGCTTCAGTCACACCGTCGAGGTTGCGAGCGTGTGTCATTGTCGGAGTCGAGCCGACTGATACGATGTCGCAATTCAATCCCGCCATTCTCAGACGTTCCGCTGCTGTTACAACGGCCGACCGCTCGGCTTCTGTGACTTCCACGACGCAATCGACAGTTCGGCAATTGTAGGAATGACCCGCATGCGTCATCACGCCGGCGAGCTTGTCTCCAAGAGCTGTTGCAACCTCGATCAGATCTTCGCTCTTTGGCGATACACCTGCCCTTCGATCACCTGAGTCGATTTCTACGAGAACCCTGAATCGGCCCGGATGCGCAGCAATTGCTGCCGCCATGTCCTTGTCATCAGTGACGAGAGTGACGACGACTCCCTGAAACAACAGAGCCTCCGCGCGATCCAGCTTTTGCGGAGGCAAAGCGTTGGCAAGCATGATGTCCCGGAACCCATTGGCCGCGAAGTATTCGGCTTCCGCGAGTGTCGACACCGTGATGCCGCCGGCCTCGCCTGCAGTCGCGAGACGCGCAAC
>JADGQR010000136.1 GCA_017881685.1 Gemmatimonadaceae bacterium
GAGAAGGTCGTCAGCGAGCCGCGGGTCATCAGCAGCTGCTTCCCGATTTCCACGATCTCGATGAGCTTCGTCGGATTGGAATCGAGATCAACCATGTTTCCGGCTTCTCGGGCGGCTTGGGTTCCAGTATTCATCGCGACCCCGACATCTGCCTGAGCAAGCGCCGGCGCGTCGTTGGTACCGTCGCCAGTCATTGCTACCAGCCGCCCTCCGCGCTGCTCGCGCCGAATCAGCTCCATCTTGTCTTCGGGCTTCGCCTCGGCGAGGAAGTCGTCGACGCCAGCTTCCTTCGCGATCGCCGCCGCCGTCAGCGGATTATCGCCGGTGATCATTACCGTGCGGATTCCCATGGCGCGCAGGCGGTCGAATCGTTCCTTCATGCCTCCCTTCACCACGTCTTTCAGGTAGATCGCACCAAGTACGCGCGCGCTGCCGTCTTCTGACTCCGCCACTACGAGCGGCGTTCCACCTTCCCGCGCAATGCGCTCCACAATCGCGTCGATCTCACGTGGTACGGTACCGCCATTGTCACGAACCCAGCGACTTACCGCGTCCCCAGCGCCCTTTCTGAGATGAAGGGAGCCCATATCCACTCCGCTCATTCGCGTCGTGGCTGAGAACGGCACGAAAGTCATCTCGGGATGAGCTTCGCTCGCACCGACATCTCTTCCCCGAAGATTGAATCGCTCCTTTGCAAGCACGACGATGCTTCGTCCTTCCGGCGTCTCATCCGGAAGAGACGACAGCTGCGCCCGGTCCGCGAGTTGTTCAACAGTAGTTCCGGCAACAGGAAAGAATTCGACAGCCTGTCGATTGCCGAGCGTTATTGTGCCGGTCTTATCGAGAAGAAGCGTGTTGACGTCGCCTGCCGCTTCGACGCTTCTGCCGCTCACCGCAATCACGTTCTGCTGAATGAGACGGTCCATGCCGGCGATGCCAATCGCGGATAGAAGTCCGCCGATGGTCGTCGGGATGAGACAGACAAGAAGTGCCACCAGAACCGGAACGCTGACCACCGCCCCGCTGTAGTGCGCGAATGGCTGCAACGTGACGACTGCGAGCAGAAAGATGATCGTCAACGCGGACAGGAGAATCGTCAACGCGATCTCGTTTGGAGTCTTCTGCCGACTCGCGCCTTCGACGAGCGCAATCATCCTGTCGATAAAGGTCTCGCCAGGGTTTGCAGTGATTTTTATTACGAGAAAATCGGAGAGGACCTTCGTCCCGCCGGTCACAGCGGAGCGATCGCCGCCTGACTCCCGGACAACGGGAGCTGATTCGCCTGTGATCGCCGATTCATCAACCGATGCCACACCCTCGACAACTTCGCCGTCGCCAGGAATGACATCGCCCGGCGTGCAGATCACGCAGTCACCTACGCGCAATTGCGTCGCGGGGACAAGCTCGAAGTCGAGATGATCAGCCGGGTCTTCATCCAGCAGCTTAGCCTGCGCCTCGCTCCTCGATCTCCGAAGCGAATCTGCCTGAGCCTTGCCACGACCCTCCGCCATTGCTTCGGCGAAATTCGCAAAGAGAACCGTGAACCAGAGCCACAGGGCGATCTGAAGCGTAAAGGCAATCTGCCCCTGGCCCGTAGCGATGTCTCGCACGAGTGCGAGCGTAGTCAGCAGACTTCCAACGAGCACTACGAACATCACGGGATTTCTCACCATGTGTCGTGGCGCGAGCTTGCGGAACGCATCGCGTACGGCGACCTGAATTATCGCGCTGTCGAAGAGAGATTTCTTGATCATTAGAACAAGCTCCTGGCCGTCATCAGCAAATGCTCGACAATCGGCCCAAGAGCGAGCACGGGGAAGAAGGTCAGCGCACCGATGATGAGAATGATTCCAATGAGAAGACCGACGAAGAGCGGCCCGGACACGGGGAAAGTTCCTGTCGAGGCCGGTACCGCCTGTCGCTCGGCCATGAAGCCCGCAAGCGCGAGAGCAGGTACGATGATCGCGAAGCGTCCAATGAGCATCGCCATACCAAGCATTGTGTTGTAGAAGGTGGTACTGCCCGTAAGGCCGGCGAATGCGCTGCCGTTGTTAGCGTAACTCGAGCTGAACGCGTAGAGAATTTCCGAGAGTCCGTGCGGCCCGGCGTTGTTCAGCCCTGCGAGGCCGGACGGCAGACTGGCTGCAACTGCCGTAAACCCGAGGATAACCACGGGCGAGGCGAGAACGGCGAGCATCACCATTCTGATCTCACGGCTCCGGATCTTTTTTCCGAGATATTCCGGAGTGCGTCCGACCATGAGCCCGGCGACGAAGACAGTGAGAACGATCATGAGGATCATTCCGTACATGCCCGCCCCAACGCCTCCGAAAATCACTTCGCCCAGCTGCATGTTGATGATCGGCACGAGGCCGCCGAGGGGCGTGAATGAATCGTGCATCGCGTTCACAGCTCCGCACGAGGCGTCAGTCGTAACGACTGCGTAGAGGGCGGAGTTGGCGATGCCGAAGCGCACCTCCTTTCCTTCCATGTTGCCGCCAGACTGTGTGGCGGATGCATGGACGTCGATGCCACGAGCTGCATGGATTGGGTTCCCGCGCGCTTCAGCCCAATAGGTTGTCGCCGTTCCGGCGAAGAACAGGATGTACATCGCTGTCCACACCGCCCACCCATGTCGCTGGTGCTTCACCATCCGGCCGAAAGTGTACGTCAACGCAGAAGGGATGAGAAAAATCGCCGCCATCGAAAGGAAGTTCGACCAGGGTGTCGGATTCTCGAACGGATGCGCAGCGTTGGCGTTGAA
>JADGQR010000137.1 GCA_017881685.1 Gemmatimonadaceae bacterium
GTCGATCGCATGCGGCACTTCGTCGAGAATTCGATCGGAATCGTCACCGCTCTCCTTCCGGTCCTCGGCTACGAGAAGGCGACAGAAATTGCAAAGGAAGCTCTCGAATCAGGTCGCGGGGTCTACGACCTTGTCCTGGAGCGAGGGCTCATGACGCGCGAGGAGCTTGCCATGGCGCTGAATCCCGAGGCGATGACTGCCCCACGCTAAGTTTCTGCGGTGATTCCCGACTCCCTATACAGGGCAGTTGGGGTTATTTTCTAGCGTTTGTTACCTATTCTGAGCGCTCGATGACTCCCGTCGAGCGCTTAACGCAACCGATGGCTCAATAAGGACTCGGAATGAAAGGAAATTCACGCCTGCGTCAGATCTTAACTCCAGGCCTGATAATCATGCTCGCCCTGGCGTTTACAGCAGGGGCACAGACGTACCCCAACTCGACATTTCAGCCGCACTCCGAGCTCGGACGGTCGATCGATTTTCTGTGGAACCGGCTTTTTCTCCTCGCCACAATCGTGTTTGTGCTGGTCGAAGGCGCGCTCATCTACGTGATCTTCCGCTATCGCCATACTGGAAAAGAGACAGAGAAGCCACCCCAGACGCACGGACATGCAGTTCTTGAAGTGATATGGACTTTGATTCCTGCTCTCATCCTTCTCTTCATCGCGGTTCCGACAGTTAGAATCATTTTCCAGACGCAGGCGAAGGTTGCCGCCGGTGCTCTCGAGATCGACGTGATCGGACATCAGTGGTGGTGGGAATTCCGTTATCCCGAGTACAATATCACGACGGCCAACGAGATCTACATTCCAGTCGGCCGCACGGTGAACTTCAAACTCAATTCCAACGACGTCAATCACTCATTCTGGACGCCGGAGCTCGGCGGAAAGCGTGACCTGATCCCGAACCACACGAATTACATCTGGTTCACGCCCGATTCGACGATGAAGTCATCGGTGTGGAATGGGTTCTGTACGGAATACTGCGGGACGTCGCACGGGAAAATGCGCTTCCGCGTGTTCACAGTTCAGCCAGCCGAGTTTGCGAGCTGGGTCGCGGGGCAGCAGCGGCCGGCTACGTTCGGCGCGACGGCCCCGGCTGTTCCAGCGCCGGCCTCCGCTCCGACGGTCGCTCCGCCTCCGTCCAACGGCGCACAGCTCGCAAGTCTTCCGGTCGGGTACACCTTCCCGCACAATCAGCCGGAATTCGCTTATGCAAAGCCGAACACGCCAATTCCGGCGGATCTCAACTTCACCAAGGGTCTCACCGGAAGTGCCGCGCGAGGAATGCAGGTCTATTCCTCCGCTGCCTGCATCGGCTGTCACGCGATCAACGGCAACCCCTCGTCGGTTGGCGTGGTCGGACCGAACCTGACGCACTTTGGATCGCGTTCGACAATCGCCGCTGGAAATTTTCCAAACACGCCGGCGTACCTCGCGCTCTGGATCAAGAACGCGCGAAAGATGAAGCCCGGAGTCATCATGCCGACGCTCGGTCTCAACGAGTATGATCCGCAGCTAAAAAAGCCAGTTGAAAAAGCAATGGGCGGGCTCGACGACCAGCAGATCGCTGACATCGTCGCCTACCTTTCGTCGTTGAAGTAGGGGAAATACAGAATGGCCACGACAGCTGTGCCCGCCCACGCTGCCCACATCAATGAACACGCGTTCGATGAGCAGTCGGGTATCTGGGGCTGGCTCACCACGGTAGATCACAAGCGGATCGGTGTTCTCTACCTCTTCACTGCGCTCGCGTTCTTCATCATCGGTGGTCTCGAGGCGGAAATCATTCGCCTTCAGCTTCAGGGACCGAACGGCCACATAGTATCGGCGGAGCTGTACAATCAGCTTTTCACGATGCACGGGACGACGATGATCTTCCTCGCCGTCATGCCTTTGTCCGCAGCGTTCTTCAACTTCCTGATTCCTCTGCAGATCGGAGCACGTGACGTTGCGTTCCCGCGCCTCAATGCATTCAGCTACTGGGTGTACGTGTTCGGCGGAATCTTCATCACGCTTCCGATTCTGTTCAACGTCGCTCCGAACGGCGGATGGTTCGGCTACGCTCCGCTGACGACAAAGCTGTTCGCTCCCGGCCTGAACATCGACTTCTGGGTGATCGGTCTTCAGATCCTCGGCGTCTCGTCACTCGCTGCGGCTTTCAACTTCATCACGACGATCATCAACCTTCGCGCGCCCGGTATGTCGCTGATGCGCATGCCGATGTTCACGTGGATGTCGTTCATCGTGCAGTTCATGCTCATCCTGGCCTTCCCGGTCATCACGATCGCGCTCGTCTTCCTGCTGCTCGATCGCTTCTTCGGCACGCAGTTCTACGAAACTGCCGCAGGCGCTGATCCGCTTCTCTGGCAGCACCTTTTCTGGATCTTCGGACATCCTGAAGTTTACATCCTGATTCTGCCGGCATTCGGTCTTGTATCCGAAGTTCTGCCGACGTTCTCGCGCAAGCCGCTGTTCGGTTACCCCGTCATGGTTTACTCCGGCATGCTGATCGGTGTGCTCGGCTTCGGAGTCTGGGCTCACCACATGTTCGCCGTCGGATTGGGTCCAATCGGCGACAGCGTCTTCTCGCTCGTCACGATGCTCATCGCGATTCCAACCGGTGTGAAGATCTTCAACTGGATCGCAACGATGGTCCAGGGACAGCTTCGATTCACGACGTCGATGATGTTCGGTATCGGACTCATCGCCCTCTTCACGATCGGTGGAATCTCCGGCGTCATGCACTCGTCGCCGCCGGCGGATCTTCAGCAGACCGACACGTACTTCATCGTAGCGCACATCCACTACGTGCTGTTCGGCGGCTCGATCATGGGAATCTTCGCGGGCATCTATCTCTACTTCCCGAAGATCACCGGCCGCCTGATGGACGAGAAGCTCGGCAAGATTCACTTCTGGATCAACTTCGTCGGAATGAACCTCACGTTCTTCCCGATGCACTTCTCCGGAATGCTTGGAATGCCGCGCCGTATCTACACGTACGATTCCGGTCAGGGCTGGGACACGTTCAATCTCATGTCCAGCATCGGCGCGTACATACTTGCCGTCGCGACGCTGATCTTCGCGTACAACTTCCTCAAGAGCCGCAAGCGCGGCGAGATAGCCGGATCGAATCCGTGGGGCGCGGGAACGCTCGAGTGGACGATCCCTTCGCCGCCGCCGGAGTACAACTTCGCGGTGCTGCCGACCGTAACGTCGCGATATCCCCTATGGGAAGGCGATGAGCGTGACGCTGAGAGCGCACGCATTAATTCCCAGGAAGGGAAGACTGCGGAAGATCTTCACATCGTCATGCCCTACAACACCATCAAGCCGGCGATCGTTGCCGGCGGATTGGTGATCATGTTCAGCGGACTCATCTTCGCCAAGGCTCTCATTTTCCTCGGCGCCGCTTTGATGGTCACGTCACTTTACAGCTGGCTGCTGAGCCCGCTCGAGCCGGAGCACCACTAAATCATGTCAGCACCAACCGCAGGGCACTACACCGCCACCGGGCTCGACAGCAGAAAGATCGCAATCTGGGCCTTCATCGGCTCGGAGTGCATGCTGTTCGTGTCGCTCATATCGACCTACCTGATCTACAAGGGCCGAAGCGTCGTCGGACCTTATCCACACGAGGTTTGGGTTAGTCCGAGCGGCGAGCACTTCAAGCCGATTCTGAATATCCCGGTCACGTCGGCGTCGACCTTCGTGCTTCTCATGTCGTCGCTCTTCATGGTGCTCGCTCTTGCAGCGGTCCAGAACAAGGATCTTCCGAAGCGCACGCGCGGTGACAGGATTCTCGGATCGTCGAAGCTCTGGCTCTGGGCGACGGCCGCCGCAGGAACCACGTTCCTTGGCTTCCAGGCGTTCGAGTTCACGTCGTTCGTACATGAAGGCCTGACGATTCGCACGAATCTCTTTGGATCGTCGTTCTTCACGCTCACCGGATTCCACGGCGCGCACGTTACCGCCGGTGTGATCTGGCTTCTGACGCTTCTCGCGATCGATTATCGCAGAGGTCTCGGACCGAAGGATGCGCTCAACGTTGACATCGCCGCGCTGTACTGGCACTTCGTCGACGTTGTCTGGATCGCGATTTTCACGCTTGTTTACCTGATCAAGTAGGCGACGATGGATAATCACACAGCTCATTCAGATTCCGCTCCTCTCGACGTCGCCCACGCGGAAGAAACGCATCATCCGGGGTGGTCTGTCTACTGGAAGGTGGCACTGATCCTGGGGCTCATCACGGTGGCGGAAGTGTGGGGGTACTATGTGCCCTCGTTCGTCGCATCCCGTGCCTTCGTTCCGTCGCTGCTCGCCATGTCGGCGGTAAAGTTCGCGATCGTCGTGTCTTTCTACATGCACCTCAGGTACGACCACAAGCTGTTCCGTGCGCTGTTCACGGGTCCGCTTTTCATCGCCGCATCCACGCTCATCGCCCTGCTCTTTCTTTTCGGACAGCTCGTAGCGCGGTTCGGTCCCGCCAGGTAGCGCGTCATGATGGTGCTGGCACTGTTGCACCCGTTCGGCCAGATGAGCTGGCTGAAATGGTCGATACATCCCAGCACCGTCATTGGCCTTGCAGCACTCGGCGCGATCTATCTGTGGCGCGCCCGTCAGGCTGGTCCGGGCGAAGAAGTAAGCGGATCACGGAAGCTCCTTTTCTTCTCCTCGCTCTTCCTGATCTTTGCGTCGCTGAACGGTCCGCTGCATGACCTGAGCGACGACTATCTCTTCAGCGCCCATATGGTGCAGCATCTGGTTCTCACTCTCGCGATGCCGCCGCTGATGATCGCCGGCATCCCGGGCTGGATGCTCCGACCCCTGCTTCGCAACCGTGTACTCGGCGCAATCGCTCGCAAGATCACGAAGCCGGCCTGGTGTTTCGTGATCTTCAATCTCGCAATTGCGATCTGGCATCTGCCGATGTTCTACAATGCGGCGATGGCGAACCACAACATCCACATCGTCGAACACCTCATTTTCATGGCGGCAGCAGTACTCATGTGGTGGCCGCTGACGAGCCAGCTTCCCGAGCTGCCGCGACTTCCGTATCCGGGACAGGTTCTTTACTGCTTCCTGATGACCCTGCCGATGTCGGTTGTCGCGGTCTACATCACGCTGGCCGACCACATTCTTTATCCGGCTTATTCATCGGCGCCGCGAATTTTTCCGCTGTCGCCGATGGAGGATCAGATGCTTGGCGGTTTGATCATGTGGGTGCCAGGCGGACTGATCTTCGTGATCATCATGTCCGTGGTGTTCTACAAGTGGTCAGCCAGCGGCGAGGACAACGCCGCTGGCGCTCAGGTGGACTGGAATCCGCGAGCCGTCTAGTGGTTTGAGCTTCCAGGTGGCACGTGGTGATCGTCGGTTCCCGTCAGTGCCTTGTCGATATCGCTTCTCAGGCCTGGATGCCGGTGCCACATGAACCAGAACATTCCCGCGGCCGCGAGCAGATTCGCGATGAAGATCTGGTACCACGCCATTCCTCCGAGGCGAGACTCGGTGAGCAGCGTGGTGAGTCCGATTGCGCCGAGCTCGAAGGCGACGAACGCGATCAGAAATCCGGCGAGAATAGCCGGCGTGCGCGCGGACTGATGAACGATGCTGGCCATTATGACGCCGACGAGCATGAAGGCCACATAGTGGAACACCGTGTAGAAGAAAACGTGAAAGCCGACGGTGTCCGGCATCATTGGAGGCTTGCCGAGGATGCTGATGAGCCCGGCGCCGAGGACGTTGGGCGTGTTGAGTGCGTGCCCCGCAGTCGTGTCGATGATCGCGAACCACACGGCGATTATCGTGGCGCCGATGAACCCAGCGTAGACTCCTTCACGAATTGAACTATGCCGCTCAGCCATCAATCAGCCTCATTGTGGTGTCGTTAGCGGGAAGTTATCAAATGACCGCAGGTTTGCCTAGGCGTCGGTCTGCCGCTCTGCTTCCATGCCGTTTCGTCAAACCTCTGGTGTGAAATTCGCAATTGCGGTGTAGTATCGCCATGACGACGTACTGCACGTAACGACCAACCGAGATCAATGCTGTTTCGAAAGCTTCGCATACTAACCGTAATCCTTCTCGCATCTGTTGCCGCTGCTCCAGTCCAGTCACAGACGAGAACGAAGAAGAAGACCACAAGCTCCGCTACACGACGCCGCGCTGCTGCGAAGAAAGCGGCGTCATCCAAGAAGTCTCGCAGGGCGGCAAAGACGCCAGCCGCTCCTGCGGTAAGCTCGACGGCACCCCGGACCGTCGCATCGCTGATGTCGGACATGACGTCGATGGCCGGACGGATTCGGAGCGGCAAGTTCGGGATCATGGCCATCTCGCTGACTCGGGGAGACACGCTCTTTTCCGAAAATGCTGGAACGGCGCTCATGCCGGCTTCGACCATGAAGATGTTGACGAGCGCCGTGGCATTCGAGCGACTCGGTCCTTCATACCAGTTCAGCACGGATGTGCTGCACGATGGCACTCTCGGGCCTGACGGAACGCTTTCGGGAAATCTCTACCTGAGAGGAGACGGCGATCCGTCGTTGTCAGGTCGTTACATGCCGGGCGGTCCGAGTGCACCAATGAATTATCTGGCCGATCAGCTCGCGAGCCGCGGTGTGAAGCGAGTTACGGGCGATGTTATCGGAGACGCGTCAGCATTCGACGATCAGAAGATTCCCGAGGGATGGCTGACCAGATATCTCCAGGCGGGGTACGCTGCTCGAGTATCGGGACTGTCGTTGAACGAGAATCTCGTGTGGGTGACAGTTACTCCCGATGGCGCGAAGCTCGAGCCGGCGACGAGCGCGATCCCGCTCATCAGCAACGTGAAGACGGTCGCCGGAAGCGGAGCAAGTCTTTCGGTGCGTCGTCAGGGTGACGGGACGATTCTCGTTTCCGGCCGCATCGGATCGAACTCGCCTCCGCGCCGTTACGAGTACGTAGTCGAGGATCCTGCGACGTTTGCTACTGGAGCGTTGAAAGCGGCACTCGTCGCCAGAGGTATTGCCGTAGACGGAAATATTCGTCTCGGCATCACTCCGGCGACGGCCGCAAAGATCGCAAGCATCCAGTCTCCCACGCTCGACCGCATCATCTCAGCGATGAACCGCGAAAGCATCAATCACTTCGCAGAGTTGTTGATGCGTGATGCCGCGAGGGGACCGCGACATGAAAAGCAGGGGAACGTCGCGAATGGCCAGGCATTGCTCCGCAACTTCTTCGCGACACGCGTCGGCGCTGACACCATGACGCTCGAGGTCCATGATGGAAGCGGCTTGTCTACTCTCGATCGGGTTACGCCGCGCGAGATGGTGCAGATGCTGGCGTACGCGCACAATGCGAGCTGGGGCCCGTGGTTTCATGCGTCGCTTCCGGTCGCAGGAGAATCGGAGCTGTTGAAGCGCCGGATGCGGGGAGGCGCGGCTCAAGGCAACCTCCACGCGAAGACCGGAACGACGAACGATGTAATCGGACTCGGCGGCTATGTTACCGCACTGAACGGGGAAGTGATTGCGTTCTCGTTCATCTACAACGGCAACGATCGCTGGACCGCCAAGTCGATGATCGATGTGATGGGTGCAACACTCGCCAACTTCGCCAGATAGGAACTACAAACCCAGAGAGTCCGGAGTTTTCAGATTGGAGTGTTGAGTCGTGAGTATTGAGTGACTCAAAACTCAATCACTCAAGACTTATGACTGAAAACTCCGGACTCTCTGGGTTCATGATTCCTGACTCTCTCTGATGTGAATGCCTCGCCTGCCGAGCTCGCTGATGTACTTCTCAGCGGGGATGCATTCGTCGGGAGTGTGAACTCCCGGCGGCGTGACTTCGCCGCGCGCCTGCATCTGCCCGGTAATTGAAAGAGAATATCCTGTCGTACGCATCATTGCGCTGATGCCGCGCTCTTCGTCGTAGCGATCAACGAGCTCGAACGTGATGGTTTTGTCCTTTCCGTCTTTCTGCCCTTTCACGGTCACTCGCAGCGCGACGAGGTCCTTGCTCTGCGGCTTGGTGAGGCGGGGACCCATTGCCGCAACTGCGACATCGCGTGGAGAAACCATCACGCCCTTCACTTCGATGGGCTCGAGCTCCAGAAGACCCAGATCGCGGACTGCTTCCATGATCTTCGCGTGGCCGGGATAGCGAAGAGTCTTGTACTCCATCGTCGGAATCTTTCCTTCGTATCTGAACGCCATCGTCGACAGCCCGCCGGCGGTGTGAAACGCTTCCAGATCTCCGACCGGCGCGTCGAAATGCACCGGCTCGAGCTCTGACAGCGCTTTCACGTGCGCTCGTTTCCCATTTCGCACGACCCACGACAACGTCGTGTAGTAATCGAGTACGCCTTCGAGCGAGTAGACGATCTGGTAGTTGAGCGGTCCTTCAGGATGCTGAGGCAATCCCCCGACGAATATCTTCACCTCATCGACCTTGTCGAGCTCATCGATTCCGCGCTGCGCAAGAATGTTCACCATTCCCGGAGCGAGCCCGCAGTCGGGAATGATCGTTATGCCTTTTGCGCGAGCGCGCGCGTCGAGCTTCTTCTGCTCGAAGACGATGTCAGTATTTCCACCGAGGTCGCAGAAGTGAACACCGCACTCCGCCGCGAGCGTGGCGAGCTCGAGATTGAAGTAGTAAGGGATCGCGCTCATCACGGCGTCGGATTGCCGCATCAGCGCGCGAACTGCATCCTTGTCCCTCACGTCTACCGCAGTGGGAATGAGTCGCTTGCCCGAATAAGGCGCAAGAAAGTGAGCGACGTGTCCGACATCGATGTCGGCGAGCCTTACTGTCGTGACTTCGTCGTTCTGAAGCAGATCATAAGCACAAGCGGAGCCTTGCAGCCCCGCGCCAAGTACGAGCATTCGCATCAGTCAAATCTCCATGTATTACTTGAGCCGCAACGCGAAATCTATCGGGCTTTGTGACTCATTGTCACCCCGGGCGCGTTCGTTGCACACTTCAATTGCCCATGACGACAACAATCGACGATGACATGAGCTGGCGCGAACATCTGATCGAGACATCCGATGGAATTCGTCGGGTAATCGATGACACGCGACGCATCGCAGTGCTCGGCATCAAGATGGAATTCGACCGGCCGGCGTTTTACGTGCCTGAGTATGCACAGCATGCGGGTTATGAAATCGTTCCCGTGCCGGTGTTCTACCCGGACGCGACGGAGATACTCGGACAACCTGTGTATCGATCGGTTTCCGCGATCGCCGGTGACATCGACATGGTGAATGTGTTCCGGCGGCCAGGAGACATTCCACCACATGTGGACGACATCATCGCGAAGAAGCCGCAGTCAGTCTGGTTTCAGCTCGGCATTCGAAATGAAGCAGCCGCCGAGAGACTCGCGCGTGCGGGAATCGACGTCGTGCAGGACCGGTGTCTCCTCGTGGAGCTGCAGAATATCGGTAAGTAGCGGGCGCATTTCCCCGAATCACCAGCCCACTACATACACTACCGCTTCGACAGGAATCGCATTAGCGACAGCCTTCGCTCTCGGAGCAAGCGCGAGGATGTAACGTCCGCCTTTCGTCGCCGCCAACGCTTTGCCCGAACCAATGGTGTATGTTCGCGCAGTCGAGTCAGATGCGGTTCCGGTTTCACGAGCAGTGATCACTCCATGGAGACTCTCGATCGACAGTGTTCGCGATCCTGTCCTGATGGCGATCGGAGCTGAGCTCTGCATGTCCACGGGCGTCGACACATCGAGCACCGGACCATTCACCCATCGAGGAACGACGAGCTGAGAGTTCGCCGGCAGCGTTCCATGAAATGCGCCAGTCTTTGGATCGAGCGCGGCCCACGTCTCCGATTCTTCACTGTCCTGAGCCTTTGCCGGGCTGTTCCCCAGCGCGACGGTCGCACCATCGGGAGTCCATCGCACATGCCAGCCGAGTGCGATGGGGAACATTCGCGCCGCTGCGGCATCCGCAGCACCCGCAGCGCGTGTGTCCGCAGGAATCTGAATTATGCCGGGCTGCGCAACACTGCGCGCCGCAGTCATTCCGCTGGTCGCGAACGATCCGTTTCGCAGTGTCGCGGTATCGATGCCCGTGCGTCTCGACAGATCCTGCCACATCGCTGCCGGAATTGAATCCTCGCCACCATTAGTCAGCACATGCGCGCGCGAAAACGCTATCGCACCCCAATCCGGTGATGGTGCGACATCCCACACACTGTCCATTCTGGTCTGGAAATTTCTGCTTTCGCTTCCATAGAAGAACGCGTTTGGCAGTGCCTCGCTTTCGACGCCGGCCGGATCCACCATCGCAATGATCGCCGAGCTGTCGGGTGAAATGACCCATTTGAGCCGGGTGGTCATTCCATACGTCCCTTGGTTCACTCTGACTGAAGTGATCACGGGATTCTGCCGCGACGCAGATGTAGTGTCGGAGCTCGTGCGAGTGGATGAATCGACGCACGCGATTGTGAGCGCTACGAGTGGCAGCAGTTTGAATCTTGTCGACTTCTTCATTTGTCTGCGCGTAGTTGGAGCGACGCGACCGTTCGCGCCTCGTTACTTCAGCTGCAGACTAGATTACGTCCGCTTCCCTTGGCTCGATAGAGAGCCGCGTCAGCAGCTCTGAAAAGATCTTCCGCCGAGTCGAGCCCCGGCGCGGGATAAGTCGCGACGCCGATGCTCGCGGTGACGTGAATCTCACGGTGTCCCGCCACCTCGAAGCCATGAGCCGATATCTTGTCCCGAATCCGCTCGGCGAATGCAACCGCGCCCTGCTTGCCGGTTTCGGGGAGCACGATGACGAACTCTTCGCCGCCATAGCGTGCCACTGTGTCGACCGTCCGCACCGCCCGCTGAAGAAGATTCGCAAGCCCGAAAAGGATGTCGTCGCCGGTGAGATGTCCGTACGTGTCATTCACGAGCTTGAAGTGATCGAGGTCGAGCAGGAGCATCGTCAACGGAGCATTGTAGCGGCGAACGCGCTCCATCTCGGTGACCAGGCGCACTGTCAGCGCTCGTCGATTGACGAGCTGCGTGAGGGGATCTGTCTGAGCCAGCGCTTCGAGACGGTGATTATCCGCACGTGTCGACTCGATCGCGTGAGCGCGCCGAATCGCGGCTACTCCACTGCGTACGACTGTTGACGCAAACTCGACATCGGCTGCTTCAAACTTAGGCGTGTCGAACGTGCGTCTGAGGAGAAAGACGCCCCAGTTGTCGTCGTCGAGCGGGAACGGAAGCGCCATCACGGAGCGGATCTTCACCTGGGTTCCTTCTTTTTCCCATTTGTCCCGCAGTTGAGCATATAGCGGACAGTACATCAAATCGGGAATCAGAACGGGGATCCGGCCGTGCAATGCGGAGATTACCTCAGGATACTTGTCGAGCTCGATCTCGAGATCGTGAAGATGAGGTTGCTCGAACGCCGTCGCGACAACACCAGTCGGTGAGCCAGGCTTGGCGAGAATTACCGACGCATGTGACAGATTGAGGGCACGGGCGAGACGCCGGGCAAGCAGGTGGAAAATCTCCTCCGTCGGAAGATTTCCCATGACTTCATGAAGAATGTCGACGAGGTGCCGTCGTGATTCACCCTCATCACGAACGCGCTGAAGCTCGGCCTCCGCTTTCCGGAGCGCCGCTCTCAGCGCCTGCACCTCGTTTCCATTCAGTGCGTCCAAGCCGATCCCTCTTGAAGTAAATCACTCTTCTTCGGATCCACCCGACTGTTCGTCGCCACCGACGACGACAGAGTCCTCGCCTGCCCCATCCCCTTCATCGTCTTCGGGAATGACGCGGGCGACTGCGGTCAGAATGTCCCCGTCATCCAGATTGACGAGTCTGACCCCCTGCGCGATACGTCCCGTGACCCGAATCTGAGCCACCGAGGAACGGATGATTACGCCGTTCCTGGTGATGAGCATGATCTCATCCTCGGGCAGGACCTCCATCACGCCGACGACGTTGCCGGTCTTCTCGGTACGATTGACGGTGATGATACCCTTTCCGCCACGTTTCTGCACCCTGTAGTCGTCGATGTGCGAGCACTTGCCAAGGCCTCGCTCCGTAACGACGAGGATCGTCGCCTCGCGCTTGATGACCACCATCCCGACAAGACTGTCGTCCGGCTTGAGCTCGATTCCCTTCACGCCGGTGGTGTCGCGACCCATCTCGCGGACATCCTGCTCGTGGAACCTGACAGACAAACCATGCTTCGTGGCAAGAACGATGTCATTCGTGCCGCTCGTCACCTGGACGTCGATCAGCTCGTCGCCGGGCTCGATCTTGATCGCCTTGATGCCGTTGGCGCGGACGTTCGAGTACTGCGACAGCGCGCTTTTCTTGACGGTTCCCTTCTTCGTGCAGAAGAGCAGGAACTGAGTGTCCGTGAACTCGCGGACAGGCACCATCGCCTGGATCTGCGTGTCAGGCTGCACGTTGATCAGATTCACGATCGGCTTGCCCTTCGTCGCGCGGCCGGCCTGCGGAATCTCGTGCACCTTGAGCCAGAAGCAGCGGCCATCATCCGTGAAGCACAGGATGTAATCGTGCGTCGAGCCGATGAAGAGCTTCTCGATGAAGTCCTCGTCCTTCAATGTCTGGCCACTCAAGCCTCGGCCACCTCGACGCTGCTTTCGATACGTCGACACCGACGTGCGCTTGATGTAGCCAGAGTGCGAGATCGTGATCACCATGTCTTCCTCGGCGATCAGATCTTCGATTGTGAATTCGCCTTCGTCGCTGGTGATCTCCGAGCGTCGCTCGTCGCCGAAGCGCTTGAGGACATCCTGAAGCTCGTCACGAATGATTCCCATGCGGCGCGGACGCGACGCGAGAATGTCGCGCAGCTCCTTCACAAACGCGCGGACTTCCTTGAGCTCGGCTTCGAGCTTTTCGATCTCCAGACCGGTGAGCTTCGCGAGGCGCATGTTGAGGATCGCTTCTGCCTGACGCTCGCTGAGCTTGAACCGCTTCTGAAGCTGCTCGCTCGCTGTCGGCGTGTCTTCGGCCGCACGAATGAGCTTGATGACTGCGTCGATGTTGTCGACGGCGATCTTCAGACCTTCGAGGATGTGCTCACGCTCGACAGCCTTCTCGAGGTCGAACTGAGTGCGACGGACGACCACTTCATGCCGGTGCGCGATGTAGTGCTGAAGCACTTCCTTCAGCGGCATGATCTTCGGCACCAGTTGGCCGGTGCCCGGGTCAGGCACAAGTGCCAGCATGATCACGCCGAAAGTCGACTGCATCGTCGTGTGCTTGAACAACCCGTTCAGCACGACACGCGGAATTGCATCCCGCTTGAGCTCGATCACGACGCGCATTCCATCCTTGTCGGACTCGTCGCGCAGGTCGGAGATTCCCTCGAGCTTCTTGTCACGTACGAGATCGGCGATATCCGAAACCAGTTTCGACTTGTTGACCTGGTACGGCAGCTCGTTGATGACGATCTGCGACTTGCTGGAGCTTTCCTTTTCCTCGATCACTGCACGGGCGCGCATCACGATGCGGCCGCGGCCTGTCTCCTGATAATCCTTGATGCCGGCGCGGCCGTAGATGTAGCCACCAGTCGGAAAATCGGGGCCCTTGATGATCTTGCGCAGCTCCGAAACTTCGAGCTCGGGATTGTCGATGAGCGCGATTACCGCGGTAACCACCTCGTTGATGTTGTGAGGCGGAATGTTCGTCGCCATTCCAACCGCGATACCCGACGATCCGTTGATGAGGAGATTCGGAACCGCCGATGGCAGAACCTTCGGCTCCATCAGCCTGTCGTCGAAATTCGGCGCGTAATCGACCGTGTTCTTGTCGATGTCGGCCAGCATTTCCATCGCGATGCGCGTCAGCCGCGACTCGGTGTACCGGTAGGCGGCCGCCGGATCACCGTCAACGCTTCCGAAATTTCCCTGGCCATCGACCAGCGGATATCTCAGAGAGAAATCCTGAACCATTCGGACGAGCGCGTCGTACACGGACTGATCACCATGCGGGTGATACTTGCCGAGCACATCGCCGACGACCGTTGCGGATTTCTTGTACGGACGGCCGGGTACCAGCCCGAGTTCGTTCATCGCGTAGAGAACGCGGCGATGGACTGGTTTCAGGCCGTCGCGGACGTCCGGAAGAGCGCGTGAAACGATCACGCTCATCGAGTAGTTGATGAACGATTCCTTCACCTCTTCGTGGATGAGGCGCGGAAGGATCCGCTCGCGGTTGTTGGGCGCGGTCATGAGGCTTTTCTAAGGGCTGCGGAGGGTGGGAAAGGCAACCCTCAAATATACGTTTTTGAGGACCTTTCCGCAACCAGAACGACTATCGCTAACTTATTGCCAGTCTAGGAGTTAGCGGCGTCCAACGGGGGTGATTGGCGGACAGCGGGAAATGGGCGCCAGGAAGCCCCTTTGCAGCCCGTGCCGACGTCTCCAGGAGATGCGCGAATTCAAAGGGCGGCAGCGGGTAGGAAATGTGGAAGCCCTGACCAAGACCACACCCGAGTGTGCGCAGCCGCTCCCACTGTTCCCTCGTTTCGATTCCTTCCGCAACTACTCTCAGCCCGAGAATCCGGCCGAGTCCTATTACCGCCTCTGCAAGCGGTGACTTCGAGTTCTCTTCGCCGAGTCCGGCGATGAACGAGCGATCCATCTTGAGGCTGTCCACCGGGAACCGCTCGAGGTACGCGAGCGAGGAATACCCGGTCCCGAAATCGTCGATCGAAAGGCGAACGCCGAGTCCCTTGAGCGCGTGCAGTCGCTCGAGCGTGGCTCGATTGTCGTGAACGAGCATGCTCTCCGTCATCTCGAGTATGAGATGGCTTGGTGTCAATCCGGACCCTCGCAGCGAGTCGGCGACGTCGTGCACGACTCCGGGTTGTGACAGGTGCCGGCCCGAAAGATTTACGCCGACCATCAGCGACATTCCCGTTCCGCGAAGTATCTGCTGATACCGGAGCTGCCATTCGCGGGTTTGTCTGCATGCTTCCTGAACGACCCAGCGGCCCAATGGAACGATGAGTCCGGTTTCTTCGGCGAGAGAAATGAAGTCGAGCGGCTCGAGTAACCCGCGCTCCGGGTGCTGCCAGCGCACGAGTGCCTCGAATCCGAACATGCGGCCGGTTGAGAGTCTCGATATCGGCTGATAGAAGAGGACGAGGTTGCCCGTTTCGCGTTCTCCATTGATCGCTCGACGGAGTTCTGTCTCGAGCTCGAGTCGACGTCGTGCTGCGACGTGCATTTCGGGCTCGAAGCTCGCAGCGCACGCTTTTCCTTCTCCTTTCGCGCGGTAGAGTGCGAGGTCGGCATTGCGAAGGACGTCGTCAGCTCCCTGGTGCGGCAACATTGTCGCAATGCCGATGCTCATCGTCACGACAATGTCGGTGCCCTGCACCGAGAACGGTTCCATGAACGCTTCGAGAATTACATCGGCGACCCGCATCGGCCGTGCAACTTCGTCGTCGAGAAGGACGGCGAACTCATCGCCGCCAAGTCGCGCGACCGTGTCCGCCGGACGAAGGCATGAGGTCAGCCGGCTCGCAACTTCAATGAGGAGCCAGTCGCCGGCAGAGTGTCCAAGCCCGTCGTTCACCGCCTTGAAATTGTCGAGATCGATGAAGAGCACGGCGGGTGATGCGGTTCCGCCGGCGGCTCGCTGGAGCGCGTGCTCGACGCGGTCCTTGAACAAAACGCGATTGGCCAGATTCGTCAGCGGATCGTGGAAAGCCTGATGCGCGAGCTGTTCCTCGAGCTGTTTTCGCTCGGTGACGTCGTGCAGAATCGACAGCACGCCGGCCCGACCGTTGTAGCTCACCGGCACTGAAGTGACTTCGACCGCGAGCAGGCGCGTGTCGCCTATCTGATGAAACTGGCATTCCGCCGTGAGTGCGCGCGTGGGAACTCGTCCAAGCGAGGCGAGACTTTCGAGCAGGCGCGGTGCAGTCTCGGGCGTAATGAATCTCAGGAGCGGAGCTCCCAGCAACTTCTCTGGATCTGTGAAACCGAGCAGTGTCGCACAGGCCGGGTTTGCGTAGAGCATGCGGCCTTCGGCGTGAAGTGCGACTGCCTGCGGGGAATGCTCGACGAGATTTCGGAAGCGTGCCTCGCTTTCCTTCAGCGCCTCGGCCGCTGCTCTCGCTTCACTGACGTCACGGACAACCCAGAGAACGCGATCGTCGCTGAGAGGAGTGACGGTGCCGGCGAACCAGACCGTCTTGCCCGCAAGATCGAGTGGATACTCAATCTTGACTCGCTGGTTTGTATCGAGCGCTTGCGATATCGATCGCAGCGCGAGCCCTGCAACCGGAGCGGGAAGAACTTCATGTACGCGCTGCCCGAGCAACTTGTCGCGCGGACCGGAGAGAAGCTGATCATTGGTCGGAGATACCTTGTGGTAGCGTCCGTCGCGATCGAGGATGAAGAACACCTCGGGAATCGCGTTGAAGAGCGCAGCCTGCTCCGCCGCTGCTTCTTCCGCTATCGTGCGCGCGCGCTCTGCAGCTTCGATGGCGATTGCAAGATCGATGTTTGAACGCTCGAGCTCATCTGTCTGAGCCTGGAGCCTGTCTGACTGAACCTGGAGGCGGCTCGATTGTTCCAAAGCCTCGTTCGCCTGGTACATGAGACGACGACTAAGACGATTGAACACCAGCAGAAGAATCAGCAGCTCCGCGAGTACCCCCGCTGTGGTAAGGACCGAGACAGTTCTCTCGTCACCCTGGCTTTCCGCATACCGTACGTCCTCGGCCAGCGTGAGTACGGCGAGGCGTGTCCGCAGAATGTCGAATCTCTTTCGCTGAGCTTCACGGCGTGAGTCCCTTCGACCGGAAATACTCTCGTCCCAGCGCACCTGTGCTTCGTGGATAGCAGTAATGTGATTTCTTCGCTCGGCGCTGTTGCCCGCTGCGCGTACCAGTGAATCCATGGTAGCGGAGAATCTTCTTGCAGCGGCAGTTGCTGCTTTTGTCTCTGGCCGGGTGGGAGACTCATTGAGGAGCGCCAGCTCACGCTCGACCGTGAGGACGTAGGCGGTGCGAGCAAGCCTGGAGACTTCGCGACTTTGTTCGACCAGATCGCTGGTGCGCTCGTGCGCGTAGTATGTGCCCCCGATCGTCGCCGCGATCGCGACGAGCGCAATTGCAGCAACCGCAAATAAGCTGGTCGTTACTCCAACGATCTGCTTGCGAAGCAAATCGCCGGGGCGCTGCTGTCTTTGACCTTCGCGTGCGGGGGGTTCCATCACTCGGCGGTGTTTCCTTGTGAAGCTGAAAGCGGACGGCGAGCCAAACCCTGCGGGGTGGGCCGCCTAATGTTTCTCGTCAGAATGACTGTGCAAGGTGATGTGGCGTCACAACATCCGTCTCTTGCCGGGATTCACGTGCTTCACGACTTTGATACGCGGTGCCGCTCAAGGCGGTTTCCTCAAACCATTTCTGGCGAGACGATGATCTTCAAATCGAGCAGGCTTACGTCGGGCAATCACATTTTCCGGACATCGCTCGATGTCGAAGGGCACCAGATCACGTTCCGTAAGCGGCGCTGGTTCGGATCGACGGAGGAGACGATCAACGTCGACCATATCTCGTCGGTGAGGGCACAACACGGGGTGATGTTCTCGTCGATTACGATCGAGTCATCGGGTGGATCACAGCCGATTCAGATAACGGGGCTGCGGACGTCTGACGCCCGGGCGATTGAGGCAGCAATCAAGGCAGTACAGGCGCAGAAGGAGGGCTGATAAAACCCAGAGAGTGCGGAGTTTTCAGGAAGGAGTCATTGAGTCTTGAGTCTTGAGTTTCTGGCTGCATTCCAAACTCAGAACTCGATCACTCTACTCTGAAGACTCCGCACTCTCTGGGTTTGTCTTTTAGTGCGCCGGCCCCCGATATCCTGCCGCCTCGGCTTCATCCTCGAGGTCCAATTGCGCGTTGTCCTTGTCAATCGCTTCGCGCTCAGCACGGTAGCGGTTGTACCACTCGCGCGTCACTTCGCCGGCCAGCTCTCTGTTGCCAAGTCCGAACGAGAGTGCGATCGCGAGAGCGATGGCACCGAAGAGAATCGCGAACGCAGTAGTGACGATCTCGCTCGCGACGCCAAGCTCCTGAAGCGCCATGAATACCGCGAGGACAATTACTCCGCCCTTGCCTACTCGCGAAAGCGTCGGTCCGCCGTGCAGTCCGCCGGCGCTGGCCATGATCAGTCCGCCGACAAATCCGCCAAGCACGATGCCGACAATGATGATCACGATCGCAGCGATCACACTCGGGATGTAGCTCACCAGCTCGCTGAACACGTTGGCCAGTGACTGAAGACCGAGCGCGTTGGCAGCAACGAGCATCACCGTGAACATCACGAACCAGAACACCAGGTTCGAAGCGATACGCGTTGGGTTGATGTGCGACCCTGCTCGCTCCATCGCGTCCATCACGCCGCCGCGCTCAAGCAGCTGATTGAAGCGGATCCGCCGGAGAACCTTCTCCGTCCCTTTCTCGAAGAGACGCGCCAGAAGATAACCAGCGAAAAGAATTACCAGCGCTCCGACCAGTGCCGGAACGTACTGATATAGTTGTGAGAAGCTGTCCTGAAGCCGGTCGCCGAAGTTCTGAGTCGTGTCGCCCACGGTATTGCTCTGGAATGAGGTGCGGAGGAACAGGCTTAACAATAGCAATCGAGCGGGAAATCCGCTCGTCTAATTACGAGTGCCGCGCTTGATGTCGTAGATCGCGCTGCGGCGGCAGTTCGGGCAGATCAACCATTCGCGGCGGCGCGCATAGCCCAGCCCGAACGAGCCACCGCCAATCGGACGCTCTGTCATGTGCACGCGGCATCGCGGGCACTCGGGCATGCTCCCCCCCACGAAAACCTCGCGCATCTGCTTCAGCTCGGCCGGAGTGTACTGGGCTTGCTCGATCATTCGGCAACCTTTACGACGATCTTGCCGAAGTGGTTTCCGGCAGCGGCTCGAGCGAAGCCTTCCCTGCCGTCTTCGAGAGTGAAGACCGAGTCCACCACAGGCTGAAGTCGCCCTTCATTGAATTCGCGGACTACGGCTTCGAACTCCGAATCGTTCCCCATCGTCGATCCCATGATTGTCCACTGATTCCAGAAGAGGCGTCGCACGTCGGTCTGGACAATTGGTCCGGAAGTTCCGCCGCAGGTCACGAGCCGTCCCGCGCGTCCGAGCGCGGCGAGCGAGGACTCCCAAGTCGCCTGGCCCACGTTGTCGAGAACGACGCTGACTCCGTGCTTGCCGGTTCGTGCCCGGATCTCCTTGCCGACGTTCATCGTGCGGTGATTGATGACTTCGTCGGCGCCAAGGAGGCGTGCGCGCTCGAGCTTTTCATCGCTGCCTGATGTCACCCAGACCTTCGCTCCGATCTGCTTGCAGATACGAAGTGCAGCCTGCGCGACGCCTCCGCCGATTCCCCAGATCAGCACTTCGTCATTTGGGCGGACGTTTGCGCGGGATACGACCATCCGCCATGCCGTAAGAGTTGCGAGAGTGTAGGCAGCGGCGACTTCAATCGGTACTTCGGCGGAGATTTTTCTGACGTTGCGGGCCGGAACGACGATGTAATCGGCGAGAGTACCCGGCAAGTGCTCACCGAGGAGCTTGAACTGAACGCATTCGGATTGTTCGCCCTGGCGGCAGAATTCGCAGGTGCCGTCGCTGATGCCGGGGTTGATTACTACGGTATCACCGACCACGATGCTGTCGACGCCTTCGCCAATACGATCGATGACACCGGCGCCATCGGCTCCCATGACCCAGGGCGGCACTATGTTCACACCGGGTAGCCCCGCCAGCATGAATACATCGAGATAATTCAACGCGGCGGCTTTGATACGGACGCGAACGGTGCCGTGAGCCACGTCCGGCTCAGCGACGTCTGTTCGGAATTCCAGGCTGTCCAGTCCGCCATGGGCGGAGATGGTGAGTGCTCGCAACGAAAACCTCGAGCGTTATATTGAGTTTCTACCGCCTTGCGAGGCGGAAGAGGCAGAAGATACGGGGTACGTTCTCATTTCGCTTCCATTGTAATGCTATCCATCAAGGTACCACCGCTCGGTGAATCGATCGTCGAAGCCACCGTGTCGCGATGGCTCAAGAACAAGGGCGACGCTGTTGCCAGCGGCGATACGATCGTCGAGCTCGAGACTGACAAGATCACGGTCGAGGTCCCGGCGCCGCGAGCTGGAGTTCTGACCGCGCAGTCAGTTGCCGAAGGTGACGTCGTAAAAGTTGACCAGCTACTCGGCGAGATCGACGAGACAGCAACTGCCGCCCCGGCAAAAATCGCTACTCCAGCAACGCCGGCTCCAGCAACGCCGGCTCCAGCAACGCCGACCGCCCCAGCTCAACCGGTCGCGGCTCAACCCGTCGCGGCCACGGCCCCCGCAATATCAGACGCGAAATCTTCTCCCGCGGCGCGACGAGTTGCCGCTGATGCGGGAATCGATATCGGAAGCGTCGCAGGCTCAGGCCGCGGTGGCGTCGTCAGCAAACCTGACGTGCTCGAGCACGTCGCCTCAGCGAAGCCCGCGCAAACGAGCGCGCCAGCTTCGGCCCAACCGGCCGCCAGCTTCGCGCCATCACCGACATTCGCATCGAACGGTGAACGCGAAACACGCGAAAAGATGTCGACGCGACGGAAGCGAATCGCCGAGAATCTTCTTCAGTCACAGCACAACACTGCTCATCTCACGACGTTCAACGAGATCGACATGTCGGCCGTGAACGCGCTGCGTGAGCGCATGAAGGAAAAGGTTGAGAAGGAGCACGGCGTCAAGCTGACGTTCATGCCGTTCTTCGTGAAAGCTGCGTGCATGGCTCTCGAGACATACCCCGTGGTCAATGCGCAGATCGACGGCGACTCCATCATCTACAAGCATTACGTCAACATGGGTATCGCTGTCGCATCGGAAGGGGGACTCGTCGTTCCGAACCTGAAGGACGCACACAGCAAAGGCATACTCGATATCAGCCGCGACATCTCCGCCGTTGCAAAGCGGGCACGCGATGGCAAGCTGTCGATGGACGACCTCACCGGCGGCACGTTTACCATCACGAACGGCGGTGTATTCGGCTCTCTCATTTCGACACCGATCATCAACTATCCGCAGGTTGGCATCCTCGGGCTCCACAAGACGCAGGATCGTCCAATCGCGGTTGACGGAAAAGTCGAGATCAGGCCGATGATGTACATCGCGCTTTCGTATGATCACCGCATTGTCGACGGACAGCAGGCAGTGCTGTTCCTCGTCCGGATCAAGGAGCTGCTCGAGGATCCGGCCGCAATGCTGATCTCCTGACCGGCAATGGCTGACATGAAATCCGCGGATGTCGTCATCATTGGTGGCGGTCCGGGCGGTTACGTCGCCGCGATTCGCGCCGCGCAGCTCGGCCTCAACACCGTCTGCGTCGAGATGGACAAGACGCTCGGCGGAACCTGCGTGAACGTCGGCTGCATTCCGTCTAAGGCGCTTCTCACATCCTCAGAACATTACGAGTGGGCCCGGCTCCACGCGGCCGAGCACGGCGTGAGGATCGAAGGTGTGTCCGCCGATCTGGCAACGATGCTGAAGAGAAAGGATGCCGTTGTTCTTCAGAACACAAAGGGCATCGAGTTCCTGTTCAAGAAGAACAAGATCGAGTGGGCGAAGGGCCGCGGAACGTTGAAGGCAGGAAACGTCGTCGATGTGACTGCGGAAGATGGAACGACCACTTCGTATCAGGCGAAGAACGTCATCATCGCGACCGGGTCAGTTCCGATCGAGCTGCCGTTCGTCAAGTTCGACGAGGAGCGTGTGCTGTCGAACATCGGCGCTCTCAAGATTCCAGAAGTGCCGAAGCATCTCATCGTCATCGGCGGTGGCGTCATCGGACTCGAACTGGGTTCCGTCTGGCGTCGTCTCGGCGCAAAGGTCACGGTCGTCGAACTGTTTCCGACGATTCTTCCGGGCAACGACGAAGAAATCATCAAGGAAGCCGACAAGATTTTCAGAAAGCAGGGACTGGAGATTCGCGCCGGAACGAAAGTCGTAGGTGCGAAGCGCGACGCGAACAGCGTCAAGGTGGACATCGAGAAGGACGGACAGACTGAGACGCTTGAAGCCGATTACGTGCTCGTTTCAGTTGGCCGCAGATCGTCGCTGTCGGGCATCGACGCGGCCGCGCTTGGCCTCAATGTCGGAAAGCGCGGCGAGATCATCGTCAATGCCGAGATGCGCACTAATCTTCCGAACGTCTTCGCGATCGGTGACGCCGTTGGCGGAAAGCTTCTCGCCCACAAAGCAGAGGAGGAAGGCGTCGTCGCTGCCGAGGTTATCGCCGGGCATCACGCGCGCATGGATTACAAGTCCATGCCGTCGGTTGTCTACACCTGGCCAGAGATCGCCAGTGTCGGATTGGCCGAGCACGAGGTGAAAGCGTCGGGCAGGCAATACAAGGTTGGGAAATTCCCCTTCTCCGCGAACGGACGCGCCCGGACGATGGCTGAGACGAGTGGATTCGTGAAGTTCATCGCCGACGGGGCCACTGATGAGCTGCTCGGCTGTCACATCATCGGAGCAAACGCATCCGATCTGATTCAGGAAGTTGTGCTGGCGTTCGAGTACCGCGGATCGTCGGAGGACATCGGAATTACGGTCCACTCGCATCCGACGCTTTCCGAGACTGTGAAGGAGGCCGCCCTTGGCGTCCTCGGCCGATCGCTACATATATAGGTAGTGTGTCAGGGGGACCGGTGCTTGCTCCTGCTCTGAAACGGCTTGTTGTACACGCGGCGCGCGAGGAAGACCTTGCCGCCGCGCTTGCGTTGATAGAGCGCGAAAAAGAGAAAAACCAGTGGATCGAGCGAACTGCTGATCTCGTGAAAAGCGCTGTCTCTGACCCGGAAGGCGAATACCGGGTGATCGTAGCCGAGCGTGACGGAGATCTCGTTGGACTCGCTGCCTTCGGAATTGTTGCAGGCACGATCGGCACCGGAATTATCTATTCGATTCTGGTAGCGCCGAGATCGCGGAGAGCCGGCATCGGAGAGCGTCTGCTATTTCAGATCAGGGATGACCTCGCCTCCATCGGCGCGAGAATTATCGTCGCCGAAATTCCGGGAGATCCCGTGGTCATGCGATTTCGCGCATTGTTGTTGACGCACGGATTTGTTGAAGAAGCTCGCATCGAGGATTATTACTCGGACGGCGTTCCGCAGATCGTTTCTGTTTTCGACATCTAGGTATTGAAAGTCACCTTTCACGAGACGACACATGCTTCTCGATCCAGTTAGCGCTCATGAGCCTCTCGAGCTTCGCGACAAGGACGCGGCAGCCCCGAAGGCACTTCCCAAGGGCGATGAGCTGAAGGACGAGATTGCCAAGCTGGAGCAAAAGCTGGCTGACCTGCAGAGTGCCTTCTACGCGGATTGCCGCCACTCTCTGCTGATCATTTTGCAGGGTCGCGATGCATCAGGAAAAGACGGCGTGATACGGACCGTGGTCGGCGCGTTCAATCCCGCCGGGGTGCGTGTGAATTCCTTCAAGGCACCCACTGCCATCGAGCTGGCGCACGATTATTTGTGGCGGATTCACCAGGTAGTACCTGAAAATGGAATGGCCGCGATCTTCAACCGGTCGCATTACGAGGATGTACTCGTCGTTCGGGTGCACAATCTGGTTCCGAAAGCAGTCTGGTCGAAGAGGTACAAGCAGATCAACGACTTCGAGCAGATGTTGACGGAGAACGGAACTGTAATTCTTAAATTCTTTCTGCACGTATCACGTGACGAGCAGCGGACGCGTCTTCGTGAGCGTGTCGAGGATGAGACGAAGAACTGGAAGTTCAACGCGAAAGATCTTGATGAGCGCAACCGGTGGGACGAGTACACCGATGCGTATCGCGATGCGCTGCGGAAATGCAGCACGAAGTGGGCGCCGTGGTATGTCGTTCCCGCCGACAGCAACAAGGTGCGGAATTATCTCATCGCAAAGCGAATTGTCGAAACGCTCGAGGGTCTCGACCTGAAATATCCCGAGCCGAAGACAGACCTGAAGCAGTACCTGAAGACTTTGAAGTAGCCGCTCAGCCAGTGTCATTCTTGTCACACATGGTCGAAAAATATATGTGCTCGCTCGCGTACAACCCGAGGATGCGCTCACGGTGCACGACGCAGCGCTCGGCGCAACTGTGGATTCGCTGTTCCTCGCAGACCTGCTTTAAGTGAACGAGGAGAGTGCATGACGTGGAATCATCAGCTCGTTCTGCTGCTTGTTCTCCCGATTCCGATTGCGTGCATCGCGTGGACGGTGACGCACGAAGAATTGTTTCGAGAGCCGCGTGACTGGTGCGCCACGAAAAGCAAATCGTGCCGGCGTCTGTACTCGCGCAAGTTCTTCTACGTGTTCACATGCGAATATTGCTTCACTCACTACGTGACGGCGTTTTTCCTGTTCATCACGCGATTTACGCTGATGTTCGACGGGTGGCGAGGCTATCTCATTGCAGGCTTTTCGCTGGTATGGCTGGCCAATGTCTACATGAGCTTCTTTGGGAGACTGCGCCTGGAGATACGGGAAGACCGGCTGGAAATCGCCGAAGCAGAATCGCGAGAACGCGCTGAAAGCGGGGGTACGCCGAACGGCATTGGAGATCGAGGTTTGCCTACGATGAGGGCACAAAAGAATGAGGGACGAAAAACAAGGAAGGAGTCGTTCCCGCCCTCGGATGGTCGCTGAAACCGGAAACGTCTGCGCTGCTAATATTGGTATCCTCATGGTTCCGCATCTAATGCCGCTCTTTCGATATCAGTGATTGGCGCAACCAGCGCGTCAAGGAAGTTGCTGTGCTTGGTCGTACCATTGCTCGTCACCGGGCCTCCCTCGGCCCAGGGTCAGGCGCGCAATGCCGTTGTAACACCCCGAAGCCAGCAACGATCAGCGGAATCGTCACGGACGAATATGGTGATCCGCTTTCAAGGGCTGAGATTGTGGTTCAGCCGGGCAACTATTCTGCTCTTATCGATGACGGCGGAAAATTTCGGATTCAGGTGCCAGTAGGTGAGTACAATGTCGTATTCCGCCGCGTCGGGTACGGCCCCGAGGATTTCAGATGGCGCGCCCGCGCTGGTGAGGGCACAGTGCTCTCTATCCGACTCAATCCATTGCCACAGGCACGCGACACAGTTGTGATTCGCGACTCGCACAACCGAGTTGCCGAAGCGTGGGAGGAATTCGACCGCCGACAGCGATGGACAAGCGCAAGCAACTACACAGTTGGCCGCGACGTGTTTGCGCGTCTTGGAAAATCTCGCTCGACGCGGCGATACACGGCACGCAGGCGCAGTCGCTGCTCAGACTTCCAGCCGGAGGCGATGGACCCATTTCTATCAACTCGGCCAACACCGGGCACCTCATGATGACGACAACGGTATGTCGTTCCTGCCGGCAGCAACAAGGCGCGCAACTATCTCATTGCGAAGAGAATCGTCGAGGCCCTCGAGAGCCTCGACCTCCGTTACCCCGCCCCGAAGCCCGACCTGAAGTCGCAGAAGTAGCCGATGCCATGACTTTGTCGATCCAGTCAGCGTGGGTCGAGACTCGCGTGAACACGTCCACCGCGCCGTAACTGCCCGGACCATCCTTGCCGTCGTATCCGGCGGAGCTGACGCCGACAATGAATGTCTTTCCATCGATCACAGCCAGCGCCGGGCCGCCGCTATCGCCTGCGCCCAGTGCGCCTTCCAACTCGGTTCCTGACGGAGGCGCGTCGAAGCTGAAGTAGAGCCATCGCGCGTCTACGCTGTCAATGCGGCTCGTGGCTCCGCGCGCTCTTCCATCCTCTATTCGATCGGACGTCGCACCTGTTCCTGTCATACCGTGGCCGAGAAGAGTGGCGACTATACCCTTTTCTGCATCGTCGCGATAAAGAAGAGCAGGTATCACTCCCGCTACCGGACGCTCGAGATAAAGCAATCCGATATCGTGGGGACCCATCTCGGTCCACTCCGGATGAACGAAAGTCGCTTTCACGGCGTAGGTCACTCCGCCGACATCAACCGACCTCATCTCTGGCTGTCTCTCCGACAGCGATCGCGCGACATGGCCCGCGGTCAGCACCCAACGCGAGCCAATCAAGGTGCCATCTCCGGCTCGGCCAATTGAAACGAGTGCCCGCGCCTGCGAGCCAAGGTTGCAGTAGGCAGAATCGGGACGATCGTCCCGCCGGATAATTGGATTCGACGTGGGAAGGACGAGCGCTAGAACGACGGGAAGCAGGGGGATCATCTCGGTCGCGTGTTTGAGGTAACCGTACGACACCCGATGTAGACGAAGAGTTGCTGGTTTAACGCCGCCTTGTCCGTGGCGTCTACCAGTTCAAGCAAAATCGGACTGGACATGAAGAGACGGAACTCGTTGTTGATCGTAGGAGCGCTCGGACTCGGGGCCGGCGTGACCCTTCCCTGCACCACTACAGCACAATCAACCGCTCGACCAGCTGCGTCACCCGCGCGCCTGGATCACCGCGAGCTTGCGGCCGATCAGCAGGTAATCCACGTCCTGAATAGACTCGCCTTTGGAGCAAGACCAGGAGACGTGCAGAAAATCCGCGCGTTGGGTGTCGACAAGTGGATCGACCAGCAGCTCCATCCAGAGCAGATCGACGATCAATCGATCGAAGCGTTTCTCAATCATTACGACATCCTTCGCGAAGACCAGGGCCAGCTTCTGCAGGAGTATGCAGTCGCGCAGCGCGATCGTCGTCTCGTAAAGCGACAGGCCGGTGATACGACGCAGGGCCCCGGTGGCGTTTCACGCGAAGACAGCATGGCGTTCCAGCAGATCCAGCTCAAACGGCGACAGGTTGGCGGCCAACTTCAATCGTCACGCGTCGCGCGTGCAGTTATAAGCAACCGTCAGCTCGACGAAGTGATGACCGACTTCTGGCTCAATCACTTCAACATCTTCATTCAGAAAGGGCCGCCGGAAGCGTATTACCTGACCGAGTACGAGCGTGATGTGATTCGTCCGCATGCGCTTGGCAAATTTCGCGATCTGCTCGAAGCGGTCGCGAAGAGTCCGGCGATGCTCTTCTATCTCGACAACGCACGCAGCATGGTCGACAGCACGCGGCCGCGTCTCGCAAGCATTGACAGAAACCAGCGATTTGGCCCTCTCGGCGGACAACTCAGACGAGTTGATCCTGGACAGGCTCAGCAGATACGACAGAGACTGAATCAGCTGCAGAATGGCGGACTCAATGAGAATTATGGCCGCGAGTTGCTCGAGCTGCACACGCTGGGCGTAGATGGTGGATACACGCAGAAGGATGTAATCAACGTCGCGCGTGCGCTTACGGGCTGGACAATCAAGCCACCGGCCCAGGGTGGTGGATTCATCTTCCGCCCGCAGATGCACGACGCGGGTGAGAAGATCGTCCTCGGGCATAAACTCGCGGCAGGCAGAGGAATTGAAGACGGTGAAGACGTGCTCGACATCGTGTCGCGTCATCCGTCGACTGCTCACTTCATATCAGAAAAGCTCGTTCGGCATTTCGTCTCCGACAATCCGCCAAAGGCGCTGGTCGATCAGGCCGCGGCTGTGTTCATGAAGACCGACGGTGATATTCGCGAAGTCGTCCGCACAATTGTCACGTCCAACGAGTTCTTCTCCCAGCAGGCATATCGCAGCAAGGTGAAGTCGCCGTTCGAAGTTGTCGTCAGCGCGATGCGTGCGATGGGCGCGCAACCAGACAGCACGCCGCGAACCGCGCAGGTAATCGCATTCCTCGGCGAGCCGATCTATGGCCACCAGGCACCGAATGGTTATCCGGACACCGGAGACGCGTGGATGAATGCAGGCGCGATTCTGAACAGGATCAATTTCGGAATGTCTGTTGCCGCGAACAGGATTCCCGGTGCAAGGATAAATGAAGTTCCCGGACTCGACACGCTCCTTTCTGCGTCACGCGCAAAGCAGGTCGATGCAGTCGTGTCACTCATGCTTGGCGGATCGGTATCGCCCGATACGCGCGCTGTTCTGATGTCAGGAGAGAATCCGCTGCTCGCCAGCGGTGCTCCCGCTCCTGCGCCGGCAGCGCCGGAGATGGCAGCTCAGCCACCGAATAATGAAATGATGCAGCAGGCGCAGGGCGCACAGAACGCCCGCAACGCGCAGAACAGAAGGCTTCAGCAGGGACCGTCGCCGCAGCGTCCGCAGGGAAATCCGCTCGCTGGTCGCAACGGAGCAGTGCCACAACTCAACGGAATCGCCCAGGTGGTCGGCCTGGCGCTCGGCTCGCCCGAGTTTCAGCGCCATTAGCGCAGAGGTATTCATGCAACGCAGGGCATTTGTAAAATCGGGAGCACTGGCTCTCGTAACGATCGGACTCAGTCCCAGCTTTCTCCGTCGCACCGCGTTCGGCGCCCAAATGATGCAGGCTCCGAAGGGCAAGACGCTGATTTGCCTCTTTCAGCGCGGTGCGGCGGACGCACTCAACATCGTTGTTCCTCACGGTGACAAGTCGTACTACGGCCTGAGACCAACGATTGCCATTCCCCGTCCCTCGGGACTATCGGGCACAATTTCGCGCGACGCGGCGATCGACCTCGACGGATTCTTCGGATTGCATCCGTCACTCGCTCCCTTCAAGCCGCTTTACGATCGCGGACTTCTCGCACCGGTGCATGCAGTCGGAAGTCCGAGCACGACACGCTCGCACTTTGACGCGCAGGATTACATGGAGACAGGCACGCCCGACGTGAAGGGAACGCCCGACGGCTGGCTGAATCGCTATCTAGCCGTGAAAGGAACATGCGATGAATGCAAGATCACGCCGTTCCGTGCAGTCGCGCTAACGCAGCAGACTCCGCGCATCATGGAAGGCGCGAACGAAGTGGTAGCCATGAACAGCCTCGACGAGTTCACCGTCCGTGCGACGGGATCACAAGTCGATCGACTCGAAGCGTTGTATCGAACAGGTTCCGCCGATCTGGTTCACGGCACCGGAACCGAGATGTTCGAAGCAGTGAGGATGTTGAAGGCAGCAAATCCGCAGAAATACCTGCCACGCAACGGTGCCGAATATCCAAGATCACAGTTTGGTCAGCGTCTGCTTCAGATCGCTCAGCTCATCAAGGCTGATGTCGGACTCGAGATCGCGTTTGCGGATGTCGGCGGATGGGACACTCACGTGAACCAGGGCTCAACGAACGGACAGCTTGCAGGACGCCTTGACGACTTCGCACAATCGATCGCAGCACTTGTTACCGATCTTGGCGACAAGATGGGCGACGTCGTGATCCTCACGATGTCGGAGTTCGGCCGCATGGCGAGAGAGAACGGCAACGGCGGCACAGACCACGGTCACGCCGGCGCTCTGTTCGTAATCGGCGGCGACGTGAAAGGCGGCAAGGTTCACGGAAAGTGGCCAGGCCTGGAGCAGGACCAGCTTTACGAAGGACGCGATCTCGCGCTGACGACTGATTTCAGATCTGTGTTCTCGGAGGTGACCGCGCGCCATCTCGGAGCGACGAAGCTCGATAAGATCTTTCCAGGATTCAACGCACCGAGCAGCGGCTGGCTGGGGCTGGTTTAGCGTGCCGCGTGGCGCGTGACGTGTGGCGCGTGACGTGGCTGTTAGCGATTAGCAGAACTAGCTATTCAGCTATTGGCAGCAGTCAGCAGTCAGCAGTCAGCGCGTTCTAAAACTTGAAGATCTTACCGAGTGCCTTGCTGATTTTCTTGCCGAGGTTGTCGGCCTGGCGGCCGATTTCCTGACCGGGGTCAGGCCAGCCGGGTTCAACTTCCGGTGGACCGTGCTCCATGCACTCCGTGCGCGGACCAGTGCCGGGCTTGAAGTATTCGACTTTGCGCGCCGGGCACCAGTCGTTCGCGATCCAGCCGGTGGTTGGATCGATCATCACTGCTTCAGTGACACCCGGCGGAGGTTGCCACGCATCGGCCGGAACCGGTTCACGCCATCCGGTCGTGTAGAACTCAGCCCACGCTGGTGATGCAAGACGTCCGCCTGACGCATCGCCGCTGATCTGATGCGGGTCGTCATATCCAAACCAGAAAGCGGCGACGAGGTTCGGAGTGTAACCAACAAACCACACGTCGGTGCCGTTGTTGGTCGTTCCTGTCTTTCCGGCGATCATTCCTTTCGCGCCGTAATCGCGAATGGGACGCCCTGTTCCGTAATCGACAACCGCGCGCAACATCGACGTCAGCTCGTATGCATCCGCGGGCGCGATCACGCGTTGCAGTGGAGCGGTTTCATCACTCCAGAGAACTTCCCCGTCGCGTGATTCGATGCGTTTCACCAGACGTGGCGTGACCTTGAACCCGCCGTTAGCGAACGGAGCGTACGCGCGAACCAGCTCGATCGGCGTAACGTCGGCTGCGCCGAGTGCAATGGCGGGAACGTTTGGAATGTCGCTGTCGATTCCCATTCGGTGCGCGTTCTCGATGATCCTCGACGTGCCGACCATCTGGCTTACACGAACCGCCGCAACGTTCGACGATTTCATCAAGGCGCGACGGAACGTGATGAGTCCGATGTAGTCGTCGTTGTAATTCGACGGTGACCAGACTTTACGGCCCTGTACGACTTCGACCGGTTCATCTTCGACCTCGGATGCCGGCGAATATCCGGCGCCGAGCGCGGTGACGTAGACGAATGGCTTGAACGCGGAGCCAGGTTGGCGTTTCGCTTTCAGGGCGCGGTTGTAGTTGCCGCGCTCGTACCGTCGTCCGCCCGTCAGCGCGCGAATATCTCCGTTGCGCGGATCGATTCCGATCATTGCGCCCTGAATCAGGTGTCGCGATCCGTTGAAGTACCCGCTCGATTCGTCCTGAATCGCAGCGGCCCGACGGGCAACGGCACGATCGGCGGCAAGCTGCGCTCTGTTGTCGAGCGTCGTGTAGACCGTGAGGTCGGCGGCGTCTTCGTCACTCTGGCTGAGCACGGAATCCGTGATGGCGCGCACTGCGTCGAGTGCGAACGAATCAGTTCGATCATCCGGCCGCCATTCGTCGCGGGCGATTCGCAACGGTGTCGCCTGAAGTCCGGGCAACCGGCCTGCCGATACATATCCCTCGTTCACCATCAATGAGAGAACGAGATTGCGGCGAGTGAGCGCGCGGTTCGGATTGCGACGTGGCGTGTATGCTGACGGCGCTTTCGGAAGTGCAGCGAGCATCGCGGCTTCAGGAAGAGTCAGCCGATTCACGCTCTTTCCGAACAGATCGCGGCTTGCCGCTTCGACTCCATAAACGCCGTTGCCCATGTAGATCGCGTTCAGGTACAGCTCGAGGATCTGATCTTTTGTGAGGGAGCGTTCCATCAATCTTGCGACACGCAACTCGATCAGTTTTTGCGGCAGCGAGCGGTTCTTATACTTATGGACGACGAAGCTGTTGCGCGCGGCCTGCATCGTGATCGTGCTGAAGCCTTCGCGCACTCCGAACGAGCGGACATTTCGTGCTGCCGCCCGCAGGAATCCGCGCCAGTCGATACCGTTGTGGGCGTAGAATCTGCGGTCTTCGGTTGCCACAAACGCCTGACGGACGAACTGGGGGACCACGGAAATCGGTACATTGACTCTGCGGACGATGGCCAGCCGGCCCATCAGCGTGCCGCTCCGATCGTAGATCCGGCCGCCTTCGTCCGGATGGTACGATTGGATCTGACGCGGTGTAGGACAGCCATCGTACCCACAGGTCGCAAGCCAGGAGTCGATTGCAATGACACCTAGAATGCTTATTGCTAGTGCACTTTTCAGTACTACATCCCGCTTTATCTCAATCTTTCTCATGCACCGTCAGTCCATGGTCAACCAACTCAAAGCCGCCGCGCTCGTCCTTATTATCTCAGCCTGCGCGACCAAAGCCGACAGCAAGCCGGCCCCTGCTTCCCCAAACGCCGCCAGCTCAGCGGCAGTTTCATCTGGTAATACCCCATCTGCCTCAACTGACGCCAATTCGGCCCAGAATACCTCCACCGGGCCGGGTGGTTTCCATCTCTCGGCCGAAGATTCCAAGCGGGTTCCCAATGAGCTCGGGCATATCCCCGTTCTCGAATATCACCTGATCGTGGACAAGGATGCGACGTACTCCCGCGACCGTGACCATTTCAAGCGGGACCTCGAGTTCGTCTACAACAAGGGATACCGGCCGGTCACCATCTCGCAGATTCTAGACCGAAAGATCAATCTGCCTCGCGGGTTGTCGCCGGTTGTCTTCGTTTTCGATGACGCGTCACCCAGTCAATTCAGGTACATCGAGAAGAACGGCCAGCTGGAAATCGATCCGACGAGCGGAGTCGGAATCTGGCTCGCATTCAGGAAGACGCATCCTGATTGGGCGAATGCAGCCGTCTTTTGCATGCTGCCTGGCGCTGCCGCTGGACACAACTTCTTCGGCAACCGGGGAATCGAGGGGCAGAAGGACGAGTGGCGTTTCAAGAAAGTTCAGTTCCTTCACGACCAGGGATTCGAGCTCTGCAATCACACATTGTGGCATGCGCAGCTGAACAAATACTCTGATGCCGTCGTCCAGGAGCAGATCGCCCGGGGCCAACTGGCGATCGATTCGGCCGTCCCCGGCTTCAAAGTGCGGACCTTTGCGCTGCCGCTCGGTGTCTGGCCGAAAAATCGTGCTCTCGCGAAGTCAGGATCATGGACGGATCCGAAGACGCATCAGGTCACACGCTACAACAACGAGGCGATTCTTGAAGTGTCAGGCGGCCCGACGAGGAGTCCATATGATCCCGCGTTCAATCCGCTGAGCATTACGCGAATCGAGATGATCGGAAATCAGGCGGAGCAGATTCTCAACAACATGGATAAGAACGGGACGCGGTATGTCTCCGATGGGGATCCGTCGAAAGTCGCAAAACCTTCTGCTGCTCCCACGGATAAGTAGGCCCTGAGTTCGTTTGCCGCGACCAGCCCCTCGACACTGAAAGGGTTCGGGTTGGAGAGACCGAAGAGACTGAAGAAACTGCAAAACAGATAAGAACAATTTTTGGGTTTATCAATCCGCATGCGCGGGACTATCTCGCGCCACGAAGTGACGAACCCAATTTTTTTTCCGCCTTTTCTTCGGTCTCTTCGGTCTCTCCAACCCGAACGCTTTCACACGGGGATGAGCCGCCCCAGCAAAAGGATGCTAGGACTTTTTCTCGAGTTGCGACCACCGATCAACAGCACGTCGCAAGTGTGGAATTACAATCGATCCACCAACCACAAGCCCGACCGACATCGTCTCGAAGATCTCAGGACGCGTCACGCCTTCCTCGGCACAGCGAGTGAGATGATACGTCACGCAGTCGTCACAGCGAAGTACGAGCGACGCGACAAGCCCCAGCAGCTCCTTCGTCTTCACGTCGAGCGCACCAGCTTCGTAAGTCCGCGTATCGAGAGCGAAGAAGCGATTGATTACCAGGTTGTTCTCGCCCAGGATCTCGGAGTTCATCCGCTCGCGAAATTTTCGAAACTCCTCCAGCGAATCCGATCCTTCGGCGTTGTCGTGCTCGTGGCTCATAGTCTCCACCCGCGCAATGTTCTGAGCGCAGTATCGAGTGCGTCGCGCTGCTCCTTGTGTGTCGCTGTCTTCAGCAACTGTTCGTAGGTCTCAATCGCCAGGTCGAGCGCATCAGGATCGTGCTCGGCTCCGGCGAGCGATGCCGCATTGTCGGCGACATTCGCGCGCGCGAGATCATCTGTCGGGAAGCGCGCTGAGACCTGCTGCCATCGCGTGACACGCTGGCGCGGATCCGATTCCGCTAACGCCCACAGATGCCAGGCAGCACGATTGTCGGGGTCTGCGGCGATTGCCCTCGAGGCAAGGTCGCTCACGGGCTCGGGGCCTGAACCCGCCAGCCAGTACTGGTTTGCAAGCGCGACCAGGGCACGGGCGTCATTCGGATTCTCGGCTACAGCTCGCTCGAGCTCGGGTATGGGGTCTGAATTCTGGTCCAAGATCTGTCTCAGGTTTGGTCGATGTGTTGCGAAAGATAGCGTCCCCGCGTCTCCATTCGACGTGCCCGATTTGCGCTTGAATGGACACATACGAACGGAGACTGCGCTGGACATTTACCAGTACCGGCAGTACCATTCGTTAAGATCGCTGGACAATTCCAGCCTTCGTATGTACCATTCCGAAATAGCGCAGCCCATCGAGGCGCGCCTACGAACCGAATGAAGTTGCGGGATGCCGCGTGAGTTTTGACCGCGCCCGCCGCAGCAGCCAGTCGCGCTACTTTTTCCCTGCCACACCACAATTTGATGAACGAACGCCGACGTCCTTTTCGTCGCGGCCGAGGCCCACGCCCGTCCGGTCCTCGTACCAACGA
>JADGQR010000138.1 GCA_017881685.1 Gemmatimonadaceae bacterium
CCTTTTGGGCGGCGCTTCTTGTTGGAACAACGGGGCTGCGTGTTTGTCGTTATCTGGAAATGCCGAGTTGAGCAAGAAGAGCTTGAACCGCTGCATCGAGTTGCGAATCGTGGCCGGAATATCCTTCGCCGACTGGGCGAGTTGCCGGAATGTCCACTGGCCGCGGATTGTTTTCCATGTCCTTCCCGTCAGAGCCGCGAATTCTCGTTGAAGGCAAACGAACCGTCGAACCATCGATAAGTCCGACATCAGACGTGTAGACAATCCATCCTGCCGTCGGCTCGCCAACAACTTTGCCAAGCTTCAGCGACCGATAGCCTTCGGTGAAATCCTCCGCATCGCTCAGCGAGTGCATGTTGGTCACGAGCACTGTCGGCAGCTCGAGTGCGCGCTGGCCGAGCTGCGTGCGCGCCGGGGCGGCTGGTTGTTCGCGTGACTGCATCGTCATGAAACCGCGACGTGTGAAGATGTCGAGTGCGTACGAGTTCACGAATCCGCCGTTGTTGTTTCTCACGTCGATCACGACGCCGGACTTTCCGCTGTTTTCGGCGTCAAGGTCAGCCTGAAGCTGATCGAGTGAACCAGCTCCCATGTCGAACATGTGGACGTAGCCAAGCTTGCCGCCGCTGATCTTCGAGACATAGGAGCGCTGGTCCTCGACCCAGCCACGGTAGAGAAGTCGCTTGTCAGTCACCGAATTGACCGGCATGACGGACGCTTCGTACGTACCGCCCGGTCCTCTCATCGAGAGAGTTGTCTGCTTTCCGATCTTGTACGAGAGGAGATCGTCCAGGTTGGTGTGCTCTCCAATCTTTTCGCCGTTCACGGCAGTCAGGTAGTCACCGATCCTGATTCGCGTCGCGAGAGCGGCTGCACTCAGAGGCGTGATCTCTACGATCTTGAACGCACCATTCTTCTCATACTCTGCTCGATCGAAACGAAGACCCAGCCGCCCTGTGTAGGGCTGTTGCGCAGGTGGGCCGTTCACTCCTGAATGCGACGAGTTGAGCTCTCCAACCATCAGCTGCATGTCACGCCGCATCTCATCGGGCGTCTGTGCTCCGGCGATCAACGATGCGTAGCTCTCATGAACAGCATTCCAGTCGACGCCGTTCATGTTCTCGTCGAAGAAGTTGTCCTTGAGGTAGCGCCATGCCTCGTTGAACACGACCATCTTCTCTTTCGCGAAGTCGACGTCCATCTCGGCGTTGACTGCAAGAGAGCGGGTCGTGCGGCTGTCGACGTTGACGATGCTGACGCGGCCGTTTTCGATGTACCACACGTCTTTTCCGTCGGGAGACCATTGCGCGCTGTTCTTGTTTCCAGAGGTCGAAGTGAGCTGGCGCGCTACGCGTTCGTCGCGGAGAAGGTCATCGATTGGATAGACGTAGAGGTTCTGCTGTCCGGCGGCGCCTGCCACCAGCAGAACGTACTTGCCATCGGGGCTCAGGATCTGTGTGTTGACGTCGACGCCGACGGGAATCGCGCTGCTGCGCTGCCTGATTCCATCGAAGACTATTTCCGTACGCTTCGCTGGCTTCTTCGCTGTAGTGTCAGAGACGGGCTTCGCGGAATCCGTTTTCGCCGGCGGCTCAGGCTTCTTCTGTTGTGCTGTGTCGACAGGGCGCTGGGCTGGATTTACCTGGCGCGGGCCTTCGGCCGGAAACAAGTCGCGGAACTGATCTTCGCGAAAACGTGGAGTCCGAGGAACGAGATCGACACGGATGAGCTGGCCTGGCTCAGTTCGCTGTACTGCATTTGCCAGCAGGAACGTTCCGTCGGGAGCCCATGAGATCGAGTTGCCGTACACGGTCGGCGAGAAACTGACTGGCCGTCCTTCGCCGCCTTCAGCGTTCACGACAAAAACGTCTCCAAAGAGTTTTGTTCCTGTCGGCGCGAGGTAGGCGAGCCATTTTCCGTCAGGGGACCAGGCGATGCTGCGATCCGCGAGGAACGGAGGGCGATCGAGAATGGCCGTCGTAATCTTTCGATCGGCTTTCGTAACTGGATCGAGAACTCGCAGCTCCTTCGCATCGTGAACGTAGGCTATGCTCTTGCCGTCTGGCGACCAGCGTGGTGTGACATCCCCACCGGGACCGCGGGTGAGCTGCGTTTCTGTCTTCGAGGCGAAATCGTATAGAAAAAGATGGGACACGCCATCGCGATCGCTCGCATAGAGGAGCCGCCGGCTGTCAAGCGCCCATCTCAGCTGACCCTCCGCTCCTGCGCTCGTCGTGACTCTCGTCGCGTCGCCGCCATCTTTGGCTGACGTGGCGAAGATCTCTCCGTGGACGAGGAATGCGACCTTCTTCGCGTCGGGCGACAGAGCGAGATCCCGAATTCCGCTGTTGAGCATAAGGTGTTCGACGGAATTGCCCGAGGGTGCCCCTCGCAATGAAATCGGGACCTGCTTCGCGGTGTTTGATGCTCGGTCATAAACCCATATCCCGAAGTCGCGCTCGAACACGATCGCGTTTCCGTCATTCGATATCGCCGGCCAGAGAACTCGCCCGGTGTTGAAATTGGTCAACTGTCGCGCGTCACCGCCCGATACCGGGCTCATCCACAAATTCTGATTACCCGTTCGATCGCTGACGAAGAAGAGATTCGCTCCGTCGCCCGACCACATCGGCCATTCGCTTTTCGCGCCGCCGGTCGTGACCTGAGAATATTTCGGCGCTCCCGGCGAACCAGGCTCGATGTTATTTACGAGCCAGATCTCGCTCTCATCGATGTGGCTGTGCCCGCGACGCCACCAATCGGCCGAGGCTCTTCCGCGAGCCGTGATTGCCAGCGTGTGTCCATTCGGCGATTCGGAAGACCAGTACTCGTTCACGTACCTGTCGCCGGCGACCTGCATCGGAGTGCCACCCATCGCGCTCACGCGATAGACGTCGTTCATTCCCGATATGTCGTGGGTCGTCGATGAGAAGTAGAGATACTTTCCATCGCGTGACCATCCGTCGAGCAAGTCGAGTCCGTCGTCGAACGTGATCCGCTGCAGATTGCCGGAGACGAGCGACAGCACGTAGATGTCGCCGTTGCCCGTTCGTGTCGAGGTGAACGCGATCTTCGAGCCGTCGGGTGAAAAGAATGGTCGTCGCTCTGTCGCCGGGTTCGAGACGAGGAGTCGCGCATCGCCTCCTGAAGCGGCAACTGTCCAGAGGTCGCCGCCGGAAGCAAACACGATCTCGCGACGGTCAGGCGAGAAGCTCGGCTCCGAGAATGAAGGGCGCGGTGCCGGATCGTCCACCGCCGTCGATGCAGGCTTGACGAAGGCTGCGGTGGCGAATGCGAGAACGACACGCGATAGCGGGAAAGACATCATGTTCGAATGAATGGTTGGCTGTGGAGAGCAGGAAACGTTACGGGCGACTTGCTATTCCGCCAGCGATCTGGAATTTCCCTTACATGTGGACGAGACTTTCTTTCTGATGACTGGAAAAGCCGCGCGCGCTCTGGGTCTGGCAGCGGTCCTGTCCGTCGCGATGTCGACCGCGGCAAAAGCCCAAGGCGGTGGGATAACCCACGTCGACACCGTTCCGGCTCCGTCCCTCCGCCACAATCTCGTGGGCGATCCCGACCGTCGAGCGATGACGATATATCTGCCGCCGAGCTATTCGACGGCGAAGCATCGTCGGTATCCGGTGGTTTACCTGCTTCACGGATTCGCTGCCGATCATCGCGCGTTCATGAAGGGCGCGTATCAGAACCTGAACGTGCGGATCTCGATGGATAGTCTCATTCAAGCGGGAGCGGTGAAGGAGATGATCGTCGTTACGCCGAATGCCCACGATTACTTCGATGGAAGCTTCTACGTCAACTCGCCCGTTACGGGCAACTGGGAAGATTTCATCGTGCATGATCTGGTTGGCTATGTCGACAGGCATTACAGAACTATTCCGAAAAGGTCGGCGAGGGGAATCACCGGTCACTCGATGGGCGGGTACGGATCGCTTTGGGTTGGAATGCGGCATCCGGAGACGTTTTCCGCGATCTACCTGCTGAGCGCGTGTTGTCTGACGTCGGGTCCTGCTGTGGGCGGAGCGACGCCTGCATCGTGGAAGACTGTGCTGGGATTGCATGAGCTGGCCGACACAAAGAAGGCAGGATTTGTCCCGGACATCATTTACGCGCTCGGCGCGGTTTACGATCCCGATCCGTCGAGTCCGCCTTTCTTCATGCACTTTCCGTATAAGCTGCAGGGTGATTCGCTCGTTGAAGTTCCTGCCGTCGCAGAGAAGTGGAATCGCTCACCGTTGAACATGGTCCCGACCTACTCGAAGAATCTGAAGCGTATGGCGATCGCCTTCGATGCGGGCAGGCAGGACGCGTTCAAGGACATTCCGGTGAACGTCACACGCCTCGATTCGATGCTCACAGCCATGGGCATCGATCATACGGCTGAATTGTACGACGGCAATCATGGAACGTGGATTCGCAGGAGATTGGAAACGAAAGCTTTCCCCTTCTTTTCCCAGCACCTGCACTAACTGAATGGGCCAATTCGCCTTCATCACGTTCACGTCGATCCTCTTTCTTGTGGATCCGATCGCGGTCGTGCCTGCCTATCTCGCGTTTGTCAGCACGGAGAGTCCTGAGCAGAGGAAAGCAACTGCACGATCGGCATGCCTCGCTGCGGCGATCACATTGCTCGTGTTCGCCTCGGCCGGGAATTTCATTCTTTCGATGTTCGGCGTGACGCTTCCCGCTTTTCGAATCGCCGGCGGATTCATTCTCTGGCTGGTCGCGATGGACATGCTGCGCGCGCAGCGCAGCACGCAGGAAGGAACCGAGGAGATGATGGAGGGCCAGCAGAAGGAGGATGTCGGAATCACACCGCTTGGAATTCCAATGCTCGCCGGTCCCGGAGCGATGTCGACAGTGATGGTTCTCGGAGCTCAGGCCACAGATTCGATGTCGAAGCTGGTCATCCATGGATCGATCGTGCTGACGATGCTGATCTCATGGCTGCTGCTTCGCGTTGCGGATCGCGTCTTCACTCGCCTTGGAGGATCGGGCATCCGCGTCGCGACGCGAATCATGGGATTGTTGCTCGCGGCGGTCGCCGTCCAGTTCGTCATCAGCGGCGCCCAGGATGCCGGCATCATCTCGCGAGCGATGCCAGTCATACGCTGAGCAGACCGCGAGCGTGTGCCCCAAAAAACATCCCGCTTCAACTTTTCGGCCTCGCGCTCTAACTTCGAGCTCCCCACCAATTCTTTGAGAGAGGTCCCATGCGACTTTCAATTTCGGCTGCGTCTCTGGTAACCGCATTGGCGCTGTTGATCGCGCCAATAGCGAGCGGTGCGCAGGAAACCCGGTCGGCGACGCTGTTCACCACTGAACACTCACTCGATCTTGAAAGAATATCGGACGCGCAGATATCTCCGGACGGCAGGCAGATCGTCTACGGGCGAAGCTGGGTGAATCAGCTCGAAGACAAGTGGGAGTCAGCGATCTGGATTGTGGATGCCGACGGCTCGCACAACAGGTTCTTCGCAACAGGCGGCAGCGCGAAGTGGTCTCCCGACGGTACGCGGATAGCGTATCTGGCAGAAGGTGAGCCGAAGGGCAGTCAATTGTTCGTTAAATGGGTGGGAACCGATGGGCCGGCGTCACAGGTCACACGGGTTTCAGAGGCCCCTGCCGACATCGAGTGGTCTCCAGACGGCAAGTCGATTGGCTTCAGCATGTTCGTTCCGAAAGCCCCTGTCTGGAAGATCGACATGCCGAAGGGGCCGGCTGGTGCCAAGTGGGTCGGAGATCCGCGGATCGTTCAACAGCTTCATTTCAAGCAGGACCGGCGCGGCTTCATGGACGCCGGTTACCGACACATGTTCGTGGTGACAGCCGATGGAGGAACGCCAAGGCAGCTGACATCAGGCGACTGGGACGCGGGGGCCCGGTTTGACGGTCTCGATGGAAGCGTCGGCTGGAGCTGGACGCACGACGGTCGCGGCATCGTGGTGGATGGAATCAGCGACTCGACGGCCGATCTCAACTATCGAAACTCGAACCTTTACCTGGTGGATGTAGCGACTGGCGGAGCCCGACGGCTCGTGACGCAGGACGGCGTGTGGACCAGCCCAAGAGTGTCGCCCGACGGAAAGCTGATTGCCTTCATCGGGTATCCAGCGACGAAGGCCAGCTATCAAGCCTCGGAAGTCTATGTGATGCCGGTTGAAGGCGGATCAGTTCGCAAAATCTCGGGGACGCTCGATCGCGACCCGGGGGAGCTGATCTGGGCCGCCGACGGAAGCGGCGTGTACTTCTCGAGCGATGAACACGGAACGTCAAACATTCTTTTTGCAGCGACAAATGGAGGCGTGCGCCAGCTCACCAGCGGCAATCATGTGCTATCTCTTGGATCCATATCGAGGAATGGTGTTGCCGTGGGCGTGCAGTCCACTTATGACAGGCCAAACGACGTGGTTCGGGTCGATCTTCAAAGGAAAGACAGTCCTGTAGCCTATCTGACGCATGCAAACGACGATGTGCTTGACCGTATCCAGCTCGGAAGTGTCGAGAAGATGACCTACGCGTCAACCGGCGGAGCGCGCATCGACGGATGGATAGTGAAGCCACCATCATTCGATCCGTCGAAGAAATATCCGATGATCATGGAGATTCACGGGGGTCCTCACGGCGCATACACCGTTGCATTCAGTCCACAGTTTCAGAATTTCGCGGCCAACGGTTTCGTTGTTTTCTACACGAATCCGCGCGGCAGCACCGGATATGGCAGCGCTTTCGGAAATGCAATCGAGCGCGCGTACCCTGGAGTGGACTACGAAGACCTGATGGCAGGAGTAGACACCGTCGTCGCGCGCGGCTACATCGATCAGACCCGCATGTATGTTGGAGGCTGCAGCGGAGGCGGAGTTCTTTCCAGTTGGGTGATCGGTCACACAAACCGATTTGCTGCCGCGGCTGTACGGTGCCCGGTGATCGACTGGTTGAGCATGGCCGGCCAAACCGACATTCCGCTCTTTACCTACAATTTCTTCGACGCCCCGTTCTGGGAAAAGCCGGAGCAGTGGTTGAAGCAGTCACCGCTCATGTACGTCGGGAATGTCACCACTCCAACACTGTTGATGACAGGCGAGCTGGACCGGCGAACACCCATGCCGCAGTCCGAGGAATACTACGCCGCCCTGAAGATGCGCGGTGTTCCGACAACTCTTCTTCGGTTCGAAGGCGAGTATCATGGTACCGGTTCAAAGCCGTCCAACTGGATTCGCACCCAGCTTTACATGATGAGCTGGTACAAGCGTTACACTCGTCCGGTAGGCTCGACGCGGGTCAGCGTCGTTCCTTGAGCTGAACACCAGCTCATAACGATCAGTTCCAGGCTCCAAACACGAAAGGCCGCCCGGTGAGGCGGCCTTTCGTGTCCATCAGCGCGATCGAGCGCTATTCGCCCGACGCTTTGCGTCTTTTCTGGCGAACGGCCCCTTCCTTCTTCGCTCGCTTCCCGCGAAGAATTGGAACGACATCGCTCTCAGCAGCGACAGCAGGTAGCGGCTCGGCAGCAGGAACTCTCTTCGGCTGCTTGTACGTGAAGCGCTTGCCCTCGTAGTTCCGGAAGACAACCTCATCCTCATTTATCTCTTCGACATACTCGGGAAGAAGCGGAACCTTGCCGCCGCCACCTGGGGAATCGATGACGAACTGCGGCACTGCCATTCCCGAAGTCCAGCCGCGAAGCGCCTGAATGATCTCGAGCCCCTTCTGGACCGTCGTGCGGAAGTGCTCGCCGCCGGCGACCTGATCGGCCATGAAGATGTAGTACGGCCGCACACGCGCCTTTAGCAGCTCGTGCATCAGCTTCATCATCACCTTGGGATCGTCGTTCACTCCCTTGAGCAGCACTGTCTGGCAGCCGAGCGATACGCCGGCCCTCGACAGGCGATCGAGAGCGGCGACTGCGGCGGGCGTCAGCTCGTCGGGGTGATTGAAGTGGACGTTCATGAAGATCGGATGGTACTTCTGCACCATCTCGCAGAACTCGGGCGTGATCCGTTCCGGCAGATGCGACGTGATGCGGCTGCCGATCCGGATGATCTCGATATGCGGAATCGCCCGCAGCTGCTGGAAGAGATACTCGAGGCGCCTGTCGCTCAGCATCATCGGATCGCCGCCGCTCATGATGACGTCGCGGATCTCCGTGTGCTGTCTCAGGTACTCGAAGGCCGAATCGTACTGGTTGAGCGGAATCTTCTCCGGGTCGCCGACTTTGCGGCGGCGAGTGCAGAAACGGCAATAACTGGCACAGACTGGGCTGACGAGAAATAGGGCGCGATCGGGGTACCTGTGTGTGATGTTGGGAACTGGCGAGTCGCCGTCTTCGTCGAGAGAGTCGATGACTCCGTCAACGACGTCGAGCTCCTCGACGGTCGGGATGTACTGCTGCCACATCGGATCTCCGACTTCCTTGATCGCGTTCAGCGCCGAAGGCGTGAGGCGCATCTGGAAGTTTTCGAACGCGGGCTTCAGGGCCTCGACGTCGATCGCGTCACCGAACTTTTCGTGCAGCTTGTCGAGAGTGGCAATGCTCTCGTCCTTCAGAATTCTCTGCCAGTCACTCATTGTGACATCGCTCCATGCGCCATCCATCCGAAGGATGGGACGCGGCTTTGCAACCGTTTTGTGTAAGTGATCCGATCATCCGCCGCCGCGTAAAAGTCACGCGACCGTGCGGCTTCGACGTACCCGCGCTGGATATAGAATCCTCGCGTGTTCCCGTAGTCGGATCGGGACGATGTTTCTACTACCACCATTCTGGCGTTCAGTCCCTGTAACCTTCGTTCAACCTCATTAAGGAGGATGGTTCCGCATCCGGACCCCTGCACGGCGGGATCGACGGCGATCCAATACAGATCGTACGTTCGATCAGTCGCAGGCGTTGGTCCGTAGCAGGCAAAGCCGGCCAGCTCCTCTTCCGGGGTGAAGGCGCCGAGGAAGAAATAGTCGGAACTGGCGGGAGGAATCACGGTTTGTTCGTGCTGTACAGCATCTGCGCCAACTGGC
>JADGQR010000139.1 GCA_017881685.1 Gemmatimonadaceae bacterium
AGACCGCGATCGGTGAGCGGGTGGAGAAGGAGCGAGTGGAGAATCTCCGGCCGAATCGAAACAATCTGTGCGCCGGCCGCTATGCATTCGGTGAACTGAGTAGTAGTTGCGGGCGAAGCCACCATGACATCGCACTCGCAGTCGCTCGCGTCGAGCAATGAGCGAATCTCGGTGACGGCGTCCGTGCTCGTCTGTCCCTGCGCGTCGAGGTCGTGGAGCGAGACTCTGACCAGCGAAGCTCCGGCTTTCGCGGCCAACACCGCCTGTGCGCCGTTGAAGACAAAATTCGCGCAGACTCCCACACCTTCGAGACTCAAACGGTGCATCGGCACGACCGCGTCCTCGACAAGAGGAAGCTGGATGATGATGTGATCGGAGATCTTCGCGATCTCGCGCGCCTCGCGGTACATGTCTTCGCCATTGACCGCTCCGACTTCGACACACACCGGCATGGCAAATTCGGAAGCAATGCTCTCGATGAGCCCGCGCCCTTCACGCGATGAGGAGTCGACTTTATCGGTGATGACGATTCCGTCGGCGAAGCCAGCGGCAGTCGCGCGTCGGATCTCGTCGAGAGATGTCGTTTCAACAAAAATATTCATGCATCCACCAAATAGAGTTCATCCGGGTATTCTACCTTTTCGAGATATAATCCGTGCGGCGGAACCGGGGGCGAAACCCCACAGTTGTCGCCGGCCTGCAGAAGCTTCGGGATATCGGAAATGGCACGGCAACCGGATGCAACGTCGAGCATCGTTCCGACGAGAAACCGAACCATGTGATGCAGGAACCGGTTCGCCTTGACAAGAAACGCCAACCCTCCCTCGCGGTCGAGCCAGACCGCCTCGAAAACGTTACAACGATGATTGTCAGTCTCGGGCGCCGTCCCTTTGACCGCAAAGCCTCTGAAGCAGTTGTCGCCAACGATTAGATGTGCCGCCTCGTCGAGCAGTTGCCGGTTCAATGGCTTTCGCCATGCGAGCTCGCGACCGTGGCGAAAAGGGTTTCCTGCCTCTTCGTCAGTTCCAACCAGGTATCGGTATGCCCGCGAGACCGCGCTGAACCGCGCGTGGAAGGCAGGGCTCATTGGATACGTGGCGGAGATCCAGACATCGCCGGGAAGCACCGCATTCAAGGCTCGGCGCATTTCAGACGGCGACCACTTTTCCGGTACGCGGATACCGGCAGCTTGCCCAAGCGCGTGAACACCGGCGTCGGTTCGTCCGGCGCCAAGCACGGTGATGTGGCGCCCACAAAGTCTCTCGAGTGCTTCTTCAACCACGCCTTGAACTGTTCTTTCATCCGGTTGGCGTTGCCATCCCGCAAACCGCGTCCCGTCATATTCCAAAACCAGTTGAAGGGTACGCGATTCCATTGCGCAAATTATCGCCCGCAGAGCAGAGCGGCAAACCGGTTTGACCTGTCGACCCTCTCGGGGGAGGACGTTTTGCGGCGTTGACATTCGCCGCAACAACGGTCAAACTCGGGAGGTAGTCGCATTCGCACCCTTCGCTCACTCAATGGCACCTCGCACACTCGCCACTCTCGCAACAGTTCTCTCGGCGGCAAGGGACGCGGACACCGCGCTCACCCTGCTGCAGGCAGAAGCGTGGGACATGGACCGGTCGTCCCAGCTTGTGCTGTTTCTGTGCGATGCCAGGCGGCAGATGATAACTGAGCGGCTCAGTCCCTCGAGCGGAGTGGTCGCACGAACGCCTTTGACGGTCGCCGTCGATCATCTGCCGGCGCCGATCCGCCGTGCTCTCAACATCGGAACCACTGTCGCGGATTTCGGAGCTGAGTCCGACGACTATATGAAGCTGCTCGGCGTGACGCCTCAGCAGCAGGGTGGAATTCTCTCGGTTCGCGGTCTTACTCTCGACGGCGAGCTTGCCGGATTCATTGCGCTTTACGAGCCTCGCCGACGATTCGGTCCGAGGATCGTCGAACGGCTCGCCCCGGCACTCGATCTCTTTGCGCTCGCATTCGAGAGAATCGTCGAGCATGAAGCGCGCTTCGAAGCGGTACGCACTCTCGAAGAGCTGACGCGAAACATTCATTCGGAATACAATCGCGCGGTCAAACAGCTCAAGTCGGAGCTCGACGACGCACGAAGCTCGAGTGCTGCACCAACGGAACGTGACGCATCACGTATCGCCGAGCTCGGGCGTCTTCTCTCCGACGCACAGAGTGAGATTCAACGACGCGCCGAGCGTCTGCACGCTGTCGAGGAGCAGGTCTCGCAGGCTGTGGGACGGCTTCAGCAGGCGCACGTCGATCTGCACGCTCAGACCGAGCTGGCACGAACGCATGCAAATGTGCTCTATAAGATCGAGCGGGTTCTTCAGACTGCGAACGGGCACGAAGACCCGGCGGAGACGCTCGCGCAAATTCGCGCCGCAGTGTCGCGGCCAGTAGCGCTCTAAACAGCGATCTCGAGTTGACATCCAAATCCGTGCCGTCGGCGCTTCAGAGCGCCATCCTGAAGCTCGCGCATCATCAGCCGATAACGGCCCAGGATGCAACCGACGCGTTCGGCGTGATCATGCGCGGAGAAGCGAGCCAGCTGCAGGTTGCAGCGATGCTGACTGGACTTCGCGTACGCGGCGAAACGTCGCAGATTGTCGCCGGCGTTGTTCGCGCACTCAGGGAAGTGATGGTTCTCCTTCCCGCTGTGAATCGCGACGAGCTCGTGGACACGTGCGGCACAGGCGGCGGAGCGATTGGAACGTTCAACATCTCGACCGCGGCAGCGCTGCTGGCAGCAGGCGCGGGCGTTCGGGTTGCGAAGCATGGCAATCGCTCCTTCACGTCGAAATGCGGCAGCGCCGATGTTCTCGAGGCACTCGGCGTACCGATCGACGCGCCACTTTCGACAATGAGCGATGCGCTGGAGCGAGCGGGCATCGTGTTCATGTACGCTCCGTTGATGCATCCGGCGATGAAGCACGTTGGACCAGTCAGGCGAGAGCTGGCGATTCCAACGGTGATGAACGTCGTCGGTCCGCTCGCAAATCCCGCCGGCGCGCGTCGACAGGTAGTCGGCGTTGCCGATGCGCACAGAGTGCCAATACTGGCCGGCGCTCTCGCCGAGCTCGACTCGCTTCATGCGCTAGTCGTTCACGGTGAACCTGGACTCGACGAGGTTTCTCCTATCGGAATCACACGCGTGATCGAGATCCGCGACGGCGAAACCCGTGAATGGACAATTGATCCGACGGAGTTTGGCTTCACCTCGACGAACAGTCAGGAGCTCGCCGGTGGGGATCCGGGGGATAATGCCCGGATTGTGGTTGAAGTTCTGTCGGGCGGCGGGACACCCGCGGCGCAGGCGGCAGTAATAATGAACGCGGCCGCTGCGATTTACGTCAGCGGCCGCGGAATGAGCTACCCGGAAAGTGTCGAGCTTGCGCGCTCAGCCCTCGAAAACGGGAAGGGGGTCGAAGCACTCGATCGCTTGAGAGCTGCCTACTCGAATCCTTCTAGCAGCGCCTGAGAACACCGACGACAATCCCCTGGATGGAGATGTCGTTCTCGTGCACGTAAATCGGGCTCATCGTTTCGTTCGCCGGCTGAAGGCGAATCCTGCCGTCTTTTTCACGATAGAGCTTCTTTACAGTCGCTGACGTCCCGTCGATGAGAGCGATCACCATTTCGCCGTTGTCGGCAGTCTGACGCTCGTTGACAATGACGAAATCTCCATCGCGGATCTGCTCGTCGATCATCGAGTTGCCACGAACGCGCAGGACATAGTGGTTGCCCGTCTTCCGGATGAAATCATCGGGAACCGAGATCATCTCCTGCGACTGGATCGCCTCGATGGGCATTCCGGCGGCGACGGAGCCCATCAGCGGTAGCTGAAGCGCGCGAGGGAAGATGTCGGACGGCAAAAGCTCGATCGCCCGGCTTTCGTTGTATTCGCGCTTGATGTAGCCCTTGCGCTCCAGATTGCTCAGGTGCTCGTGCACCGTTGCGAGGGAGCTGTAGCCAAACTTTCCGGCAATTTCCTCGAAGCTCGGAGCGTAACCGTTCTCGGCCGAATACTCGGTGAGATAGGTGAGGATTTCACGCTGACGCTTTGTGAGCGACATATCTTTCCCGTGAAGAAGAGTCTCTGAATCAGCTGCGGCGGAACCGAACATTTGCCGAATTCCAAGATTATCCGAACAACTCCCGAAACGCAAGCAGATTTTGTCTGGGTTCCCCCGTCAGGGATCCTCGGGAAGCTGACCGCTGAGGCCTGGGAGAGATCTCGGGCCCTGGAGGAGAAACGGCTGGCCGAAGGTCTTGCTCCGGATCAGGGGCTGGTTCGAGCCTCGCTGGCAGACGCTCTGAGACGCGACAACGTTGCCGTGATCGCCGAGATCAAGAGACGCTCTCCGTCGAAAGGTCCGATCAACCCCGGGCTGTCGGCCGAGAACCAGGCGATGCTGTATGCGGCCGGGGGTGCCGCTGCGCTCTCGGTTCTCACCGAGCCGACCAGCTTCGGTGGGGACAACGAAGACATTGCCTCCTCCAGGAAAGCTGAGCTTCCCCTTCTCAAGAAGGATTTCCACGTAAGCGAGGTGCAGTTGGTCGAGGCCGAAGCGCTTGGTGCGTCGGCGGCCCTCCTGATCGTCAGGGCGATCGACCCCGAGCATCTGTCTGATCTCGCAGAGGCTGCGAGACAGATCGAGCTGGAGCTGTTGTTCGAGGTGCGCGACGAGAGAGAATTGGAGCGAGCCCTGAAGGCCGGAGCCGTGATGATCGGCGTGAACAATCGAAACCTCGAGACGCTCGTCATCGACCCTGAAACGGTGTCCCGGGTCGTACCTCTCATTCCGTCGAGCTGCATCGCCATAGCGGAAAGTGGCTACTCGACTCCTGAGGACGTGATGAGAGCTGCCGAGGCCGGCGCGGACGCAGTTCTTGTGGGTTCGGCTCTCTCTGCTTCGGCCGATCCCGCCGCGGCTGTAAGGCAGCTCGCCAACATTCCGCGTCAATCGCGCCGGGCTTGATCCGGGGCCAACCAATACCACTGTGACAACGATAAAGTTTTGCGGCCTCACGAGGCCCGAGGATGCGGCCTTTGCCGTCCAGCTCGGCGCATCGCACGCCGGAGTGATTTTCGCGCCCAGCACCCGACGTGTGTCAATCGAGACGGCGATTGAGGTGTTCGGGGCTGCCGGTTCATCCATCCGACACGTTGGGGTATTTGACGATTCCAGCGCCGAGGAAATTGCGGCTGTAGCCGCGGCCGTTCCGCTGGATGTGGTTCAATTGCACCGCCGTGTGAATGACTCGTTCATCGACGAGCTCCGCAAGTCGTTTGCGGGAGACATCTGGCCGGTTATCGGAGTGGAAGATTCCGCTCATGCCGTTGGGCGGATCGACAAGTTGCCGGTCCGCTGCAATGCGATCGTCCTCGATACGGCTGTCAGAGGGAAGTCCGGGGGCACGGGCAGGCCGTTCGACTGGGCCAGGCTGTCGCAGATGCTGAAGCCACTGAATTCGCGGCCTCCAATCATTGTTGCCGGGGGACTGACTCCCCAAAACGTTGGCCGGGCGATCGCCGCCTTACACCCTGAAGGCGTCGATGTGTCTTCCGGAGTCGAGTCGGCCCCGGGGGTCAAGGATCACAATCTCATGCAGGCTTTTGCCGAAGCGGTGCATTCCGCGTCTATAGTATGAGCGGCGAATGCACGCTGCTCCTGAAAAGACAATGACAGCGATTTCAACGCACGACAGGTTTGGCCCATTCGGGGGCCGATACGTTCCGGAAACGTTGATTCCAGCGCTCGATGAGCTCGACTCCGCATTCGATTCTGCGATGGCGGACGCCGAGTTCGTGCGAACAGTGGATGAGATGCTCTCGACTTATGTGGGTCGCCCGTCGCCGTTGAGCGACGCGCCCCGGTTGTCGGAACAGGTCGGCACATCTGTCTTCCTCAAGCGCGAGGATCTCAATCACACCGGTGCGCACAAGATCAACAACACGGTTGGCCAGGCACTTCTCGCGATGCGCATGGGCAAGCGGCGAATCATTGCCGAGACCGGTGCAGGGCAGCACGGTGTCGCGACGGCAACAGTCTGCGCGCGATTTGGACTCGACTGCACCGTGTACATGGGAGAGGAAGACATTCGCCGCCAATCGCTGAATGTCTATCGCATGAAGTTGATGGGAGCGAAGGTCGTTCCCGTGTCCAGCGGTACGAAGACACTCAAGGATGCGACGAGCGAAGCGATTCGCGACTGGGTGACCAACGTCAACGACAGCTACTACATCATCGGCTCAGTCGTCGGTCCCGCGCCGTATCCGCGAATGGTCCGCGAGTTTCAGTCAGTCATCGGACGCGAAGCGCGCGAGCAGATGCTCAATCGCACGGGCAAGCTTCCAACTGCCGTCGTTGCGTGTGTCGGCGGTGGATCCAACGCGATGGGAATCTTTCATCCATTCGAAGACGATCGCGACGTCAAGCTCATCGGCGTCGAAGCCGCAGGCCACGGACTCGAGTCAGGCGAACACTCCGCGTCTCTGCTTCGCGGTAAACCTGGAGTTCTTCACGGAACGCTCAGCTATCTGCTTCAGGACGGTGACGGGCAGGTGCATCCGGCTCATTCAATTTCCGCGGGCCTCGACTATCCGGGTGTCGGACCTGAGCACGCGTGGTTGAAGGACTCCGGCCGAGCTGAGTACGTCGCAGTCACCGACGAGGATGCGCTTCGCGGCTTCGCAACTCTCAGCCGTCTCGAAGGAATCATCCCGGCGCTCGAAACATCTCACGCAATTGCGTGGGTCATCGATAATGCGTCGCGTTGGATAAAATCGGATTCAGTGTTGATCTGCGTGAGTGGGCGCGGCGACAAAGACATGGCGCAGATCGCTGAAATGGGTTTCCTCGACCGGTGACATCGCAGAGCGTTCTGGATGCGGAAGAGCTCGCGGAGCCACCCTTTGAGGTGGCTCTGGTGAGCGAGCTGATGCGTGCATTCGCGAAAGCAGTGCGCGCATTTCAGCTCTATCTGCCGAACAATCCGATGCACGCTCGCGCGATGGACTCGGTGAAGGCCGCATTTCAGCCGGTATGGGCAGAGACGGATGCGCTGGAGATTCAGATAACGGAGTCGGAGCTTCGCTGGTGTGGACGTGCAGTACTCGAGGAAGAGGAGAGAACTTCGGACAGCATCCCGTGGCTTTTCTACAAAGACGGGGTTCGTGAGCTCAGCTTCCGAAAAGGATTTGAAGACGACGAGCTGCCGATTCTCTTCTCGCTCATGCAGCGTGCGCGCCTCGCATCAGCCGAAGACGATGATCTCCTGACGCTGCTGTGGGAACACGACTTCTCGTCGCTACAGTACAAGTACATGGACCTGGCGATGGAAGGTGGATCGCCTCTCGAATCAGTCCGTGGTGAGGAAATCGAAAGGATTGTCGCTCCGGGTGAAGTCGAAGCGGAAGCGCACCTCGTCGCATCGAGCTCCATCACGAGGATGGATGATTACGACTCCACGCTCTACTTCCTCGACGAGCATGAGATCGACTACCTCAGGGATGAGATTCGTACTGACTTCGGAACGGACTTGCGACCGCAGGTTGTCGCCTCGCTTCTCGACACTTACGAACAGGAAACAGACCCGCTGGTCCGCGAGGAAATCGCGGAGATTCTCGACGGCTTCTTCCTTCTCATGCTCTCTCTGGGTCAGTTCAGGACTGCCGCCTTTCTGGTCAGAGAAGCTGCGGTATCTGCCGGCAGGGCGCGTGATATTCTCATCTCGCAGCGCGACAGACTTCTTGCGTTGTCAGATCAGCTGAGCGAAAAGGACGCTCTTCAGCAGTTGCTGCATGCACTCGAGGAGACTCCGCTTCGCGCACCGCAGGACGACCTCAACGAGCTGTTTGGACAACTCAAGTCTCAGGCGCTCGAGACGATTCTCTCATGGATCGGAAGAACCCGGAATGCCGAGCTGAGAGTGCTTCTCGAGGCAGCGGGCTCCAAGCTCGCTTCATCGCAGACCGCTGAGCTCATCAGGCTCATCTCGTCCGCAGATCCGATCGTGGCATTCGAGGCAATTCGTCGTGCAGGTGCGATGCGTGCGAGCGCGGCTGTATCAGCTCTCGCTGGAACTATCGCGAACGGTGCACCCGAAATGAGACTCGCAGGAGTCGCTGCACTCTCCGATATCGGATCGCCCGGGGCCCTCCAGGTTCTAGAGCGCTCACTCACTGATCACGACATCGACATCCGCATTGCCGCCGTGAAGGTGCTTGGCTCGCGCAATCATCGGGCGGGTGTGAAGCGAATCGAGAATCATCTGAAAGGTCGCCCGCTCCGCGAGAGCACACTTGCGGAAAAGATGGCGTTCTTCGACAGCTACGGAGTGCTAAGCGGAGATGAAGGAGTCTCATTCCTCTCCGATATTCTCAATTCGCGCGGAATACTCGGGCCACGCGAAGACCCGGAGTTTCGCGCGTGCGCCGCAATGGCGCTCGGCAAAATCGGAACTGACAATGCAATGAAGGCTCTTCAAAAGGCGCTTGCGGATCGCGACGTGATCGTGCGCAACGCGGCAAGCAGGGCGGTTCGTGGCTGAGTCAGTCAGCGCAGCTCTTCGCGGACCGGCGCGCGATCCCGCAGAGACTTCATATCTGCGGCGTCGCGGGCGCGACTATGTCGTCTCCCTCTATGGAGCGTTGCGCGCGATAAAGCTCTATCCGGCCGAGCACACCGCGGTTCAGAAGACGCTCGAGGAGCTTTCGCAGCTCAGTGAAGAAATTCTCGATCGCGAGCGTGAGCTCGATCTGAGAATCTCGGGAGAGTTTCTCTTCCTGAATGCGACGCGGCTGAGGCTGGACCTGACCAACTATGCGAGCTTCGGCTACCTGCTTCGCCTTTGCAAAGCATCTGGAATCGGCTCCCTCAAGGTGTACGCCGGCGCATCGTCACGTGCCTGGCTCGTTTTTCTCTCGATGCTCGAAGAGCAGTCGGATGAATCTCCCGCAAACCGGCTGTACGAGATTACGGAGCGTCTGTCGCAGACAGACATCAAGGACATCGAGGTCCTCCCGCCAATTGACGAAGACGATTCGGAATTCTCCGAGGAAGCGAAGAAGGCCGCGAGCCGCACGTACAACCAGTCAGTCGCCGTAACGAGGGAAGTGATCAACTCGGTGCGAATGGGACGCACACCGAGCATCAAGAAGATCAAGCGAGTGGTGCAGGGAATCGTCGACCAGATCCTGAACGAGGAAACATCTCTCATCGGCCTGACGGCAATCCGCGACTACGACGAGTACACGTTCACCCACAGTGTGAATGTCTGCATCTTCGCGGTCGCTTTGGGGCGCCGGCTTGGCTTGACGAAGATCCAGCTGTTTGATCTTGGGCTCTCTGCGCTGATGCACGACATCGGCAAAAGCCGCGTTCCACTCGGTTTCCTGCATAAGTCTGAAGAGCTGTCCGAAGACGAATGGATTCGCATCGCCGCACATCCATGGCTCGGCGTTCTGACTTTGTTTCAGCTCCGCGGCCAGCAGGAAGACGTCTCATACCGTGCGATGACTGTCGCGTACGAGCACCACATGAGAACCGACCTGAGCGGTTATCCGAAGCCGGTTCGACAGCGGTCGATGAGCATGACCAGCCGAATTGTCGCAGTGGTGGATGGTTACGATGCCGCCACCACGCGTCGCGTCTATCAGACAACTCCGTACACTCCTTCTGCCGTGCTCCAGGAGATGCGGGACAATCCAAAGCGAGGACTCGATCAGATTGTCGTCAAGGCGTTCATCAACCTCCTTGGCATCTATCCTGTCGGAACACTCGTCGTACTCGATACGTTCGAGCTGGCCGTTGTCTATGCCGCGAATCCGCGCCCTGACGCGCTTTCGCGGCCTATCGTGAAGATCGTGAGCGACGCACATGGAAACATGCTTCACCCTGCGCCCGAAGTGGACCTTGCGCAGGCAGACACCTTCGGCGAGTATCCTCGAACGATCATCAAAACGGCGGACCCCGGCAGATATGGCATCAACGTTGGCGATTATTTCGTCTAACAAAATCGATCAGAGGTTCGCGCTGCTCCGGGCAACCAGGCGCAAGGCTCTCGTCTGCTACGTGACTTCAGGTTACCCGTCGGAAGATCAATGTCTGGAGCTGTTGCGCGGACTCGAGACGGAAGGCGCCGATATCATCGAGATCGGCGTTCCATTCTCCGACCCGATCGCTGACGGCCCTGTCATCCAGGACAGCTCCCAGAAGGCACTCGCAGCGGGAATGACGCTCGAGAAGACACTCGACATTGTGTCGCGTGCTGATCTCACTGTGCCGGTCGTTTTGTTTACGTATCTGAATCCACTACTTGCCGCCGGACCTGACGTCCTCGAGCGGGCTTCCGCTGCCGGGGTTGATGGAATCCTGCTCACCGATCTGCCCGTCGGTGCCGATCCTGACCGAGAGAAGTGGCTTGGCGATTCCGATCTTGCGTTCATCAGGCTCGTAGCGCCGACTACACCCGTCGACCGCATGCGGGAGATCGCACTCAACGGCTCGGGCTTCGTCTATCTGATCAGCAGACTTGGAGTGACTGGCGCACAGTCGTCGCTCGCGTCGGATCTTCGCGAAACGTCTGACAGGCTGCGCTCCGCGACCGATCTGCCGATCTGCGTTGGCTTCGGTATCTCGAACGGAGAGCAGGCCCGAGCTGCTGCATCGGCAGCGGACGGCGTCGTTGTCGGAAGCGCTCTTGTCAAAGCCGCTGGCGAGAGTATCGACAAGGCTCTATCACTGACACGATCGCTCCGCACCGCTCTCGACAGCTAGGCAATGGCGTTCACATTCGTCGTAAAGCTCGAGGCGATGAGGTTTCACGCCCACATCGGAGTGTTGCCACACGAGGCGGAGTACGCACAGCCAATCGAGATCGATGTCTCGGCCTGGGTGTCGCGCGACGAAAATGCGCACGGGGCCGAAGGAGTACTCGACTATCGTCGAGTCTATGGCCTTGTCTCGGCGATCGTCTCGAACGGCCATATTCAGTATCTCGAAGATCTGACCGCGGCGGTTGCCGATCAGACGCTGGCGCTCGACGGCGTACAAAAGGTGCTGGTCAATGCCAGAAAACCGCAGGTCGCCCTGTCGGGGCCGCTTGCCTTTGCTCAAGTAACACTGGAGCGGGCGAGGGATGAGTAACGTTGCCTACGTCGCGCTCGGCTCCAATCTTGGCGATCGGGACGCAGCACTCTCCCGGGCTCGCAAGGCACTCAGTGAGATCAACGGAGTCCGTATACTTCGGGCGACCGAAATCGAGGAGACCGAGCCGATCGGATCGGTCAGGCAGGGGAAGTTTCTGAACCAGATGGTCGCCATCTCAACGGAGCTGTCTCCGCGGGCACTGCTGGCAGCGTTGCACCGAATCGAGCGGGCGGCAGGAAGGGTACGTACTGTTCGCTGGGGTCCGCGAACGCTCGATATGGATATAGTATTGATCGAAGGCGTCGAGGTTTCCGACGATGCTCTGACAGTTCCACATCCGGAGCTGCCTAACAGAGATTTCTGGCTTCGTCAGCTCGATGAGCTGAGAGGTGTTTCGGATGGCTGAAGAGGAAGTTGCGCAGCGTCGAGTGACCATCAGGGACATCGGCAAGCTCAAGAAGGACGGTAAGAAGCTTGTTGTAGTCACTGCTTATGACGTGCTTTTCGCGAGACTCGTCGACGCGGCCGGCGTCGACATAGTTCTCGTCGGCGATTCACTCGGCAACGTGATCAACGGTTTCGACTCGACAATTCGAGTGACCGTCGAGCAAATGGTCTACCACGGAGCAGCGGTGCGACGGGGAGTGCGCCGCGCGCTCGTCGTGGTGGACATGCCGTTTCTCTCGTATCAGGCAAGCGAGGAGTCGGCAGTGCTGAACTGCGGTCACGTCCTGCAGCAGACGGGCGCCGATGCCGTGAAGGTCGAGGGTGGAAGTGAGGACATCGTCAGGACTGTTGCAAAGCTGACGAAGGTCGGCATTCCAATCTTCGCACACCTCGGATTCACTCCGCAGTCGGTGCGGACTCTCGGAATGAGAGTGCAGGGACGCGAGAAATCTGAAGCAGACAGAATGGTCGACGAGGCGAAGGCGCTGGAAGATGCAGGTGCGTTCGCGCTCGTTCTCGAATTGATTCCATCGGAGCTCGCTCAGCGGATAACTGCGGAGCTGTCGATTCCAACCATTGGAATCGGAGCCGGACCTCATTGCGACGGACAGGTTCTCGTGCTGCCCGATCTGCTTGGCCTGAATGAAGGCTTTTCTCCCAAATTCCTCAAGAAATACGCTGATCTCGCGACTACCGTGAAGGACGCGGTCAGCGCTTTTGGCGAAGACGTGAGATCCGGCGGATATCCGGATGCAGAGCACAGCAACTGACATGATCGTAGTGAACACTATCGCCGCGGTTAGAGAGGCCGTGGCGAAGTTTCGCGCGTCCGGGTCGACGATTGGATTCGTTCCGACAATGGGCGCGTTGCACGCCGGCCACATCAGTCTCGTCAAGTGGTCCAGGCGTGAAGCGGACGTAACCGTGATGAGCATCTTCGTCAATCCGCTTCAATTCGGACCGAACGAAGATCTGTCACGTTATCCGCGGCCTGTCGAGAACGACGAAGCGATGGCGAGGGAGGCCGGCGTCGATATTCTCTTTCGCCCAGAAGTGAAGGAGATGTATCCGAGCGAGCGTGAAATCACAGTAACAGCCGCGGCTGTCGCCGAGTTATGGGAAGGGTCCAGCAGACCCGGTCACTTCGACGGCGTGCTCACGGTCGTCGCGAAGCTCTTCAACATCGTTCAGCCTGACGTTGCCATCTTCGGACGCAAGGATCTCCAGCAGGCCGTTCTCGTTCAGGCCATGGTTCACGACCTCGACATGCCGCTCAAGGTGATCGTCGCACCCATCGTGCGCGAACGGGACGGTCTCGCGCTTTCCAGCCGTAACAGGTATCTGAGCGAGACAGACCGGAAAGCGGCACTCTCTCTCAATCGGGCGCTCAAGGAGGTTCGCAGAGCTTTTGCACGAGGCGAGCGAAATACCACTGCGCTCGAGAATGCCGGCCTGGCAGTTCTCGAGCACGAGACGCCAGTGAAGACTGATTACTTCGCAGTCGTAAACGGATCGACACTCATGCGCGAGCGTATGGCAACGGAAAAGTCAGCAGCAATCGTGGCCGTGCATCTTGGCTCGACGCGGCTCATCGACAACAGGTTCCTTGGCGGAGACGATGAAGACTGACGCCAGCGGAATGCCGGTCTGGGCATGCGTCGGAAAAAAGCGACTCGATCACATAGCGCGCGTGACATCGCTGCTGCGAGCATGGGCTGCAGCGATGCGTCTGTCTACTGAAGAAGCGAATGCGTGGACTGATGCTGGAGTCTGGCATGATGCGCTTCGCGACGCTCCGGAAGAACAGTTGCGCAAGATCACCGGCGACATGACGACTCCGGCCGAGCTGCTGCATGGTCCGGCGGCTGCAGCTCGATTGGCCATGGATGGAGAGAAGCGACAAGGAGTTCTCGACGCCATCAGGTACCACACCGTCGGCTCTCCGAAGTGGGATCGCACGGGAAAGGCGTTGTACATGGCCGACTATCTGGAGCCCGGGCGAAAATTCTCACGCGAGGATCGCAACTTTCTCGCTGCACAGGTTCCGACGTCGTTCGATGCAGTGTTCAGACAGGTGGTTCGATTCCGCCTCGACTGGTCCGTGCGCGAAGGTCTTCACATTTTCCCGGAAACCGTCGCGCTCTGGAATAACCTTCGGTGAAAATCGGCAGGTGGATTCTTCTCGCGCTGATTCTTGGCGGCGCGGGATTCTACGCGTTGCGACACTATCGACCAAGGAAGGCAGCTGTGGCTGCGACAACTGTCGTCGCGCCAAATGCCAGAGCTCCGCAGGGCGTGCGAATCAAGGTCGAGGTGCTGAACGCAACGAGCACGAAAGGCCTCGCTCGCAAGGCAACTACATACTTGAGAGACCGCGGCTTCGACGTGGTCGAAGTTGGCACTTCGCGAGAGCAGCTCGCAAAGACGGTCGTGCTCGACCGGTCACATCATGCGGGCTGGGCGAACCTGGTCGCCGCCGCATTCGGAGCAGAGATGCAGGAGAAGCCGGACAGTCTCCGGTTTCTCGACGTAACCGTGTTAGTTGGCGCCGACTGGCGTCCGCCGCCGCTCCCTTTCGACCCGTAGCTGGCCACACGCCGCGGCGATGTCCTTGCCGCGGCTTTTTCTTATGGCGACTTCGACTCCGCGCTCGCGAATATTTCTGGCGAATGCGGCGATCTGCTGAGGAGTAGCTGCTGTAAAATCTCCTGCGCCGCCGGCATGGAGCGGAATGAGATTCACGAACGCCTTGCACTCACGCGCGAGCTCGGCAAGCTGTCGCGCGTGCTCGGGAAGGTCGTTCACACCGTGAAGCATCACATACTCGAACGTCACGCGGCGGTCGAACGCTTTAGCTGCTTCGATCACATCGGCGAGCGGATACTTCGTATTGATCGGCATCATCGTCGCGCGAAGCGCATCTGTCGGCGCATGAACCGAGATCGCCAACCGGAACTGCTCCTTCCGCTGACCAAGGGCGATGATTCCCGGCAGAACTCCGACTGTCGAAACGGTGATGTGACGCGCGCCGATCCCGAATCCGTTATCGTCATTCAATACCGTGAGCGTCGGGTCGACGGCCTTCCAGTTCATGAGCGGCTCACCCATTCCCATGAACACGATGTTCGTCGGCTTCCTGCCCGTCAGCAGAATCGTCTCTCGCACCTGTCCCGCGATCTCGAACATTCTCAGGTTTCGCGAGAAACCCATCGCGCCGGTCGCGCAGAACGAGCACTGAAGCGCGCAGCCGGCCTGAGATGAAATGCAAAGCGTGAGGCGCGATCCGTCCGGAATCGCAACTGTTTCGATGTGCTCACCGTCGCGGAGACGGAAAAGAAACTTTTCAGTTCCGTCGGAGGAGAGCTGGCGTGCTGCCAGAGCGAGGCGCGGGATCTCGAAGTGCTCATCGAGAAGGCGTCTGAAGACGATCGGAAGCTCGACCATCGCTTCGAAGTCGGCGCGCGGAGCCTTCCAGAGATGCTGAAGCACCTGAACGGCACGAAACGACCGCTCGCCATTCTGCTCGGCAAAGCGCCGCAGAACCGCCTCGGCATCCGCCGGCAGCATGTCGAGAAGATTCGTTTTCGCGGGAGTCCAGCCGAGGGGCGCTGTCACGTGCCGCGCTCCTTCCACCAAATGTATGTCACAACTAAGTTTAACCGGTTCAGACCCCTAACTCGACCCAGCCCCAGTCACATTCTCGGCAACTTCATTTTTTCAGCACTTCGCCCGTCTGTTGAGGCCCGCGGCACCCCGCCTGGCGACGTGTACCCAAGGCTCCGCAAGTGACCGGAAACGTTTTCCGGACTTCGCTTAGATCACACCAGGCAGGCGCTCTCAGAGCGTCCGATGCCGGCGTGCAGGTCTCGCTCGCGGGCTGGGTCCACCGATCACGCAATCTCGGCGGACTCGTATTCCTCGATCTCCGCGACCGCGCCGGCATCGTTCAGGTCTCGTTCGATCCGAAAACGACGTCGACGGACGTGATCGGGAAAGCTGCTTCGCTTGGACAGGAAACCGTCGTTCGCATCGAAGGCGTGGTCGCGCTGCGTCCTGCCGAGATGCGAAACAGCGAGATTGAAACCGGCGACGTCGAAGTTCATGCAACTTCGGTGACGGTTCTCGGTCCGGCTGAAACACCAGCGATTCCGGTGGCGCGCGGCAAAGGCGAAAAACTCGCGAATGAAGACCTGCGGCTTCGCTACCGGCATCTCGATCTTCGCCGGCCTGAGCTTCAGAACAACATTCTGCTGCGCCACCGCCTTCAGCAGTCGACGCGCCGCTACCTCGACGAGCACGGCTATCTCGAGATCGAGACGCCGATTCTCACCAAGCCGACGCCGGAAGGTGCACGCGACTATCTGGTCCCAAGCCGCGTCCACGAGGGCGAGTTCTACGCTCTGCCGCAATCGCCTCAGCTCTACAAGCAGCTGCTGATGGTCTCGGGCTTCGACAGATACTTCCAGATCGCGCGCTGTTTCCGTGACGAGGATCTGCGCGCCGACAGACAGCCTGAGTTCACACAGATCGATATCGAAGCTTCGTTCGTCACGCCCGAAGACATCATGGAGCTGACGGAAGGAATGCTCGGCGTTCTTTTCGCGGACGCAGGCATCAGCATTCCGGCGAAGTTCCGCCGGATGTCGTACGCCGAGTGCATGGAGCGTTACGGCTGCGACAGGCCTGACTTGAGATACGGTCTCGAAATCGTGGACGTAACTGACGCATTTCGAAATGCAGACTTCGGTATCACCAGGTCGGCAATCGATGCCGGTGGCAGAGTTCGGGGAATCAAGATTCCCGGCGGGGCCGGCATGTCCCGGAAGCAGGTCGACGAGATCGAGCAGATCGCAAAATCGGCCGGCGCGTTCGGACTGCTGCGTCTGAAGAAAGCGAACGGCGCCCTCGAGGGGCCTGTCGCAAAGTTCATCGACGAAAGCGGGGCAGCCGCGCTCGCACTCGACGAAGGCGATCTGATGCTCATGGTCGCATCGAAGGACCAGATCTCGAGCACTGCGCTCGACCGCGTTCGTCAGGATGTCGCGAAACGACTGAATCTCGTGCCGGAAGGCAGCGTCGAGATGGTCTGGGTAACTGACTTTCCGCTGTTCGGCGAAGACACCGAGACCGGCGGACTGGCGGCCGTTCACCACCCATTTACGGCTCCGCATCCCGACGATGTGAGCAAGCTCGATACCGAGCCTCGTAATGTTCGCGCGCTTGCGTACGACGTCGTGATGAACGGTACCGAGCTTGGCGGCGGAAGCATCCGCATTCATGACACGGCAATGCAGAAGCGCGTCCTCGGCATGCTTGGCATCAGCGACGAAGACGCAAAGATGCGATTCGGATTTCTTCTCGACGCGTTGAGTGCTGGCGCACCTCCGCATGGAGGAATCGCGCTCGGGTTCGATCGCCTCGCCATGCTGCTGTCGGGTGCGCCGTCCCTTCGAGATGTGATCGCATTTCCAAAGACGACAGCGGCTCGTGCCTTGTTCGAAGGTGCTCCGACGCCCGTCAATGAACAGGATCTACACGCCCTTCATCTGGAACTCCGCAAGCAGTGACTGACGAACCAATCGTAGCGCGAATCTCAACCGAAGGTGCCGACGGACTCACACTTGCCGGCGTCAACGATGAGAACCTGATCGAGTTGTCGAAGCAAAGCGGCGCAAAAGTCGTTCTGCGTGGAGATACGCTGACCATCACTGGTTCGGCAGACGCGATCAATCGAGCTACGCCCATCGCAAGGCGGATGATCGACACGGCTCGCCAGCAGATGGAGCTCACTGCCGATGACGTTCTGCGGATGAGCATCGATACGCCGAGAGAAGGGAACGGCTCGGAAGATCTCCAGCGAATCGTTCTGCCGGGAATTCGGAAAGTCATCACGCCGAAGACCAGTGGTCAGGGCGAGTATCTGAAGCTCATCGCCGACAACGATATCGTCGTCGGAATCGGTCCGGCTGGTACAGGTAAGACCTACCTCGCAGTTGCTGCCGCGGTTGACGCACTCTCACGCAAGCGCGTGCGTCGCATCGTCCTCGCCCGGCCTGCAGTCGAGGCTGGCGAAAGTCTCGGCTTCCTTCCCGGTGACTTGCAGGCGAAGGTCGATCCATATCTTCGTCCGCTCTATGATGCGCTCGAAGACATGATGCCTCCGGAGCGAGTGCAGAAAGCGCTCGAGACACGGACGATCGAGATCGCGCCGCTCGCGTACATGCGCGGTCGAACCCTCGCCGACGCTTTCGTGATTCTCGACGAAGCCCAGAACGCGACGAACGCGCAGATGAAGATGTTCCTGACGCGACTTGGCGTGAATTCGAAAACCGTCATTACCGGCGACAAGACCCAGATCGATCTTCCGAAACGAGAAGATTCAGGACTCGTTCAGATCGAGCGCATTCTTCCTGGAATCGACGGCATCGGATTCCATTACCTCAACGAGTCGGACGTCGTACGTCATCGTCTCGTACGCGAGATCATCAAAGCGTACGCCGAAGACGCCGGCAACTAGCCGCACATGAATCCTCGGCGCGTTGTCGTTGAGGTGTCGTCCACTCTGCGTAGAACGCCGCTCTCCGCGGCGAGGACGCAGAAACTCGTCGAGCTGACCATGTCGGCCGAGAAAGTCAGGGATGCGATGGTTTCGATTTCCTTCGTCGGAACTCGTGCGATCGCCAGGCTGAATCGCGATTATCTCGACCATGCCGGACCGACGGATGTCATTTCCTTCGGAATGAAACGCGACAATTCGACGTCCGCAGTGGTTGGAGACATCTACATCTGCCCGGAAGTCGCGGCCCGCAACGCGAAGCGGTTGAAGATCTCTCTTCGCCAGGAGCTCGAGCGGCTTGTCGTTCACGGATGCCTTCACGTCGTCGGCCACGATCACCCCGAAGGCGAGTCGAGAACATCATCACCGATGTGGCGCAAACAGGAGACGATTCTTGCTCGCGCCCGTTGAAAAGCTGCTGAAGGATTTCGATGCGGGAACGACTTTTGCGTTGGCGCGAGCTGTCAGCATAGTCGAGAACCAACGACCCGGCGTTGACGACATTCTCGCCAGCATGCACCCGCGGCTCGGCAAAGCGCGCCGTATCGGAATCACAGGACCACCAGGTGCAGGCAAGAGCACGATCACCAATCTGCTGACACGCGAATTCCGGAATGCCGGATTGACCGTCGGCATCGTTTGTGTTGATCCGACCTCGCCGTTCACAGGTGGAGCGCTTCTCGGTGATCGTGTGAGGATGGAAAGCATTGCCCTGGACGACGGCGTTTTCATAAGGTCAATGGCGACGCGCGGATCACTCGGTGGACTTGCATCGACTACGCGTGAGGTTGCCGATGTTCTCGACGGCTTCGGGTATGACCGTGTGATCATCGAGACCGTCGGCGTCGGGCAGTCGGAGCTCGATGTCGCGCGCACGGCTGACAGCACAGTGGTCGTTCTTGTGCCCGAGTCGGGCGATTCGATCCAGACACTGAAAGCCGGCGTGATGGAAATCGCCGACATCTTCGTCGTGAACAAAGCCGATCGGCCTGGCGCTGACCGACTGCGCAACGACGTCGAGCTGATGCTCGGCCTGCGCAGGGGTGCGTCGTACGGGAACATGCCGGCGCATCACGGTGTCGATCTCAAGCGCGCGATGAACCCCGCTCGAGCAGCGCGGGAAGACGCGAAGCTCGAGTCACCGGACAAATGGACGCCGCCGGTCCTCAGCTCAATCGCGGCCAAAGGCGAGGGAATCAAGGAGATAGCGGAGTCGCTTGACCGGCACTTCGGTTATCTTGAGAGGTCGGGCGAGCTGCGTCAGCGCCGTCGCGAACGCATGGTCGAGCGTGTTGTCGAAGTTGTCGAGAAACGCATGCGGCAGCGGATACTGGACGCCGATACAGTGGCCTGGGTGAAGGGAAGGGTTGATGAGCTCGAATCAGGGTCGGTGACGCCGTACGTCGTGGCTGACGATCTGCTGAAAAAGTTCGGGCATCTCGTGACAGGGGCGACAAAGTGACTTCAATCGATTCAACTACCTCAATTGGTTCTGGTCTCTCGGAAGAGAAAGATCGCGAGATAGAGCGTCTTCGCTCCGAGCTCTCGGCGTGGAAATCGAGATTCGACAAGACAACCAAACGTGACATCGCCTTCACGAATTCAGAGAAGGAAGTGAATCCGCTTTACACGTCTGCCGATACCGACGGGCTTTCCGAAGCAGACCTCGGTGTGCCAGGATCGTATCCGTACACCCGCGGAATTCATCCAACCGGATATCGCGGCAAACTGTGGACGATGCGGCAGTTCGCCGGATTCGGCAGCGCGAGCGACACCAACGAGCGTTACAAGTTTCTTCTCGCGCACGGACAGACCGGTCTCTCGGTAGCGTTCGACTTTCCCACGCTGATGGGATACGACTCCGATCATCCAAGGTCGGAAGGCGAAGTGGGCAAGTGCGGTGTCGCGATCTCTAGCCTCGCCGACATGGAAGTTCTGTTCGACGGAATTCCGCTCGACAAAGTCTCGACGTCGATGACCATCAACGGTCCCGCGGTGATTCTTTACTGCTTCTATCTCGCTGCTGCTGAAAAGCAGGGCGTCGATCTCAAGCAGCTTCGCGGAACGATCCAGAATGACATCCTGAAGGAGTACATGGCGCAGCACGCATGGGTCTATCCCATCGAGCCGGCGTTACGGTTGATCGTTGATTGTTTCGCATGGTCGGCGGAGCACGTTCCGCAGTGGAATACCATTTCGATTTCGGGTTACCACATTCGCGAAGCGGGAGCGACAGCCGCACAGGAGCTGGCGTTCACGCTCGCCGACGGCTTCACGTACGTCGAGCGCGGCATCGCACGCGGACTTGATGTCGATTCGTTCGCTCCGCGGCTCTCGTTCTTCTGGGACATACACAACGATTTCTTCGAGGAGATCGCGAAGCTTCGCGCAGCACGCCGCATCTGGGCGCGTCACATGCGCGACCGTTACGGCGCGAAAGACCCGCGCTCGCTCGTCATGCGTTTCCACTCGCAAACCGCCGGTGTGACGCTTACCGCGCAGCAGCCGATGAACAACGTCGTTCGTGTTGCGTATCAGGCAATGGCCGCGGTACTGGGCGGAACGCAGTCGCTTCACACGAACTCGATGGACGAAACGCTGGCGCTTCCGACCGAAGAGTCTGTCCAGGTCGCGTTGAGAACCCAGCAGGTTCTCGCTTACGAAACCGGAGTCCCGAACGTCATCGATCCGCTCGGCGGATCCTATTACGTCGAAGCGCTGACTTCACAGATGGAAGAAGAGGCTGAAGGCCTGTTCAAGCAGATCGAGGACGTCGGCGGAGTCGTACGCGGACTGGAGACCGGATGGCTTCAGCGGAAAATCGCGGAGTCGGCCGCGAGACAGCAGTGGGAGATCGAGCAGCATCGTCGCGTTATCGTCGGCGTCAATGAGTTCGTCACGGATGAGCCCGAGCTCACGATTCCATTACTTAAGATCGGCAACACCGATGAGGAGCAGCGCGAGCGTCTCGCAAAGCTCCGTGCGACGCGCGACAGTGCACTCGTCGAGCGAAGATTGAACGAGCTTCGAGAAGCTGCACGTACGAACGAGAACATGATGCCGCACATTCTCGACGCTGCGCGCGCGTACTGCACGCTTTATGAAATACGCGCGGCGATGGAAGACGTGTTCGGAGCGTATCGAGAGCCGGTCTTCTTCTGAGCAAGTCAGCTGAATGGTGGGAGTCGTACTTCGATTCCCGGTATTTGCTCGAGTATGAGCCTATCTTCACGCTCGAGCGCGACCGTACTGAAGCAGCCCGTGTAATCGACATTGTCGGACTTCCAGATGGGTCGCGAGTTCTCGATGTCCCATGTGGCCAGGGCAGGCATGCACATCTGCTTGCAGAGTCCGGATTCAAAGTCGATGGCCTCGATTACTCCGAGCATCTCCTGAAGATCGCCCGTAGGCGCGGCACGGGACCGAATCTCAAGTACGCACAGGGCGACATGCGAAAGCTGCCGTCCCGATGGACCGCCAGGTTCGATGCAGTCATCAACCTTTTCACGTCCTTCGGCTTCTTCGCGAATCCGCACGATGACGCCAAGGTGATCGGAGAGTTCGCGCGAGTCCTCGCGCCAGGCGGAACACTGCTCTGGCACGGCGGAAGCCGCGACGGCGTCATGGCTCGATTCCTATCGCGGGACTGGTGGGAGACCAGCGATGGAACGATCATCGCCCACGAGCGGTCATTCGATCCGTTGTCCGGCGTCTTGACGATCGAGTCGGTGCTCAAAGGGTCCGCAAAGAGACCTCAGCGGCGGACGCACAGAATCCGGCTTTACACCGCGACGAGACTGGCCGAACTGTGCGCCGACGCCGGATTGATCGTGGAAGAGGCGTTCGACGGCTTTTCCGAGCGCTCGCTGACCGGACGTTCCAGCGAAATGATGCTCGTCGCGAGAAAGACATGACGCAGCGGGTCTGCGTTGCCCGTCGCTCTCTGACTCTGCTAACTTTGACCCCAGTATGAGACCAATTCGAGTTCTTGTCGCGAAGCCCGGCCTGGACGGTCACGACCGTGGCGCGAAGGTTGTCGCCGCTGCCCTGCGCGATGCGGGGATGGAAGTCATCTACACCGGCCTTCATCAGACCCCTGAGATGATTGCGACTGCCGCCGTGCAGGAAGACGCCGATGTCATTGGGCTGTCGATTCTTAGCGGCGCCCACATGACGCTGATTCCACGCGTGAGGCAGCTCGTCGAAGCGCAAGGACGCGACGATATCCTGATTACCGGCGGGGGAATCATTCCGCGCGAGGACATGGACGCACTTCAGGCACAAGGCATCGGCCGCTTGTTCGGGCCGGGAACGCCGACCACCGAGCTTGTCGACTACATCAAGGATTGGTTCGCCTCCCGCGAAGCTCGAGACACGGCAAAGTCGGGAACCTGACGTGACATCACGTCTTCGCGAGCTGAGCGTCCAGGTGCGCGAGCTCGAGGATAAGCTCAGGCGCGGCGGCGGGCCCGAGAAAATCGCAAAGCTCCACTCGCAGGGAAAACTCTCTGCACGCGAGAGGATCGAAAAACTCTGCGACCGGGATTCGCGGTTCCTCGAAGTTGGATTGCTCGTCGCGTATGACCAGTATGACGGGCAGGCGCCGGCCGCCGGAGTTGTCACTGGCGTCGGAATAGTCCACCACAGAGAGGTCGTAATCGTCGCGAACGACGCGACAGTCAAGGCCGGCTCGTGGTGGCCAGAGACAATCAAGAAGATCCTGAGAGCGCAGGAAATTGCGATGCGCTGCCGCGTGCCGATTATCTATCTCGTCGACTCGGCCGGGGTGAATCTGCCGTACCAGGGCGGTGTGTTTCCCGGTCAATACGGCGCAGCGCGGATTTTCTACTACAACTCGATCATGCGGCGATATCTGCGGATTCCGCAGATCGCTGCAGTGATGGGTCAGTGTGTCGCTGGCGGGGCATATCTGCCCGCGCTGTCCGACGTGATCCTCATGGTCAAAGGGACCTCTTTCATGGGACTGGGCGGTCCGAATCTCGTGAAGGGAGCCACCGGTGAAACGATCGACGGCGAAACGCTCGGCGGCGCATCGACGCATACCGCGATCAGCGGTGTCGCGCACTACGCCGTGGATGATGAAGACGAGTGCCTGTCGAAATTGAGGGATCTCGTGCATCGCCTGCCGGCGCAGGAAACCCCTGGAGTGATGGGAGACGTCTACGCTGCACGATTCGATAGCCAGTTCGGTGAGCAGCGCCATAGTAAAGCGAAAGCGTCGCATGACGAGGCGGCGGCGAAGAAATCCGAAGCCGATGACCTGTACGACCTGCTGCCGTCGGACCATCGCATGTCCTACGACATGCACGATCTGCTGCGGACGATTCTCGACGGCGGCAAGATCGACGAGTTTCAAAAGGACATCGCAAAAGAGATGATCTGTGGTGATGCCACGATCGAGGGCATCAACGTGGGCGTGATCGCGAATCAACGCGGCCTGGTGAAAGGGCGCCCGGGCGAGAAGCCGCGTTTCGGTGGAATCGTCTACGCAGAGAGCGCCGAGAAGGTCGCGTACTTCATTGACCGCTGCGACAAGCAGAAGATGCCTCTGCTCTTCGTCCAGGACGTTTCGGGATTCATGGTAGGTCCCGAAGCGGAGCATGAAGGAATCATTCGGGCCGGTGCGCGTTTCGTCGAAGCGATGGCGACGACTCTCGTTCCGAAAATCGTTTTGACTGTCAATCACGCATCCGGCGCAGGCTATTACGCGATGGCCGGACAGGGCTTCGATCCGGATTTCATCTTCAGCTGGCCAACCGGTCGCATGGCAGTGATGGAAGGCGAGTCTGCAGTCCAGGCGGTGCACGGTCCAACCCTCGATGCAGCGAAGAAGCAGGGCCAGGAGCCGGCACCTGAAGTGTCCGCGGCAGTCGATGCAATGCGAGCCGAGTATGAAAATCAGCTCGACGCACGCTATGCGGCGGCGCGCGGGTTTGTTGACGCGATTGTTTATCCAGAAGACACTCGCGACGTCCTCGCAATGGCGTTGAGAACGTCGCTTCAGAACAGAGGGCCGCACCTCGGACCCTTCGTCCTTCCCGCACATCTCGGAGACACGCTGTGAAAGAAGTAGTTCGCGTTGCGGGAGGGCAGGGCTTCTGGGGCGATTCGCTCGAGGCCCCTCGTCAGCAGGCCGAAGGCGGACCGATTGATTATCTGATGCTCGACTATCTGGCCGAGGTCACGATGTCGATCCTTCAGAAGCAGAAGGAACGCGACCCGTCGATGGGCTACGCTCGCGATTTTGTCGGCGCGATTGAAAGCGTGCTTCCAGCCGTTGTCGATCGTGGTGTTCGCGTCATCGCGAATGCCGGCGGAGTAAATCCACCAGCCTGCGCTGCCGCGATTCGAAAGCTCGCCGAATCGAAAGGCGTCGGCGGCAAGATTCGCATCGGAGTCGTGACCGGCGACGATCTGCTCGGCCGCATCGACGAGCTGATCGCGGATGGACATTCGCTCGCGAACATGGAGACTGGCGAGCCGCTTTCGACAATCCGTGATCGCGTTCTGTCGGCCAACGCCTACATCGGCTCGACTCCAATCGTCGAAGCATTGAGTCGCGATGCAAATATTGTCATCACGGGACGGTCAACGGACACCGCGCTGACCATGGCTCCTCTTCGATACGAGTTCGGCTGGTCGGCTACCGACTGGAATCATCTCGCCGCAGGAATCATTGCCGGACACATCATCGAATGTGGCGCTCAGTGCTCTGGCGGTAACTGTCTCTACGATTGGCGCTCGATCCCGGACCTCGCGAACGTCGGATATCCAATCGCTGAAGCCAAGGCTGACGGAACGTTCGTGATCACGAAGCATGCTGGCACCGGCGGACGCGTGAGCGTTCCGTCGGTCTCCGAGCAGCTCGTTTACGAGATGGGCGACCCGCACGAGTACATCACGCCCGACGTGGTCGCGGATTTCACGACGATCCATCTGGAGCAGGAAGGACCTGATCGCGTGCGCGTCTCTGGAATTCAGGGACGTCCGTCAACCGACAAGCTCAAGGTGTCGATCGCATACCGCGCCGGATTCAAGGCAGTCGGCACGCTCGTGTATTCGTGGCCTGATGCGCTCGAGAAGGCCCAGCTCGCTGACAAGGTTCTTCGCGAGCGACTGGAGCGGCTCGGACTTCATTTCGACCACATCCTCACTGAGTTCGTCGGAGCCTCGGCGACACACGGCGTGCTTGCTTCACGAAATCCTGTAACGACTGATTATCCCGAAGTTCAACTGAGATTCGGCGTGCGCGGGAACGATCGCGCTGCGGTCGAGCGCTTCACTCGCGAGATTGCTCCGCTCGTTCTCAACGGTCCGCCAAGTGTTACTGGATTCGCGGGTGGACGACCCAAGGTCGAGGAGATTGTGGCTTACTGGCCGGCGCTCGTCGACAAGTCGGTCGTCACGACGAAGGTGGAGATTCTCTGATGAACGTCCGTCTGCTCGACATCGCGCATGCACGATCAGGTGACAAGGGTGACACGGCCAACGTTGGTTTGATTGCTCTCAAGCCAAAGTGGTATCCGATCCTCGAACGCTACGTCACGAGAGATGCAGTCGCCGAGCACTTCAAGGGCTCGATCGACGGACCTGTCGTTCGCTTCGAGCTGCCAAATCTCAACGCGCTCAATTTTCTCCTGCACGGTGCGCTCGATGGTGGAGGAACGTTGTCACTCAAGACTGACGCGCAGGGGAAGGTGTTTTCGACGGCGCTTCTTCGCATGGTCATCTCTGTCCCCGACGACGAGGCGCGCAAGTCATCACTTCCATCATCGGACGCTCAGAAGTGAACCCGTTCACAACTGCGAAGATCGCACTGGCGCTTTCCGCTGCAATTCTGTTCGGGCTCGGGATTCGCACCGACATACCAGCGTTGCGATGGGCCGCCATCGGATGTCTCGCGGTTGCAGTTCTTCTTCGCTTCCTTGACAAGAGCGGAAGCCAGAGATGACGAACACAGTTACCGCTGAATCGCCGATTGCGCAGCCCGCGTCTGCAGCGGGTTCAGAAATCGTTTACTTCGACGGCCGCTACGTCGCAAAGAGCGAAGTCCGCGTATCGCCCGATGACCGCGGATTTCTCCTCGGCGACGGTATCTACGAAGTGGCCGCGGCCTACGATGGCAGGTTCATTGCGCTCGATCGTCATATGGACCGGCTGCGGCGCAGTCTCGTCGAAGCCAGGATCGATTCCAGCATCGCTGATCCTCTCGAGACAGTCTTTCAGGAGCTGCTCGAACGAAACGGATTCGCCGAATCCGGAAGGACTATGGTCTACCTCCAGGTGACTCGCGGCGTAGCGCCTCGCACGCACGCATTTCCAAAGAGTCATCCTCGGCCAACGGTGTACGCCTACGCTGCGCCGTTTCCGAATCCCGGAGACATGACGTCTGGGGTCGGCGCAATCACGCGGCCCGACATGAGATGGTCGCGTTGCGACATCAAGACGATTTCCCTGATCGCCAACTGCATGGCAAATCAGGAGGCGAAGGAAAACGGCGCGTTCGAAGCGATCCTAATCCGCGACGGCGTCGTCCTCGAGGGAACGCATACGAGCTTTTTTGGTGTGGTTCATGGCGAAGTTCGCACAGCGCCCCTTTCGAACCTCATCCTTCCGGGAGTTACACGGGAACTGGTGATCCAGGCAGCCGAGCGCGCTGGAATCGATATCCGCTTCCAGCCGCTGACCGAGGCCGAGGTTGAAACTGCCGACGAGTTGTTCCTCACCGGCACGACGACCGAAGTCGTCCCGGTAACGACATTGAACGGAAAGCCGGTGGGCACCGGATCTCCGGGTCCGCTCACCATGCGCATGATGTCACTCTACCGCGAGTTAATCGGCGTCTGATTCAGCGGTTAGCAGTCAGCAGACAGCCGTAAAAGTTGTTTCGAGCCCCTCGTCGCTAGATTGAGACGTGCCGAAAAAGAACATAATTCCTGAATTGCTGGCCCCCGCTGGCTCGCTCGATGCCGTACGCGCTGCGGTCGCGAACGGGGCAGACGCAGTTTACCTGGGCGCCGAGCGATTCAATGCGCGCGACGAGGGTGCTCAGCTCACTCTCGATGAAGTCGCGATCGCGTGTCGGCTCGCCCATTCGAGAGGAGCCAGGATCTATCTGACGCTCAACACGCTGGTCAAGCCGGCAGAGCTCGAGGACGCTCTCGATTTTCTCGGGCAGGCAATCGATCGCGGCATCGATGCGGCAATCGTTCAGGATATCGGAATCGTTCGACTGATTCAGGCCGTGTATCCCGGCTTCGAGATTCACGGCTCGACGCAGATGACCGTCCACGATTCGGCAGGCGCCTCTGTGATGAAACAGCTCGGCGTCGAGCGCGTTGTGCTCGCGCGCGAGAACACTCTCGAAGACATTCGCGAGATTCGGAATGCGGTGCCCGCGCTTGGCCTCGAGACGTTCATTCACGGCGCTCTCTGCATATCGTACTCCGGCCAGTGCTACATGTCAGGCATGATCTCCGAGCGAAGCGCGAATCGCGGATCGTGTGCGCAGTCATGCCGCAAGGACTACACGCTTCGCGATATCGACAGCGGTGAGACTCTCGATACTGGTTACCTGATATCCGCACGCGACCTTGGCGCGTACGACAGCCTTGCCGACATCGCTGCAGCTGGAATTGGCTGCGTGAAAGTCGAAGGGCGAAAAAAGAAGCCTGAGTACGTCGCGGTCGTGACGAAGAACTACCGCGACGCGCTCGACAAAGTCGCAGAAGGAGAGAACGCAGAGCTTCCGCATGAACAGGTGCAGGAGCTCGTGCAGATCTTCAGTCGTGGCTTCACTCCGGGCATGTACAAGGGAAGGGCTGGTCGCGATTACGTGACGCGCTCGCACCCGGACAATCGCGGCGCCGAGTTGGGAAGCGTGCTCGGCACGGAACGTTCGGAAGTAATCGTCCAGGTTTCCGCGCCTCTCGTCGCCGGCGACGGAATCGCCCTCGAGCCACCTTCAGGTTCAAGCGAGGAAACCATAGGATTCACGATCGATCGCATCAGAACCATCAGCGACCGGGATGGATACAGGCAGGCGATTCGTACTCATCGTCGCATTCCCGACAACTCGAAAGTCGTTCGCAGCTTCGATGCAACTCTGATGGGATCGGCGCGGGCGAGCTTCGCCGAAGTGACGCTACCAACTGACCGCAATCGAAATCGTCTCGACGTGCGGGCGTTTGGAGCTGCCGGAAGCCCGCTCAAGCTCGTCTTCAGCTCCGGCTCGGATGCAGTGACGATTCAAAGCGACATTGCGCTGCTTCCCGCACAGAAGAGATCGCTCGACGAGAAACAGCTTCGCGACCAGCTCGGTCGGCTTGGCGAGACGAGATTCATTCTTGGAACTGTCGACATCTCAGCTCTCGCGCCGAACCTCTTCATTCCTGTCAGCGAGCTCAACCGAATGCGCCAGCACGCGACCGAAGGTCTCGAGCAGCGACTCTCATGGGCCGAAGCAGGACTGACGCAGGAGCGAAAGGATCGAATCTCCAGCGCTGTGTCACACGTCGCGATCTCGAACCCGCAGAATGATTCGACATTCCGGCTCGTCGCAGAAACGTTCTCGATCGAAGACGCTCGTGCCGCGGCTGCAGCCGGCGCGACTGACATATCGCTCGACCCGTTCCTGCGTCATCCAATGCCGCCCCTGACGCGCGTCCGCGCACTTGCCGCTGATCTCGCGGACCAGGCCGTTCGACTGAGCCTGCGCCTGCCAAGCATCGTGAGACCGACTGAGCGTCGATCTCTGGCCAAATGGCTGGATCTCGGATTGCCTCTTTCTACAGGACATCTGGGACTCGTTGCGGAGCTATCGCAGCAGGGTCGCGACGTCACCGCTGATTACGCGGTCAACTGCTTCAATCAGCACACTGCCTCCGGGATCTTCGCGCTTGGTGCTTCGCGCATCGTCCTCTCGGTGGAGCTGACGACCGACGAGATGCTGGCGGTTTCAAAGCCGTGGCACGGCGCGGCGTTCGAGGCCGTCGTTTACGGACGACCTGAAGGCATGATCATCGAGCACTGCGTGCTGTCCGCCGCGTTCGACCGCGAGCCGACAACCTGTCGCGACCTGTGCGTCCGCGATCATACCGACGTCGAGATCATCGATCCGGCTGGATATGCGTTCGCTGTAGCGACAGACAGCGCCTGCAGGAATCGTCTGCTTCATTCGCGGCCGATAGAAGCTTCGGAGTTCATTCCTCGCCTGTGGCGCGGAGGAGTCAGAGGCTATCGACTCCTGTTCAACGCTCGGCATGACGACATACCTCGCATCACGGCTGGCTATCGCGCTTTACTGGACTCGCTCGAGAACGACGAGCCGATGCCGGCATGGTCGCCCCGCGACGTCGTCGGGAAGGAATTCACCCGCGGCCATTTCGCGCGCGCGGTCTGACGTGACAGTACTCGTCACCGGCGGAGCCGGGTTCATCGGAAGTCATCTCTGCGACCGCCTTGTGGCGAAAGGGCAGGCGATCGTCATCGTCGATTCGTTCGACCCGTTCTACGATTCGGCGATCAAGCACCGGAACATCGAGAACGTTCTCGAATCCGGAGACGCTCGCCTCATCATCGCCGACATTTGCGATCGCGGAGCAGTTGAGGACGGGCTTGGTGAGGAAAAGATCGACGCGGTTATCCATCTCGCAGCACGCGCCGGCGTTCGGCCATCGCTCGAAAATCCTGAAGCGTACGTTAGAACAAACGTCGAAGGGACGGCTGCAATACTCGAGATCGCTCGGCGCAGAGGCATCCGTTCGTTCGTATTCGGATCGAGCTCGAGCGTCTACGGTGATTCGACGCCAGTTCCTTTTTCGGAAGACCAGCCCGCAACGACCCCGATCTCACCATACGCTGCGACGAAACGCGCCGGAGAGCTGCTGTGCCACACTTACGCTCACCTCTACGGGCTGAGCGTGATGTGCCTGCGTTTCTTCACCGTCTACGGGCCCAGGCAGCGACCCGATCTCGCCATCCACAAGTTCGCGCGATTGATGTCGACGGGGAAAAGCATTCCGTTCTACGGCAATGGCGATACGGAGCGCGACTACACGTACGTCGATGACATCATCGACGGCGTCGAAGGAGCCTTGCGCTGGACGCAATCGGCCGATGCCGGCGCGTTCGAAACGGTCAACCTCGGAGAGAATACCACAACATCACTCGCGCGTCTGGTCGAGATGCTTTCGTCAGAGCTCGGAGTGACGGCCACGCTCGACAGGATGCCGCCGCAACCCGGCGACGTGCAGCGAACTTTCGCGAGCGTCGATAAAGCCCGGCGCGTTCTCGGATACAATCCCGGCACGACGATGGACGAGGGAATCCGCCGTTTCGTCGAGTGGTTTCGACAACAGCCTCAGGCCTGATGCCCGTCGTCGCGCAGGGTACGCCCGATTTGCCGCGACACATCCGCATCGTTCTCCTGACGGGACTGGGAGACGTGGTTCATGGACTGCCAGTAGTTAACGCGATCAAGGATGCCGATCGAGACGTTCACATCACGTGGGTCGTCGAGCCGATGCCGTCTGCGATCTTGCGGAATCACGATGCCATCGATCGCGTCGTCGTTTACAATCGCAAGGATGGACTGAGTGGAATCGCCCAGCTTCGTCGCGATCTCCGCGCAGAACCAAAACCCGATCTGACGCTCAACTTCAACGTCTACACCAAGAGCATCTGGCCGACGATCATTCATCGCTCGAAGCGTCGTGTCGGTTTCGGGAAGGACCGTTCGTTCGAGGGGGTTCATTTCGCGTCCAACGAACACCTTCCGTCGCGTCCATGGGCTCACACTGCGGACATGTTTCTGGAATTTGCCGGGTATCTCGGTGTTAATCCGGCAAATCCTGAGTGGAGAATTCGGTTCACACCCGGGGAAACTGCCGCACAGACGACATTCTTCGATCGTTTCGGAAGTCGTCCGGTTGCCACGATCGTCCCCGCCTCTGCTTCAATGAAGAAAGACTGGGCCCCGGAGCGATGGGCTGACGTAGCGAATGCTCTCGAAAAGGATTTCGGCTTTCGGGTCGTGATCACCGGCGGACCTGGAGAAAGGGAACAATCGATCGCCGATGAAATCGTCAAGCTTTCTTCAGCCAACATCGAGCTGGCGATGGGCGATTCTGTCCGACGTCTCGCATGGATCATCGGAGGAAGCAAACTCCTGATCGCGCCTGACACCGGCCCAGTCCACATCGCACGCGCACTCGGCGTTCCAGTTATTGGTATTTACGGACACACCAATCCGTGGCGGGTCGGTCCATGGAAAGCCTACTCGGATCTATGGGTCGATCATTACACGCCAGTTGACTCGCCTCCTGATCCGTCGAATCGCACTCCGAGATGGGACGTGATGCCGACCATCGAGTCATCGGAAGTGATCCAGCGGATTTCAGTCGCAGTCGAGCGCTACGGAGTGACGCAGGAGAAGCCGGCATCGGTATAGATTGCTCCCGTAGAAATGCCGAACTTCGCGATTCTTCTGGCGCCGACAATTGATGCCCCGCGAGCCAACGGGGTGACGGTCTCCACGACGAGATGCGGAATGGTCGTCCGATGAGCCGACCGACCCTCGCGCAGGCACGCGCTGCCTTGCAGTCAGCATTTGGCTACGACCAGTTCCGACCCGGGCAAGAGGCCGCGATCGAGTCGGTACTCGCCGGCCACGACACGCTCGTCGTGCTGCCCACGGGCGGAGGCAAATCTGTCTGCTACCAGATTCCGGCACTCGTGCTTCCCGGGCTGACTGTCGTCGTCTCTCCACTGATCTCTCTAATGAAGGATCAGGTGGATGCACTCGAAGCTCGAAACCTTCCAGCCGCATTCATCAACAGCACGCTCACGTCGGCGCAGGTGCAGGACCGGCTCGCCCGCGCTGCTCGCGGCGAGATCAAGCTTCTCTATCTCGCTCCCGAGCGCTTCGACTTCGGCAACGTGGCCACACGACTCGGCGACATTGGGATCAGCCTGCTTGCAGTCGACGAAGCGCACTGCATAAGCCAGTGGGGACACGACTTCCGTCCAAGCTACCTTCGCGTTGCGGAAGCAAGAAAGAAACTTGGAGAGCCGCCGACGGTCGCACTCACGGCAACAGCAACTCCGGAAGTTCGCGACGACATCTGCCGGCAGCTCACGCTCACTCGCCCGCGAACGATCATCACCGGATTCGATCGAACTAATCTCTCGTACAATGTTCTTCCCGCGCGCAACGACGACGAGAAGGACTCGCTCCTCGTCAGCACCCTGAAGAAGAACGACGGCCTCGCAGTCGTGTATGCGTCAACGCGCAAGTCTGTCGACCGAATTGCGTTCATGCTCGAGCAGCGGGGCATTCCGTCGGCCGGCTACCACGCCGGACTCGATGACGAACACCGTCGCGAAGTCCAGGATGCATTCATGAACGAGCGCATTCGCGCGATTGTCGCGACCAATGCGTTCGGAATGGGAATCGACAAGCCGAACGTGCGCGTCGTGATTCACCATTCGATGCCGGGAACGCTCGAGGCCTATTACCAGGAAGCGGGCAGAGCAGGGCGCGACGGAAAACATTCCGACGTGTATCTGCTGCACTCGTTCCCCGATCGGTTCACGCACGAGTTCTTCATTCGCGGCGCATATCCGGAGCGCAAGCTTGTCGAGCAGGTCTACGCCGCACTGAGCCGCCATGCAGCCGCCGGAAAGACGTTGCCGTCAACGCCAGAAGACATTCTTCCGCTCGTCGGCGGCAAAACCAGTCCACGCGAGATCGAAAGCGCACTGCGAATTCTTTCCCAGGCTGGAGCCGTCGCTGGTGCGTCCGGGTCCCCGTCGTCAGTGTTCGTTCGGTTGCTCGCCTCGCCTGAGCGGATCAAGGAAGAAATCACGGGAACGGCGAATCCGGAGCTCGGCCTTCTTCGAGCACTCTGGAAGCTCGGCGGAAAAAAGCTGCAGACTGGCTTTGCGCTCGATCTCGATTCGCTGCCACCGGGCCTCAACGGGCGCGCTGGCGCTACAGGCATTCTCGACGCTCTTCAGTCGAGACAGATTCTGATTTGGGAGCGTGCTGACTCAGGGTTGCGACTCGCCGATTCACGCGCGCCTCTTGCGGTTTTCAAAGTCGACTGGGCAACGATCGATCGCCGGCGAAGCGCTGAGCTCTCCAAGCTCGAGGCTGTTCAGAAATACGCGTACGCAAAGTCATGCCGACGCGCGTTCGTCCTTCGATACTTTGGCGATCCCGCAGCAACCTCCAGGTGCTCCGGCTGCGACAACTGCCTCGGCACCACCTTGGAGAGAGACACCTCAGCCCTCGAAACGCGCAAGCGGAAATCCAAGGCTGTCGGACGGTATGGAAAGCCCGAAAACGCGCGCGGACGAGCGACTCCAGTCACTGCCGAGGTAGACGTCGAGCTCGACGCCTCACAGGAGAAGCTGCTCGCCGCCCTCAGGCAGAAGCGCATCGAGATAGCCCGCGAGGAAAAGGTTCCAGCGTATATTGTATTCTCCGATCGCACCCTGACTGATATGGCGGTGCGGCGACCGGCTTCACTCGAATCCCTTGCTGGCGTGAAGGGAGTCGGCGAGATGAAGCTGGCGCGATACGGCGAGAAATTCCTTGCCGTGATTCGCAACTCAGAAGAGACCGAAGCCGCTTAGCCAATGGATGATTCACTTTACTTCAGCGAACAGCACATCGCTGTTCGAGATATGGTGCGTGAGTTCGCGCGTGATGAAGTCGCCCCTGTAGCCGCTCGCTTCGACGCCTCCCAGGAATTCCCGTGGGAGAACATTCAGAAGATGGGCGAGCTTGGCCTCCTCGGAATTCCGTGGTCCGAGGAGCTTGGCGGAGCGGGCCTCGACCTTCTCAGCTACATGATCGCGATTCATGAGATGGCAAAGGTCGATGCATCTCACGGCATTACGATCTCCGCGCATACGACCCTCGGCACTTCGCCCATCGTCAATTTCGGAACTCGCGAGCAAAAGGAGCGATTCGTTCCGCTGCTCGCGTCAGGCCGCGTACTCGGCGGATTTGGGCTAACCGAGCCGAGCGCAGGTAGCGATGCCGCCGGTACGAAGACGACAGCCGTCAAGAAAGACGGCCGCTACCTCATCAACGGCTCCAAGATCTTCATCACGCATGCCGGAGTCGGCGAGATCTTCGTCATTACTGCGGTCACCGATCCAAAGGCCGGAACGAAAGGAATCAGTTCCTTCATCATGACGAAGGAGGCAGATCTCTCTCATCGAGGCACCGCCACAATTGGCGACGAGCCGTCGCTGCCGCGCATGGCCGGATTCCGCGCAGGCAAGAAAGAGGACAAGCTCGGCTGGCGTGCCTCGGATACACGCGAGCTCATTTTCGAGGACGTCGAAGTCGCCGAAGAAAACCGACTCGGCGGCGAAGGCATGGGTTTCATCAACTTCATGCAGACTCTCGATGCCGGACGAATCGGGATCGCCGCACTTTCACTTGGAATCGCTGAAGGTGCGCTCGAGCAGAGCCTCCGTTACGCAAGCGAGCGAAAGCAGTTCGGACGCCCGATCGCCCAGTTCCAGGGAATCCAGTTTCAGCTGTCCGACATGGCGACGGAAATCGAGGCAGGGAAACATCTCATGTTCCACGCTGCGTGGCTCGCGCAGAACAAGCGACCGTTCGGAAAGGAAGCCGCCATCGCGAAGCTCTTCTGTTCGGAGCTGGCGATGCGAACCACCATCAAGGCGATTCAGATCCACGGCGGCTATGGCTACACGAAGGATTATCCGGTCGAGCGCATGATGCGTGATGCGAAGATCTGTGAGATCGGTGAAGGCACCTCCGAGATTCAGCGTGTCGTTATCGCGCGTCACCTGCTGCGCGGGCTGCTCGATTGACATATTCCGAACTGGCCAAGAAGCTTCGTCTCCCGCTTGGCTTCGTCCTCGGCATCGCCTACCTGATCTGGGCCCGCCCGACACCGGTCACGCTTCCGGTTGGAGCGGCAATCGCGTTTGCTGGAGTGATCATCAGGGCGTGGGCGTCCGGACACATCGTCAAGAACAAGAAGCTGGCTGTGACCGGGCCTTACGCTCACACGAGGAATCCCCTGTATTTCGGAAGCTTCCTGATCGGCGCCGGCTTCGCGATTGCCGCGCACTGGTCGCTGCTGCTGGTGGTCGTCGCATTCTGGGTCTTGGTGTACGCTCCAACCATGGAGCGGGAACGCGTGAACATCCGGGAACGATTTCCTGAGGCATACGACAGATATTCGGCCAACGTTCCGGCGTTCGTACCACGGGTAACTCCCTGGAAAGACGCGGAGGCGGAGCAGGGTCTGTTCAGCTTCGATCTGTACATGAGGCACGGCGAATGGAAAGCGGGAATCACATACCTTCTTGTGATGGGATGGCTCGTGCTGAGGATGATAAAAGGCCTCTAAGTTGTTGTCGCTATTGCACGAACGGCGTTGGAGCCACTACATTTTGCCATCGAATATGGCTTGGACAGCATGTGGGTAAGTGCGCGACTCGCGCTGCCCGCCAGCATGTCTGACCGAGCGCTCGCTTGACAGGTTTGTGAACAATAGGTGTCGCTCCGAAGCGCACCCACACTAAGGGATTATCCGCCATCAGGTCCGTGACGCCGAGTCGCCGTCGCGGGAAGCTGGCGGGTCACGATGAAAAGAGAAATCCTCATCAACGCCGGCACGCGTGAGACGCGTGTGGCGATACTGGAGGACGGAAAGCTCGTAGAGCTTCTCGTCGATCGTCCAGACAACCGCCGAATGGTCGGCGACATCTACCTTGGCCGGGTCGAGGCTGTCCTCCCCGGAATCCAGGCCGCCTTCGTCGACATCGGCACCGAAAAAAGTGCCTTTCTTCACGCCTCTGACCTTGTTCGCGAATCGGCTGAAGATGCCGAAGACGACGAGGACGAAGACGAAGATGATGACGAGACGCTCGATCCGGCCGAAGCTGTCGCGAAGTCAAATGGCAAGACCGCATGGCAGGGCGGTCGAGGCGGACGCCGAAGTCGCAAGACCGCGCCTCCGATTCAGGACGCTCTGAAGCGCGGCCAGGAGATAATGGTTCAGGTGTCCAAAGAGCCGATCTCCACGAAGGGTCCGCGCGTTACCGCTCAGATTTCTCTGGCCGGCCGATTCCTCGTGTACATTCCTGACTCATCGCGGGTCGGAGTGAGCAGAAAGATCGGCGCCGGAGCCGAGCGCCAGCGTCTCAAGGAGCAGGTCGGGGCGATTCTGCCTGACAAGTCAGGCGGTGTCATCGTCCGAACCGTCAGCGAGGACGTCACGCCAGAGGCTCTCAAGCGCGATCTCGAGACGCTGATGGCGCAATGGAAGAAGATCAAGCGAAAGAGCCAGTTTACCCGCGCGCCGGCGCTGATTCATCGCGAGACTGGACTCACGCGTGGACTCGTCCGCGACCTGTTCAGCGCGAAGGTGGACAGCTTGTCGATCGATTCGAAGCCGGTTCACGCCGAAGTCAACGAATATCTGAAGACTGTGGCGCCGGATCTGATTCCTCGCGTGAAGCTTTACGAGGACCGGATTCCGTTATTCGACACAGCCGGAATTGAATCCGAGATTCGGGACGCGTTCAAGCGCCGCTGCGAGCTGCCTTCTGGCGGCTACCTGATCATCGAGCCAACCGAAGCGCTCGTTTCGATCGACGTCAATTCGGGTCGCTACACGGGCAAGAAGGATCCTGAGAAGACCGTGCTCCGCACGAACATGGAGGCAGCGGCCGAGATCGCCCGGCAGCTCCGTCTTCGGGACGTCGGCGGAATCATCGTATGCGATTTCATCGACATGGAGACGAAGGCGTCTCGCGAGAAAGTCCTTCAGGAGCTCAGGAACCATCTGTCCCGCGACCGAGCCCGAACGAAGGCGTTTGCAGTCAGCGACCTGGGCCTCATCGAGATGACTCGCCAGCGCGTACGTCAGAGTCACTACCAGAGCATGACCGAGCCGTGCCCGACCTGCGAAGGTACGGGACGCGTCTTCACGCCGGAGACGATTGTCCGGAGAATGGAGCGCTCAGTTCGCCGAATGGTGGTCGAGGGCCGCAAGGACAACCTGCTGGTCAAGCTGCATCCCGATGTCGCGATGTACGTCCTCGAGCAGGAGAGGGAGCTCGTCTCGCGCCTTCAGAAGACCGCTTCGTTCTCGCTTGAGCTCAGGGACGATCCCCTCCTTAAGCCCGACGAGTTCAAGTTGGTCGTGAAGGGTCAGGGGCGCGACGTCACCCAGCAGTACGCCGTCGCTTAAGGGCGATTGACGACTGAGGACCCTTGCTGACTCAGGAATAAAAGCCATCGACGATCGACGACTAATTGCGGATCGAGGATGAGCGGTTACAAACAGAAATGCAGGACTACTGAGGACTACCGTAGTAGGTCCGCAATTCGCACTTAGTCGTCGATCGTTGATGACCGTTGGTCCTGAGTCCGCACAGTCCTCGATGCGCTTTCCGCAGAAATCGAGGACCGGGAGAAATTGACATCTGCCTCCGTACTGTCTAAGTTGAAAGGCTGTAACCGTTTCCCACTCCTGCAGTTATCATATGGCATACGCAATCATCCGCACTGGCGGCAAGCAGTACCGCGCCGAGTCGGGTAAGACAATCAGAATTCCGAGCCTGCC